>JANXUB010000199.1 GCA_025352105.1 Burkholderiales bacterium | reverse complement strand
CTCGTCATGCACGCCGAGCAACGAGCCCGCCACAATCAAATGCCCCGTGCTGGAAATCGGCAAAAACTCGGTCGCACCTTCGACGATGCCCATGATCGTCGCATCAAACAAATTCAATCAGTCACTCCGGAAATAACAAAGTAGAAGCGCGCTGGCTTAGCCGAACAGACCGCCGCCCTTGCCGCCCATGGCGTTCTTGAGCACGCCACCGAGGATGTCCTGCATCATGCTGTGATCATGAGCCTGTGGCACCTGACCGCCGGGCGTCATGCCATCAACTACGCCGGGTAATACCTGCGCCAACAGGCCACCCAGTTGATCCTGACCAATGCCGCTCTTGGCGAGCAAGTCGCCCAGATTACCACCCGCGCCACCCGGAGCTGCGCCACCGAGTACGCTGCCGAGCAGGCCGCCTAATCCGCCCATCGCACCCATGCCACCCATCGCGCCGCCCATGCCACCCGAAGCTGCCTGTGGCTGCTGGCCCGCGCCGCCCATCATGCCGCCGAGCACTTTCATGAGATCACCGCCGTCAACAGGCATGTTTTGCCCGGTGCCTTGCCACGACGCTGCCTGTTGTCCAAGGCCGCCCTGTTTCAACATGCCGAGCAAACCGCCAACGCCGCCGGCCTGCTGAATCAGCCCACCGATGACGCTGGACATCAGGTCATGCTGCCCGCCTTGATTGCTATTGCCGCCACCGAGCACTGCGCCCAAAACGCCGTCCAATAAACCCATGATGCGTCTCCCGTTGTTATGAAAATTTGCCTGTCGCACAGTATCACAGCGGCAGCTGGCGCGCTAGCACCGGCAATCTTATTTTCCTGGTGCTTTCTTGCCCCAGTCAGCAGCGCCCCGGTAACGCCGCGTTTAGCCGCCGCGTTGACTGCCCGCGCAGGGCATCTCCACTTCGCGCGCAGAGAGCAGGTCGCAAAGCCGGTCGAGATGCGGGTCGTCGAGCGCCGCAGCGCGCAGCGCAGCCGCAGTCTGGCAGAGGTAATCCGCGCCGGAGCCGTAGTGTCCGCGACAGGTTGCGAGCCGCTCCACGACTTGCTCGTCCGTGAGACGACCGGCGTAGGCGTTCGACGCGTGATTCATCACAAAGCCAATGGCTTTGATCGGGCCATCTTCAGTTTTGGCATTGAGCCATTTGGCGACATAGCTGCCACCGAACATTTCTCGCCGCCAGAGCAGCGACAACTCCTTGCGCGCCACGTTCGCCCGCAGCCGGTACGCCACGCCGCGACAGGCTCCACCGCGATCCAGCGCCAACACCAATCCGGGGTTCTCGGGTGTGCCGCGATAGACGTTGCTCCACAAACAAAACCGGCGATGAAAGCCGCGCACAGTCGCCGAGGTGCGACCACTGTGTTCCATGCACGGATTCCAGATGAGCGAGCCGTAGGCGAACACGTGAACGTCGCTTTCACCGTCCCAATCCTCGAGCAGGCAGTCGAGTGATTCACCGAGCGCTACGTCGCAGAGCACTTTTCCGGCAAGCGGGGAATTGCGAATGGCTTCGCGCGCATGATTGTTCTCGATGGCCTCGCGCGTGATGCCAGTGAACGAGGCGGTGTGGCGTGTGGATCGGGGACTGTCTGAGCTCACGGATAAGAAGTTGGGGTTACTTTTTTCTACGCGGTTTCGGTGTGGTAGCGCGTGACTAATTCAACTTCGCGCTTGCTGCCAAGGATAACGCTGACTCGCTCGTGAAGTTGACTTGGCTGCACATCCAGAATGCGCTGACGGCCATTTGTTGCAGCGCCGCCCGCCTGCTCGACGATAAAGCTCATGGGGTTGGCTTCGTACATGAGCCGCAGCTTGCCCGGCTTGTCGGGCTCACGCTTATCGCGTGGATACAAAAACACCCCACCCCGCGTCAAAATGCGATGCACATCGGCCACCATCGAGGCTACCCAGCGCATGTTGAAATCCTTAGCCCTGGGCCCGGTTTTGCCGAGCAACAACTCGTCGATGTAGCGCTTCACCGGCGGCTCCCAGTGCCGCATGTTGCTCATGTTGATCGCGAATTCCTGCGTCTCTTCGGGGATCATCATGTTCGACTGCGTGAGCACCCATGAGCCCATTTCGCGATCCAGCGTGAAGCAGTGCACGCCGGTGCCGACGGTCAACACAAACACGGTCGTCGGGCCGTACACCGCGTAGCCCGCTGCGACCTGCATCGTGCCCGCCAAGAGGAAGGATTTTTCGGTGACTTCACCCATCGCCTCCGGCGCTTTGAGCACCGAAAAAATGGTGCCAATCGAGACGTTCACGTCAATGTTCGACGAGCCATCGAGCGGGTCAAACAACAGCAGATATTCGCCCTTGGGATACCGATTCGGAATCTCGTGAATCGTCTCCATCTCCTCGCTCGCCATGCCCGCCAGATGGCCGCCCCATTCGTTGGCCTCCATCAGGATGTCGTTCGAAATGACGTCCAGCTTTTTCTGCGTTTCGCCCTGCACATTCTCCGTGCCCGCGCTGCCGAGAACCCCGGCCAGTGCGCCCTTGCCGACGTTGACCGCAATCGCCTTGCAGGCTCGGGCCACGACTTCGATCAATAGCCGCAGCTCGGGCTGGATGGCGTTGGCCGAGCGCTGTTGTTCAACGAGAAACTGTGTGAGCGAGGTGCGGCGATTGGGGACGGAAGTCTTCACGGGGCTTGAACTCGGGCTGCGCAGGCCTGCGCATGAGCGGGAATTGTAACGCTCCAAAACGGAAAGCTTTTCGCTGAAACGTCCTCTGCACAGAGGCTAATTAGGATATTTTACTAAAGTCGACTTAAGCTGTTTTGGCAATCTAGCCCAAACGAAACCGGCGTTACAAGGGTAAAGCTGTGCGCAGCATATTAAGTCCTGGCTAGCTCGAACACCCGGCTCAATTGCGCTGCGCGCCGCGAAGTGTCCTCACCGCGTGCCTGAAGATCGGTGATGACCGAGCGCACGACATCGGCGGGTAAGCCGTGGGAAACGCTCTTTCTCACGATTTCTTCCGACAGGGTTTGATCGGGCAATCGGATCGCGGCGCGCAGGCCGATTTGCACCGCCCCCGCCACTTGCGAGCGAAAGAATGCCGAGCGATCCCGGGCAAACGCCTCGCGCGAATCAGGCAGCAGCGGTCCGCGATAGAGATCGAGCAACGCGAGCGCCGTCTGCGTATAGCGCGAGTCAGCGATCAGCGCGTCAGCGGTCGGCTTTACGCCCGAGCTAGCGCTGACGTAACTGCGCAACTCGTCCACCAGCGTCAGCGCCGCGTGGGTGTCGCACCAGACGCGATTCAAATCAAAACCGATCTTGCCCTCGTGGCGCACCAGCAGCGCAGCATCCGGCAATGCTTGCCGCAAGCGCGTGAGCGCCACATCGAGCGAGCGCATCGCCTTGTCGCCCTCGGCCTCGGGCCACAGCGCATCGGCCAGCCGTTGCGCCGCCACCGAAGCAGGCGCATGGGCGGCGAGATACTGCAAAATCTGGATCGACTTTGATTCGCCCTTCTTGCCAGTCTCGTGCGCGCCTGCGGCAATTCCCTCGATGCTGAACCCGTCGAACAGCCGAACACGCAAGAGCCACGGCCAGCTCACAGGATGGGCATCGGGCGGTGGCAGACCCTGAGCGCGAACATCTTCCGCAAACGCTAGTGTGCCGAGCCCGTGAGCAAAGATCGCGGCGACCACGGATTGCGTGATTGTCGGAAAAATTTGTGCGTGATTTGCCGTCAGACGTCCACCACAAATTCGCAGATAGTCCGCGAGCGATTGCTGTAGAAGATCACCGGCGACTGGGCCATCAACGTCATTGCCGCTTTGTTGATTCAGCGCGACCGTGGCGTCAATCAGCGCGCACATGCGCTCGTATCCCAGCCGGTGTCCGGGCATTGATTTGGCGATGATCGCAACATAAATCGCGCGCGCCTCGTCGAGGCGATTCAAGCCCAACAGCGCCGCCGCCACTCCGTTTTCATACAACAGCGCAATCGGTTGCGGCATTTCAAGCGTGTGCGCCAATTCGACGCAGCGTTGCGAATGAGCGAGCGACACGGAATATTCGCGCGAACGCAACGAGCGTGTGCTGCGGCGATAGTGCAGCGCCAGCACTTGCGACGCCTCGGCCGGATTAACCAGCGCCTCGAGTTGATCGAGAATCTGGCCGGACCGCGCCTGATCGCCCGAACGCGTCGCCACCTCGAACGCGCCGCGATAAACGAAGAATCGTAGCCACTGAACCGGCGCACCATCGGGGCGATACGAATCGACATCCGCCATCAATTGATCGGCCGCAAAGGCCTCAGCCGCTGTTGATGCCAGCTTATTGCCCAAATAGGTATCGGCCAGAGCAATTGAGGTGCGGAATATCAGGCGGGTGATGTCTGGCAGTTCGGGATCATTCAGAAGCGGCAGCAACACCTCGGTCATGCGGTGCAGACGCGCGCCGTCGCGCGTATGCTCAAACCAAGGCGCCAGCAGGGTGGCCGCGCGCAGTCTTGCCGTCTTGTTGATCGTATCGTCGAGCGCGAGCGTTATCAACGTCTCGCCAACAGTGGCCGCCTCAGCGGTCTCGCCACCGAACAGCAGGCGCGCAATCATCACGCCGGCGAGACACTCGGTCGCCTCGTCTTTCGACAAACGGCTTTGCAGCGTCGCATGCAATGCATTGATGCGCGAGTAGGCGCGCAGCATCTCGCCAAAGCCGCTCCATACCAGGAGGCCCGTGGCGTAAACCCCGGCCAGCGCGCGAAACTCGGCGACTTCGTCGCCCTGCGCGCTTGCCGTTTGCGCAATCGCCATGAACTCGGCAATCGCCGCGGTACCGCGCATTTCGCGCACGACATGCGCCGCTGCAACCGCTTTGGGCAGCTCAAGCAATCGCGTGAGGCCCAGCGCCGAACACCAAGCCTCGACCCTTACGGTACCAACATGGGTTGAAAGCGGCCCCAACTCGGCGCGCAACAAATCGCGCGCAGCCTCCAGCGCACCGGTTTGAATCAACGCGTCAATGGATTGCGCGGTACTGTCGATCTGACGCATCGTGACGAAACTCATAGCGGGATATCCGGCATTATCGCGGCAGCCTCGACATTTCCGCTGGAATCATTGCGAGTTGCTCTGCTCTCACAGCTTCTTGCCCTCTAAATATCGGGAAGCGCCGTCGGCCGCATCGGCACCGTTCTCGGCAGGTTGCAGCAAGCGGAATGTTGCGGCATCGGCACCGCTGATCTTTTGACCGTAGTACAGGACGTCACTTGTGTTTTTTGCGTAGCTCGGCGTCAGGCATTCAAATCCGTTGGGTGACGTCGAAATGGCTTTGCCTTTGTAGTAGACACGCCTGGCGTCCACGGCGTATCCGCTCGTCTTGCCGACGAAACTCGCCGCGTCGACACCCTTCATATCGACAAAAGCCGTGCGCATACGCCTAGTCTTCGGGTCATCGGCGAGATAGCTGTACCACGCATGCGTCGCATCTTTCGCATACTCAATATCGATTGCAGTAAAGCTCGCGCCATCACTGCCGGCAATTTCAGTCGTCCTGCCGTAGCCACGAATCCGATCACGCGTGAAACCGTAATCCAGCACTTCAAAGCTCGCGACATCGCGCACGGCAAACGGCGTCCCCCAGAAATACGCCTGCCTGGCGTCTACCGCGTAGCCGTCCTTGAGCAAACGAAAACTCGCAGCATCCGCCCCGACAATGGGTCCAACGCGGACTCGCTTGACCAGAAAATAATCTCGACCGTCGCGATAAGTGTCACCAAAATAGACAGCCGACTTGTCCTTGCCGTAATGGTCGTCCAGCGCCACAAACGTCGCGCTGTCCGCCCCGTGAATCTCGTCGTCGCGATAAAAAATCCGGTCAGCGACGCGCGCGAAGCGATCATTCAACGCCGTCAGCGGCGTCGTGGCGGCAACGCCAAGTTTGTGCGATTCAAAATACCACTCACCGTCCTTTTTATGAAACGGCGACGCGAATTCGCAGGCAAACAAGCCGATCAGCGATGCGATGAGCGAGAACAGCAGCTTCATCGCTTTGAAAAAATCCCGCATCACAACTACTGAGAAAAGCCGCCCGGTCTGAATTGCGTAAACAGCGCCTGATGATTGCCCTGCGCTAGCTCGTGGTTGAACTGCTCGGCGATTTGCAAAGTGAGCGCCCTTGGGCTGCCGTATTCAGGTTCCAGCACCACTGTTTGCCCCGTGTCGTAATAGTTCAACTTGAACGGCTTTCCCTGAATGGTCAATCCCGTGACGTGCGACATTTGTTTTGATCCATCCGCCACAGCGCCAAAATTTTCGACCAGAAACTTCATCAATACCTTCTGCATTTCGGGCGTCACCGGTTGCAGGTTGTAGTTGAAATGTCCATAGGGCGCGGCATTCAAACTACCGATCCACGGCAATGACTTTTGATCCATTTTGAGCGAGAGCTTGTCCCCATTCCACTGAAAATGATGGTTCATCCAGGCGGGCGTAATGTCGCCCAGCGCCGTCAGTCGCGTCTGGTTCAGGTCAAACGGTACGAAGTAAGCCGTATCGGTTTTCAGATCAACCAGCTCAAACGCGAACAACCTTGCTGAGCCCACGTACTTGTATCGCACCAACGCGAACTGCCGCTTTGCGGGCCACCAGACGCGCGCCTGACCGGTCGGGGACTCATCGAAACTGAAGCCACCAAAGTCCGGATCGTCGTACACCCACTTGTGCAATTTAAGCGCGTTGTAAATGCGAAATTCAAGCGTGCTCAAGTCAAGAATACCGTTGAGATCTGGCAACAGCATAAGCGTGCCCGTCTTGCCCAGATCGCGCCCCATTGCATCCGCGTTCGGGCCAGCGTTCAGTTCCTGCAATTCACCCGGCTGCCCAGCGGCGCTGTCAAGAAACTGAAAGCGCTTTGTCGGCTGCTCGTGCAGGCGTTGTACCACCGGTTTGCCGTTCTGATCGTTCACCAGATAGGTGCCCGTTTCGGTACACACGAGCACAACAGGCGTACCGTTGGAGTACAGAAAATGTGCTTCCAGCAAATCTCCGGCAAGCCAGTTGCGCTTGCCGCCATCGGTTGAATTTGGGCTGAAACTGACCGGACGTCCGTTGTGCAGCAACTTGTAGCGAGCCTGCTTGTACAACTTGAACGGATTCATGTTTGAGCTGACAGCGAAGTTACGTTCGGAGCGAAACTCGATCTCAAACGGACCGGCTTTGACCCCATTTCCGTTTGCGAGATGAGGGTAAAAACCAATGGCGATGAGCGCGGCTAACGCGAGTCGTCGTAACCGCCCTACCGTGAAAAACACCACATCGAAAGCAGAGTCGCTAAGGGTCGACAAGTTCATGGCAAGTGACACTACAAATTACGCGGCGAACTGTTCAACGGGTTTTGCCGCAGCGGCTTTCATGGTGCCGGCCAGCACGCCATAGACGTCAACCCACGCGGCTTTGACTTCCGGCGTGAATTCCGCGCCGAGCCCGCGTTGCAGGGTATCGAGTAGCGCGGCCGCCACGGTGTCATAGTGATGATCTTTTACGCCATAACCGCCATGCCGAGCGCCCAATCCCTTGAGCACAGGCATGAGCGTTTCTGGCCGATCCAGATTGGCGACGGCGACGCCAATCATTGTCATCAATTTGCCGCCTTGTTCTTTCATGTTGCCTTTGAACAGGGCTTTGAGCGAAGGATCGAGATCAAATAATTTAGCGTAAAACAGCTCCGCCGCGATATCGCGGATCGGGAGGACTTTTTGCCAGGAGTCCTGAACGATTGGGGTGGACGCATTCATTGAAAAGTTGCCTTGTTTTCTTTAGTTGAAAGTAGAACGGACATAAACGAATCGACACGGCTCACCAAAATTGCCACCACGGTTTGTTGGTGGGCGGCTGCATCGCACCAGACGTAGTCAATAGATTGCTGACGTGAATCGTGTGCTCGACATCATCCTTCGGATGCCATCCGTTGTTGAGTCGATCACTGAGATATTCCATCGCGGTTTGCGCTTGATAGGCCGTATCCTTTCGCGTCGCTTTTGTTGCGTCGTCAGCGAGCAGGCCCTTGACCATCGCGACGTAGTGCTCATCGCCGCGCGTCAAATGGACTGACCACATCGTGCCTTCACGGCTCGGACCGTCGGCTACGTTGAAGTACGCGGACAGGCCTTCGCTGACGCGCATCGACCAGAGTTGCCCGGACATCAATGCCTCCCCATGATTTCTGGCTGACTGAATTTGCGCCGCAGAGCTACCACGCCGAGCATTGCCGCGCGCAGTACCCACGGGCTATTGACGGGCACCGGCGTCACCGGCACAACAACAACGACGACGGCGTCATTCAGGATCGTGCCGGTTGCGATGGCTGTTTCGAGCGTGGCGTTGCTTGCGCTGGTGATCGTGACGGTGAATGATTCATCGGGCTTCACAGTAGTGTCGCCGCTAATGGTGACTGGCCGTTTCTCGCCACGTTTATTCCGTTGAGGCTAAACACAAATACCTGTGTCACGCCGTTACCGCTGACGACAGTGTTGTTCGTTCCGGCACCGTTGATGGTAATGCTCGCCACCAAGCTCAAGCTACTTGCCAGTACGATGGTGCCCGCTGGCACATTGATCACGTGCGCCCCCGCCAGCGCGTTCGCTGTTTGAATCGCCGCGCATAAGGTGCAGACGTTGCCAGCGCTCGCGCGCACACCATCCGCTGGAATGGCATCGGGCGCATCGCCCAAGTCGTTCGCGGTAAAAGTGGCTGCATGGAGCGATGTTGACAACACCATGAGCACGATTAGCGCCACAGTGAACGCCAAACAGTGCCCAGCGGATTCTCACGGAACGAAGAATAATTTGGCGAACGATAAGTCATGAGGCGTTGCTTTTTGCGGTTTGTTGGTGCGAAGGGCTGATGCCGATGAGGGCGCTGTTGAAGCCCGCATGACACGTTAGTTGGCGTGACCCTACGTTTCTCCTACAAACGCAAAACGGGCAATGGTCCGCGCACGAAAAAATGTAATGGCATCGCGTTGTAAGGAAGTTGTAGGGCGATCACGTTTAACGTAGGGTCACAAACGACGCTGCCGGGTAATTTTTTCTACGACAGAGACCGCGAAGATTGGAAGCGAATGAACATTGGATTTGTGCCGACACGCAGGCTTGCGTTGCTCGCCTTGGCGGCGACCTGCTTTGTCGCGCTCGACATCAGCGCGGCGTCGGCCGACACGACCGTGGCGCGGCCCTATCAGGTCACATGGCCGAGCGGTTGGGAGGTGAGTTTTCTGCCGTCGGCGACCACGAACAGCGGTAAAAATTTGGGCGGCGAACGCGTGCGTGTACTGCTCAAGGCCGAAGGCGTCGCCCCGGTCGCCGCGATTGAGCTCACCTACTTTCCGCGCAGCGATCAGGGGCGCGCAAGCTTGACCGAAGAGTTTGATCTGATTCGTGGCGGTCTGCAGACGGGCTACGAGCGACAAAAATTCAAAGTGAATCTGACTCCGACGACAGCGTTTGCACTGGGTGGAATATCAGCGCTCAAAACCGAGCTATCGGTCGCCAGCGAAAGCGTCAAGTTGATGCAGTGGATGGGTATCGCGCTATCGCCGCAGTTCTTCTATTCACTGAGCTTCACGGCCAGCGATGAAAATTTTGCGCGCTACCGCCCGCAATTTGAAAAAGTAATGCAAACAATCGTATTCAAGTAGCGAGTCGTCGCCTCATGTTTGCCTTCGTCTCATGCCCTCGACGTACCTCGAATCTGGTTGCCACGGTTCTCTGCTGCGTCGCAGTGTCACTTGGCGCAGAGGGCAATCAAATGGATTCCTGGTACAGGCCAGCCACTCGGTCCCCGGCGGGCTCAATCAGTAGCCTTCGGTTGCACGTAGATTTTGAGCCCGTTCAACCGGACAAACTCGCCAGTGTCGAAACACTGCTAAAGGCTCACTCACTCGTCGAGATTGACAGCGCTACGGTTCAATTACTTACAGGGAAGCAGTTGCCGATTACAGGCGAACAGCGGCGCTACCTCGTGCGCTCTCTTCACTTCGCCGCGCACGGTGAATACACCGTTGAGCGCGATCAATCGTGGCTCCGAATCCATCACCGATCACTCGGCTTTGACGCGCCGATCATTCGTCAGGGCATGGTCGTTTTGCTGACCGACCGACCCACGGACGTATTCGTGTCGTGCTCGATGGCGCGCTGACAATCTTTTCCCCTGAATTTGCGTGTCGAGACGCTAGTGATCGTAAGCGGCCACGGCGATCGAGGCGACGTTAATGCCGTCGAAGTAGCTCACCGAGGCAGGCGTTTGGCTCATCGAAACGTCGGCAGGCGCTTGTACGTTTGCCATGATGACCGCAGGGGACGACGGCGCTGAAGGTTCAAGTGCGTGCACAAATTGCGCGTTGACCAGCACCAGTGCGACGAGCGCGACGGCCAGAGTGAAAAGCGCTTTAACGCCAGAAAGTGAGGTTGAAACTTTGGAATTCATGATTGCTCTCCTGAGTGTGATCTGAGTGAAGACGGGCTCCTATTGAGAAGGACGTAGTGATTCGAAAAAAAAGGACATTGCGCCTGAGCAGTACTTCCCGCCTGCTGTTGGTCCGGGGTTCAGGAAACGCCTGAATTGATATCGCGCGTTTGCTGCCGACTCGCGGAATCGCAAAGCGGCGGCGACCTTAAACTGGCCGACGCAGACCTTGCACTACATCGCGACCCGCCAGACACCGTCGATCAATCGCAGTGTGTAGTCGCTCGACGCTGCGCCGTCTTTGCTGCGTTCGGCGATTTTTGCCGTCGCACTATCGCCATCGATAAAGAGGCTATCGAATTCGGCCGTTTTTGGGTTCGGCGACATCTTCACAAATTCAAGAAACCGCGCTGCGTCCGGGCCGTCAAGCGCCTTCACCTGCTCGGCAAGCATGATGCGCTTGAGTGCTGCCTTGTCGCCAGCTCGCGCGGCGCGCAAGAACTCAGCGACGGCCTTGCCTTGTGGCGTGGCCCACGCCGCTTTGCCAACGGCGTTGGGCGCGCGCGGCGCAAGCAACGCGGTGTCAAAGCGCACGTCAAAACTGAAGGTGTTCCTGAACTCCTTTTGCTCGCCGCCACTGGTCACGCGCCCAGCGAACGCGGTCGGCGTGAAACGGGAAACCTCGGCTTTGTAGTCGGCTGTATTCGCGCCTCCCTTTAGAGCCCCGACGTTGAAGTCGACGGATCGGACCTTCTGGTTGGCGTCTAGTGTGAGCTCCAGAATTTGCACGTTGTCGTTGCGCATCTCGCCAGAGCGAGCGAACGTGTCGTTGATCGCCTTGACAGAAAGTGGCTTGTCGGTGAGCGTCAAAATCGTTTCCGATTTCTTGTCGGCGAGCGACGGCTTGACGACCGTGTAGGCGTACTTGAACTCGGTCTTGTTGCCGTTCACGGTGATGCCGCCAGTGGCTGTGTTGACACCTGATGTCGCGCCCTGCGCCAGCGCTTGCGGGCTTACGGCAGCGAGCACCATTACAGCCGCCAGACGGGTCGCGATATCGCGGTAGCGCCGCGAGCAAAAACTTTGAGAGCGTTTCATGTGATCTCCAGTAATTTATGGACAAGCTCTAAGTCGAGCTGATCGGCGGGATTGACCCGGATGAACCGGGATGAACCGCCCGCAGGATCACACGTTAAGTGGCGCGACCCTACATTCCGCCTACAGCGCTGCGCCGTGACGAAATCGTTGGCAGCATGATTGCGCGTAATTCGTCTTTGCGGTTGTAGGGAAACTGTAGGGCGGCGGGCGTTAATGTTCGTTGCCCACCGTCACCGTCACTGTAAAGATAAGGAGAGTTCCATGTTGAAAGTACTTCTGGCCGCGCTCTGCACGTTCGGTCTCACGATGCTCGCCGCTGCACCGGCCATTGCGGTTACACCGGCTGCCGAAAAAGCATTTATCGACGCCTACAAAAAGGCCATCGAAACCAGTGACAAGAAGACGCTGCAAGGCTTCTTGTACACCGTCAACGCCAACCCGATGGCGCTTGATTTTTACAAGGAAATGGTGACGATGGAGGCGGGCAGCAAAGTGACGGAAATCACGCTGACCGAACTCAACGCCGAGGACAAGCAAAAAATCGCGACGCAAAAAGGCCCTGACGGCAAGCCAGGCAAGAGCAACATCCCGGTCGTGAAAAAGCTCACCTTCAAGACGGAAACGAAATCCGCCAATGGCAGCAGCTCCGGCAACAGCAGCGTGTTCGTCGGCGAAGTTGACGGCAAACTGATGATTGCAGTTCCGGCGAAATAGTTTTTTGCGAGCTACAGCTTTGCGATGAAACTGCCATTTAACCAGGGCTAGCGTCGAAGTTTTGCGTAAGTCAACAATAGCTAAATTCAGCCCGCTGCCCCAACAAAACGGTCAACGTAGCAAAAAGCTGTTATCTCGTTTGAGCTTCCAGTGCGCTCAAATATTTCATCGCATGAACGAGCGTCGCCGCCACGCTTTCGCGGTCGCCGCACATCTCAATCGAAGCCCGCAAACTTGAACAAACGGCGGGCCGACGCGGGTCGCCGAAGATCATGCAGCGGTTATCGTCGTCCAGCTGTGCGCAGCGGATCCCCGCTGGTTTGCCGTTTGCCATGCCGGGAATGGGCGATGAAATCGACGGTGCGATGCAGCAAGCGCCGCAGCCCGCACGGCACTGCATTGGGGTGGGCATTAACGTGAAACACGCCACAGCGTGTCGAGAATCTCCCCGCGCCCTCGGGGAGAGGGGCCGGGGGTGAGGGAAACGGGCATGCTCCAACATTCGGGGCGTAGCCCCAAACTTCACGACCGTTAGGGTGCCAGCCGCTCGGTATGCCAGCCGCCAAACTGGCGCTGGAACACCAGCCGATCATGCAAGCGCGAGCGTCGACCCTGCCAAAACTCCACCATCTCCGGCACGATCACATAACCGCCCCAATGCGCAGGACGCGGCGGGCTGTCGCCGAGCCTGGCCTGCGCTTCAGCAAAGCGTGCTTCCAGCGCTTCGCGGCTGTCGATCTTTTCGCTTTGCGGCGAAGCGTGCGCGCCAATGCGGGATAGCAACGGGCGCGAGTTGAAATATTCATCCGAAATCGCGTCATCCACTTTAACGACATGCCCCTCAATTCGAACCTGACGCTCAAGCTCGACCCAGTGAAACGTCAGCGCCGCCCACTGCGCCTCGGCCAGCTCATGTCCCTTGCGGCTTTCGTAATTTGTGAAAAACACAAAGCCGTTTTCGTCGAAGCCCTTGAGCAACACGATGCGCGCTGACGGTCGCCCGTTGCTGCCCACCGTCGCCAGATTCATCGCCGTCGGCTCCGGCAGCTCCGCCTTGATGGCGTCGTCCATCCACTTGCCAAACTGGGTGAACGGATCCGCCGCCAGATCGCGCTTGCCCAGCGAGGCGAGCTTGTAGTCTTTGCGGAGGTCGGCGAGGGAGGCGGAAAGTGTGGTCATGCGCCGTATCATACGAGCTTCAACCGCACTTTGCCTTGATCGGCCGCAAGCCGCTCAGGCGTTGGCGCAAGCACCGCTTAACCTTTTCCGGAACCTCCGCCGTGACCGTCAAATTCCAGGGGACTGCCTCCTACATCACCACCCCCGACCTGCTGCTCGCTGTTAATGCCGCGATCACGCTCAAGCGTCCGCTCTTGATCAAGGGCGAACCGGGCACCGGCAAAACCATGCTCGCGGAAGAGGTCGCCGCCGCGCTCGGCTGGCCGCTCTTGCAATGGCACATCAAGAGCACCACCAAGGCGCAGCAGGGCCTGTACGAATACGACGCAGTGAGTCGCCTGCGCGATTCGCAGCTCGGTGAAGAAAAGGTCAAAGACATCGCCAACTACATCAAGCATGGCGTGCTGTGGGAAGCGTTCGAGAGTGAGGTACCCACCGTCGTGCTTATCGACGAAATCGACAAAGCCGACATCGAATTCCCGAACGACTTGCTGCGCGAATTGGACAAAATGAGTTTCGACGTTTACGAAACGCACAGCACCATCACCGCCAAGCACCGCCCGCTGTTCATCATCACCAGCAACAACGAAAAAGACCTGCCCGACGCTTTCCTGCGCCGCTGCTTCTTCCACTACATCAAGTTCCCGAGCAAGGAAACGATGAAGCAGATCGTCGACGTGCACTACCCCGACATCAAAAAGGATCTGGTGAGTGCTGCGCTGGAAGCGTTCTTCGACTTGCGCGAAATGCCGGGCCTCAAGAAAAAACCATCAACCAGCGAGCTGATTGACTGGATCAAATTGCTACTCGCGGAGGACGTTGATCCTGCCGTACTGCGCGAGAAGGATCAGCGCAAGGTGCTGGCACCTTTGTACGGTGCGGTGCTTAAGAATGAGCAGGACACGGAGTTGTTTACGAAGCTTTTGTTTATGGCGCGGCGGGGGTAGAAGCGCAAACCGACATGTGACGGAGAGATTGCTTGGCCAATGGCAAATGTATTTGGTGTTTGTGTGACACCCCAGATGGTCATCTCGAACACATCATTCCATTAGCCGTCGGAGGTTTCGACGAATTCGCGCTGCCGGGCTCAGTCGTTTGCAAGGCATGTAATAACGGACTTGCTCATTTGGATCGAGCCGTGGCTGATGAGTACGATACGGCTGCTTTCATGGCGCGTGTGTCTGGCCGCAAAGGTAAACCGCCCGCTGTTCGAAGCCGTGGCAACTTTGTCGCAACGATTGAACCTACGGGGCCAACTATGACGTTCAACATGGAGCGGTTTGCAGTTCCGGCGCACGATGGGTCAAGTGCTGGGCCTTACCGTAGCGGCTCCCGGAACATCAACGCCAAGCTCGAAATTGACGGTTCGGCGGCTAGGATTTCTTTTAAACAAGAGTTTGGATCGGGCCCGAAATTCATTCGAGGAATTACGAAGATTGCGTTTTCCTTCTTGGCGTTCTTGAAAGACCCCATGACCGCACGCGAACCCAAATATGACGCTATTCGACAGTTTGTTCGATACGGAGTTGGTGTGCGGCACGCGATGTTGCTCGGTTGCGATGACCGAGAGTATCGATGCGGGCCAGCCAGTCTTCACTCCTCCGAAAGCGAAGAGCAAGCTGTTCAATTTCGAATTGGGCACACCGATTACTTGGTCGATCTAACTGAGCGCGAATCGCTCATGCCTATGTTCGAACACACCATGCATGAGACTTATGGCGCAAACGGCTGGACTGTTTTGCCGATAACGTCACCGTAGCCTCGATGCAGCTACAGCGGAATCGAGGATCGTGGCGCGGGGAAAATTGCCTCGATTCCGCTGTAGCTGCATCGAGGCTACGAATGACACGCTGGCGTTGCAAGGCAGGTTCATCGCGGCACAATGTCTGGAGGAATGCATTCTCCGACGCCGTCAATTTCTCCCAATCGCACGAAGTCCCGTGGCCGCGTGATCCGTTGGCGGCTCCTGCTGGCGGGCAGGTGCCGTTCGGCGTCCATCACGCCGATCCTGCGCCGTGGAACGTGTTGCGCGGGCCGGTGCATGCGCGTGGTGGCGTGTCGGGTGTGGTGTTGCAACACGGCAAGGAGATCGCTGCATGGGGCGAGCCCGATCGGGCTGACTTGACGTTCAGTGTGGCGAAAACTTATCTGGCGCTGCTCGTGGGCGTGGCGCATGGGCGCGGGCTGCTGCCTGATTTGCATGAGCCTGTTTGCGCGCGCGTCCACAACATTGGCTTTGATTCGGCGCACAACCGCACGATCACCTGGGCGCATTTGCTTGAGCAGACCAGCGAATGGGAAGGCTCGGTGTTTGGTTTGCCTGACACGGTGGATCGTTACCGCGTGGTGGCGCATGACCCGCGTCCGGTGGCGGGCAAGAAGGGTGATGCGCGACCGTTGCACGCGCCGGGTACGTACTGGGAATACAACGATGTGCGCATCAATCAGCTGTCGCTGGCGCTGTTGCATTTGTTCCGGCAGCCTTTACCCGAAGTGTTTCTGGAAACGATCCTCAAGCCGCTCGGAGGCGGTGAAAATTTCCGCTGGGAAGGCTATGACGATGCGTGGACGGAGATCGTCGACAACGCGGGTGTGAAGCGAAAAATGCAGAGCGTTCCCGGCGGCACGCACTGGGGCGGCGGCGTGTCGATCAGCGCGCGGGATCAGGCGAAGATCGGGCAATTGCTGCTCAACGATGGCGCTTGCAACGGCGTGCAACTCATCTCAGCACATTTCGCCAAAGCGATGCGCACACCGTGCAAGATCGCGCCGTTTTACGGTTGGCTAATGTGGCTGAACACCGACGGTACGCAGTTTCCGGGCGCATCAAAAGACGCGAGTTTCATGGTCGGCGCGGGCGGACATTACACGTGGGTTGAACCCGCGCATGATGCGGTGATCGTCGTGCGCTGGCTGGATTCGGCGCATGCGGCGGGGTTTATGGAGCGCATGGCTGCGGCCCTTTAGGAGCGTCCTTCGACAGGCTCAGGACCAAGGGCTTTGCCGCCACTCGGCCTGCGTTCGCGGTGATATCGCGGTAGAACCGCTCCCACAAATTTTCGGGAGCCGCCCTCCTACAATGACGTTTTGCACCACGACACTGAAATGGAGTTCGCGATGAAACGCTTTTCAATTGGTTTACTCGCCACCGCTGCGCTTGCGCTGACCGCCTGCGCGCCGCTCGTCACCCAAAGCCCCGGCGGCAAGCTCTCCCCGGTGAACGCGCATGCCATCGATGGCAATGATCGCGTGCTGCTGAAGGGCGCTGACGTCGTCACTTTTTTCACGAAAAACGCGTACACGCAGGGCAATCCGTCGATCAAATCGACCTATGAAAACGTGACGTTCTACTTCTCAACGGCAGAGAACAAGGCGCTGTTCGATAAAGAGCCGACAAAGTATTTGCCCGAGTTCGGCGGCTACTGCGCCAACGGCGTCGTGTACTCGATTCCGTGGGGCGGCGACGCGGATACGTTTGAAATGATTGGCGGCAAGCTCTACATTTTTGGCGGTAAAGGCTCGCACGACGCGTTCATGCTGGACGTGCCAAAAAATACGGCGCTCGCCAACAAATACTGGAAAGAAGAAATCAGCGGCAGCAATGCGTTCACGCATCGCACTTTGCGCACGACGGTGGCCCGCGTTGCGCACTACAAATCCGGGGCCGAGCTGGCCGCCGAAGTGGCTGCCGCCAAGAAGTAAAAACTCAGCAGCTTTCGCGTCTAAGCCCCACAGTGCTGGGGCTTTATTTATATTAAGCCATAAGTCGACTTCTTGAGTATTGCGCCTTCAGCCCTTGAGCAGCGGTCATTGCAGCCAAAAGCCGCTGCGTTGAAATGAAATCAAATTCGTCAAATTCGTTCGCGCAACTCTTGCTGCTGGGCGCTTTGTGGGGCGCGGCGTTCATGTTCATGCGCGTTGCGGTGCCGGAGTTTGGCGCATTCGCGATGGCCACGGCCCGCGTCGGCGTCGCCTGCATCTTCATGCTCGCCATCGTGCTCGCGTGGCGCTTGCCGATGGACTTTCGCGCGCGCTGGAAGACTTATCTCGCCGTCGGCGCGGTGAACACCACGATTCCGTTCATCGCCTACAGTTTCGCTGC
The DNA here is from genome assembly GCA_025352105.1 of Burkholderiales bacterium. Taxonomy (GTDB): domain Bacteria; phylum Pseudomonadota; class Gammaproteobacteria; order Burkholderiales; family Casimicrobiaceae; genus Casimicrobium. The sequence continues at coordinate 13,015 of JANXUB010000199.1, read as the reverse complement.
GCAGCACATCCCGGCCGGTTACAGCGCCATTGCCAATTCGACGACGCCGGTGTGGGGTGCGCTCATCGCGTGGCTGTGGTTCAAGGAAAAATTGGGTGTGGCCAAATGGATCGGCATCGTGTTCGCGTTTGCGGGCGTGCTGGTGCTGGTGGGACTGCAACCCGTCGCATTGACCCCCATGGTTTTGGCAGGAATCGCGGCAGCGGTCGCAGCAGCGAGCATGTACGCCACTGCCTCATTTTTAATCAAGCGATATTTGACCGGTGACTCCGGTTTTGCAGGCGCAACCGGCATGGTTTGGGGCGCGACGATGTGGCTTTTGTTGCCCGGCCTGTTGTTTGCCCCGAGCGTCATGCCTTCGGCGAAAGCGTGGGGCGCAATCCTGGCGTTGTCGGTGTTCTGTACTGCGGCGGGTTACGGGCTCTTCTTTCATCTGATCAAAACGATTGGGCCGCAGCGCGCCTCATCGGTCGCCTTCTTGTTCCCCGCGTTCGCAGCATTCTGGGGCTGGTTGATTTTGTCGGAGCCGATCACGTTCAACATGGTGGCGGGCATGGTGATCGTGCTGATCGGCACGGCGCTGGTGTCGATGGGCGGACAGAACGCGGATGTTTATCGCCCCAACAGCGCGTGGGAGCGTCTGCGTGATCACGTTGTGCTGCCGATGATGTTCGCACTGTCGCCGATGTTTATTCGGCGCAGACTGGTCGCGTGGGTTCGCGGCAATCCGAATATTTTCCGGCTGGAGAGCGCGGCGCTCATCGGCAATATTCACGCGCTGTTGCCCGATGCGGACGCGCAGTCGGCTGCAGCAGATCTTCGCTTTACGAGGCTCACCGATTACGCCGATTTGTGGGTGTCGCTCACGCGTTCGGACGCGTGGATGGCGAAGCACTTGCGGGTCGACGCGCCGCAAACGCTCGCCACGCCCGCGCTGTTCGTAACCTTTCACTACGGCGGCGGCTGGTGGCTGACGCGCTACTTGCGCGCTCGCGGGCAGCGCGTGTCGATTGTGATGCGGCGCGGGCCCGACGCGACGGCGTGGTCTGAGCGCGTGGTGCTCTGGTTTGGACTATTTCGGATGCGCGCCATCGAGCGCGTTTGTGGCTCACCGCTGATCGTGACCGACTGGGGCGGCGCGGCGCGCGCGGTGATGAAGACATGGGGCTCCGGCGCGAGTGTTTTGGGTCTGGTCGACGTGCCGCCGCCGCTCGTGGATCGCACGGCAGCCGTGCCGTTTTTTGGACGAACTGCGCACTTTCCACCCAGTTTGATCGAACTCGCCGCGCGGAAAAATTTGCCGATTCATGTCTACGTTGGGCAGTGGAACGCCGAGACTTTGCAGCCGCAGCTTACGGTGCTTACGATGCCGAGCGCCACCCTGCCGACGTTACAGGCGCACGTGATTTCGGTGTTGGAATCCGCGATTCGCGCCCGACCCGGCGCGTGGCACGGGTGGGGTGACGCGCCGCTTTACTTTGACGCGCCTTCAACAAAAAACGACAAATAAGCCGATTTACGAGACAAAAACGGTCGTTTTTTGCAAATATTGTGTTTCGTTATGGCTAGTATATTAAGAACTGTCTGATCGCTGTCGCGCTTCTCGGCTAATATAGTTTCAATCAGAAACGATCAGCGCGCGACGTCGGTTCGCCGGATTTTTTCGGATCCGCAAGCGTTCTGACCTGTCCCAATTTCTCCGTTCTCTCATTCCAGCGCATGCAAACCAAGTGGTTCCGCCCAAGCCTTTCCAGCACGCCAAACGTGTCGGTTGGTGGTAACGCGGTCGCATCAAACGCTCCGCGAATGGAAGCAATAACGCAGGGCGAACACGCCTTGATGGCGGAGGCGCTGCTGCGATCGATGAATGGCCTACTGGACCGCGTGGATCCGATGGCCGTAGTCGAGCAAATTTGCCAGCAAATGGTGGACGCATCGCCGCACCTGCCGCTGGCGTGGGTCTGGATTGGCGACCCACAGGCGGCGTCGATCAAGCCTCAGGTCGTCGTTGGCAGCGCACGTGCTGTCGCAGGCGAGCTTGTCGTGCCGCGTGAGTTTTTGACCCAGCACACCGATGCGCCCCGCTACGCCCACGGCGAGCCCATGCGTTCATTCGAAATTTCGCCGCTGTCGCTGCATGGGCCGTGGCGGCGTGCAGCCATGCAATTTGGCGTACGCAGCGTTCTGGTGGTGCCGATTGCCACTGCCGGTGATCAGCGCGGATTGTTGACGCTGTACTCGTCGCGACCAAAGTATTTTGAAGCGATGGGCACGGGCTTGTTTGAGGCGCTGGGGCCGCTGTTTCATGCCGTCGTCACGCGCGCCCAAACACGCCGCGATGACAGGGCCGTTGACGCAGCGCTCGATCATCTGACCGGCCTGCCGTCGCGCAGTCATGCCCAGCGCATGATCGATGATCTGTGGCGTCTTGAGCCGTTAAGCGACATCCGTGGCGTGCTGCTCATCGCAAATATCGACCAATTTAAGCGCATCAATGCGACCTGCGGGCGGCGCATCGGCGATATCGCCCTGCGCCACGTTGCGCAGCTCATCCAGCAGACGCTTCGGCCCAGCGACTTGGTCACACGGTGGCGCAGCGATGAGTTTCTGGCGTGGCTGCCGGCGCTGCCTGGCACTGTCGCGTTCGCGACCGCTGAGCAGTTGCGCGTCCAGGTCGCCGAGACTTCGCTTGATGCACTCGATGGCCTCGATCTGCCGCTACATATTTCAATCGGCGCGACACCTGTGCCATCGAGCAACTCATTTGCAACCGCCTTTGATCGAGCGGACCGCGCGTTGACACGGGCCAAACAAAATGGCCGCAACGGCGTGGTGGTGGCGCGGCCAGACGCGTAGTTTTTCGACGCTCGGCGCTCGTCGGTATCGTGTTTAACTGACGGTCGGTGGTTCAGCTTTTCGCGATTAAAATCGATGCATGCTGATAGCATATTTACAATATCGATTGAGCCGCAGATAATTCGAAATAAGCAGTTTGCGTCAAGATCGCACCGAAATGGCGCGCTTAACGCACGGCGATCAGAATTATCTGTACGTATAACTATTGCCGTAAACGCAGTTTCATCAGAAAATTCATATGTGTGAAGTGGGAAGTAAAACCCGCAGCACGGATGGTTTCCGGCCCGATTTGGCGCTCAGGAAGCGCTAAATTTTTTGAGGTAGAAGCGTGCGTTTTGTTTATGTCTTAGCGGCGGCCATCGGGCTGTCAATGTGTTTGTTTTCGGCGTCTTCTGACGCTCAGTTCAGTCCCACCGGAGCGGCCGTACCGGCGGCGGCCCCGAGCGCAGCGATAGCACCACCTGCCGTCACCGCTCCTATGACAGCGCCCGCCACGGTATCTCCAAAAACCGACAACGCCAAAGTTCGCGGCGATACGGCCTGGATTCTCACCAGCTCAATCTTTGTCGTGTTTATGGTGTTTCCGGGGCTCGCGCTGTTCTACGGTGGACTGGTGCGTCGGAAGAACATCATCTCGATCTACGCCCAATGCGTGGTCGTCGCCTCGGCGGCGACGCTGGCGTGGGTCGTGATTGCCTATTCGATCGCGTTTTCGCCGACGGGCGGCGCATATATCGGCGACTTTTCCCGCGCCGGTCTCACCGGTATTCTGGCTGACGGATTGTTCCCCGGCGGCGAGGCGCTCGAATGGCCGATGGTGGTGTTCCATTTGTCGTTCGCCATCATCACAGCGGCGCTGGTGATCGGCGCGTTTGCTGAGCGGGTACGCCCCGGCGGTTTGCTGTTATTCGGCTTGTTGTGGCCGGTGCTGGTTTATGCGCCGATCGCGAGATGGGTGTGGCACGCTGACGGCTGGCTGGCGAAGTTGGGCCATCTTGACTGGGCGGGCGGCACGGTGGTGCACGTCGCGGCGGGCTTCTCTGGGCTAGCGGCAGCGATTGTGACCGGGCGGCGCATCGGCTTTGGCGAAGAAGCGATGGTGCCGAACCACATGGGTCTGACGCTTGCGGGCGCGGGCTGTTTGCTTGTGGGCTGGATGGGCTTCAATGGCGGCAGCGCGCTGCACGCGGACTCCACGGCGGCGATTGCCATCGTCAACACACTGGTGGCCGGTGCCGCTGGTGCCGTCGCATGGATCATTATTGAGGGCTCGCTGCGAGGCTACGCGTCGGGTCTGGGAATGGCCTCGGGCGTGCTCGGCGGGCTCATCGCCATTACACCGGCGGCGGGCTATGTCACGCCGCTGATGGCGCTCCTGTTCGGCGCGCTGGGTGCGGCAGCTGGCTACTTTGGCGCGGTGGTGCTCAAACGAATCCTGAACGTCGACGATTCGCTCGATGTGTTTGGGCTGCACGGCATGGCGGGTGTTGCGGGCTCGATCGCCGTGGGCGTGCTGGCGACATCGCAAGTGAAGGCAAACATCGGTGTGCAGACGTTCGCCACCGGCGTGATCGCGGTGTACGCGTTCGTTGTGACGTTTGCGCTGGTCAGCGCGTTGCGCGCATTTGGCACGTGGCGTGTCGCCATCGACGAAGAGATGGAAGGCCTTGATGCCTCGCAACATGCGGAGTCGGTTTAATCCGAAAAGGTGATGGCCATGACTAACGAACAAATCTTGCTGCTGTCGCGCGTTCGCGTCGGCTTGCAGCGAGCGGGCGTGATGGTCGATCTGGTGCGCATGACGCGCGACCGATCCTATCTCGAAGATGTGCTTTTTCGCGCCACTGAGTTGCCCGATGAGGTGCCGGTGCAATCGGCCATGCTGTTGATGTCGCAACTCGGGCTCATCAACGGCAAACGCGTGATGGACAACTCGCTTAAAGCGGAGATTTTGCGCCGTTTTGATGAGACGCCAAGTAGCGGCCCGAGCTTGCGCGGCACGGCCAGTGCGGCCACTCCTGCCAGCAGCAGCCAGCCTGAAGCGCAGCCGATTCAACCAGGCCAGTTCAGCTCGCCGCTCGGCGGCACAACAACGGGCACCACCGGCATCGCCGTACCCGGCGGCAAATCGTACAAACGCGGGTTGCGCTAGCGGGGTGTTTCAGTCGCGCGACGCGGGTTTGGACTGAGCTTCGATAATTTCGCGCCGCAACGCATCAACCTCTTTGCGCGCCGCCCGGATCTCGTGCATCAGCTCCCGCTCGATTGCACGCTCCTCGGTGCGCACGCCTTTTCCCACGAATAGCGCGGCGACCGACGCTGTGACCAGCGACAACACCGCGAGCCCGAGCAACACCACGACCACGGCAAATCCTCGGGATGCATGGGTGCTTGGCACAATGTCGCCGTAGCCGACTGTTGCGGCGGTTGTGAACGCGAGCCACAACCCATCCCCCAATGTGTTGACTTTCGGCTCCAGCCACCAGAAGCCCGCGCCGCCGACCAACAAAATGGTCATCGACAGCGCCAGCGAATAGGCCAGCCCGTTGCGTAAAGCGTTACCGAGGTAATTGCGTCGACTCATGCAGTGAATCTAGCGTGATGCGCGAACGGACTTTTGACTTGCGTCAAACACACGCGCAACTCCCGCAATCGTAAGGCTTTAGCTGGCGTATGATCGTTCGGAAACCCAACCGATTCTGCCTCGTGAAACTTGCGCTTCTCTCTGACATTCATTCCAACGTGCAGGCGTTCGACGCTTGCGTTGATGATGCGAATGCACGCGGCGCGACGCAGTTCGCGTTGCTCGGTGACTTTGTGGGCTACGGCGCTGATCCGTCTGCCATTGTTCAGCGCGTGATGGCGATGGTCGAACAGGGCGCGTGGGCGATCAAAGGCAATCACGATGACATGGCCTGTCATGTGCCTGCACAAACGACCGTGCAATCGCGAGGCGAGATGACCGCCGCATGGACTCATGCACAACTAAGCGCGAGCGAGCTTGCCTTTCTCGACGCTCTGCCATTCACACATCAGGACGGTTCGCTGCTGCTGGTGCACGCCAGCGCTGACTCACCCGAGCGCTGGCGCTACGTCTACGACTCGCGCGGTGCGGGCGCGAGCCTCTCTGCGGCGGTGACAATAAGCCCCGACATTCGCTACGTCTTCGGCGGGCATGTGCATGAACAAACGCTCTACTACCAGGGGCGGGGCCAAGATTTGTTGCAATTCATGCCGACGCCCGGCGTGCCGATCCCGGTGTCGTCGCACCGCCGTTGGGTCGCGACCATCGGCTCGGTGGGTCAGCCGCGCGACGGCCGGGCGGAGGCGATGTATGCCATGTTTGACCGCGATGCGTCCGCGCTCACGTTTGTGCGCGTTCCATATGACCACAGTGCAGCCGCTGCCGCGATTCGTGCAGCTGGGTTGCCCGACTTCTTTGCGGACCGACTGGCGAGAGGCGAATGAAGCTGCTGGAGCCGGGCGCGACGCTCGATGGTTTTGTCGTCGACGCCTGCATTCACTCGGGCGGCATGGCGCACATTTACAGCGTTCACTACGCCGCCAGCGCAACGAGCGGACAGCGCGATCCCGGCTTTCCGATGGCGATGAAAGTGCCGCGCATGGCCAACGGCGACGGTGCGGAAAACATCGTCGGCTTCGAGGTCGAGCAGCAGATTCTGCGCTCGCTCAAGGGCTCACATGTGCCACGCTTTGTGGCTGCCGGCGATCTCACGCGAGTTCCGTATCTGGTGATGGAATATGTGCAGGCGAAGCCGTTGCAGCATTGGCTTGACGAGCGGCGGGAAACGCGACAGCCACTAGATCCGGCGACCATCGCCCGTCTCGGTGAAGCCGTGGCCCGGGGCGTACACAGCCTGCATCAGCAAAACGTCGTGCATCACGATTTGAAGCCCGCCAATGTGCTCATCCGCGACGATGGCTCGGCGGTGCTGCTTGACTTCGGATTGAGCTATCACGGCCATTACCCCGACCTGCTGGCGGAAGAATTGCGCAAGGCGATTGGCTCGCCAACATGGATGGCTCCAGAGCAGGTGGTCGGTGTGCGCGGCGATCCGCGCAGCGATATTTTTGCGATAGGCGTGATGCTTTATGAGCTCGCGACCGGCGAGCTGCCGTTTGGTGACCCGCAAACAGACGGTGGTTTACGCCAGCGTTTGTGGATGGATCCGCCGCCGCCTCGCCGGTATCGACCCGACTTGCCACCGTGGTTGCAGGAAGTGATTTTGCGCTGCCTAGCGCCCGCTGCCGCGGCGCGCTATCCGTCGGCGGCGCACCTGGCGGCTGAGCTTGCTAGCCCGGAACAAATCCGCATCACCGAGCGCAGCGCCCGCACAAAAGGCACCTCATGGCGCGTTCATTTCAAGCGCTGGATTAAAGCGCTTGGCATGAGCTACAAACCCAGCCCACTACCCACCACGCAAATTGATGAAGTGCCGATTGTCATGGTCGCCGTGCCGTTCAAGGACGCGACTGACGCCACGCACTTTTCGTTGCGTACGGCTGCGCAACGCTCGCTGGGCTCGCGCCCCGGCGCGCGCCTCGCCTGTGTCACCGTCATTTCACCCTCGGAGACGAGTGGCACCGAAGCGGCCAAAAGCGAAGCCAGCGTGCACACCCGCTACCTCGAAATGCTGCGGCACTGGGCGCAGGGCATCGACACCGAAAAACACCAGCTCTCGCTGCATGTGCTCGAATCCGGTGACGTCGCAGAGGCGCTCATCGACTACGCACGGGGCAACCACGTCAACGTCATCGTCATCGGAGCCGCGACGCACGGCCTGGCGCTGCAACGCATCGTGCATACCGTGCCGATGAAGGTCGCGATGGAAGCGCCGAGCACCGTGATTCTGGTGAAAGCGGAGCTGCCGTTTAGTGCGCTGGCAGAGCTGCGCTCGGCTTGAGCTATGCCGTCGACTTCGTTAAGCGTCACGCGACAGACGGCCCCATTAAAGCGCGCTGCGCCAATTGCCGCGTGAGCACCGAGGCCGCTGGCAGCTCCATCGGCAAGCCGTCAAACGCGCCATCAATCAACAAATTGCTTAGTCCGTGTGCGAAGCTCCAGCAGAGCAGCGCCAGCTCCGGGCCACCCTTCGGGTCATGGGCGCATGCCGCCACGCGCACTACGCCGAATGCGCTTTCAGCGGCCACCTTTAGCGGTGGAAACTCCTGTTTGCGCGCCAGGAGCGGCCCAAACATCAGGCGAAACTGCGCCGGATTCGCGCGCGCGCAGCTCACGTAAATGTCGGCGATTTGCAGCAGCCGTTCGCCCGTATCGGCGGCTTGCGCTGACTTCGCCATGGTTTCGCGGAGCCGCACGAAACCACGTTCGGCGACCGCCGCGAGCATGTCGTCCAGGCTCGCGAAGTGGTGATACGGCGCGGCGTGCGACACCCCCGCCTGTTTCGCCACTTCACGCAATGTGATGCCCAACGTCCCTTCGCGCGCGAGCACGGTGTCTGCCGCTTCGAGCAGAGATTCGCGCAAATTGCCGTGGTGGTAGGGCCTGGACTCGGCATCGAGTGCAGGGCTCCCAGCCTTTGACGCAGAGCCCGCTCTGGATGGATTAGGCGTCGGCTGACGAGCGCTTGAAACGGTTTTGACTGACTTCATACCCGTAATCTTGACACGAGAAGGATTGAAGTGGAACAATGCGCTCAATCTTTCGCTTGTAAAGATAATTCACACAGGATCAAAACCATGCTTGCGTCCACACTCATCGCAGCCAGCGCCGCCATCACCGGGCTATTTGGCAGCATTCACCTGCTCTACACCTTCAACGGCCCAAAAATGCATCCGCGCGACAAAAACGTCCTGCTCGCGATGCAGAACACCTGCCCCGTGATCACCAAAGAAACCACCGTCTGGCGAGCGACACTGGGCTTCAACGCGACCCACAGCATGGGCCTGATGCTGTTCGGCGCGGTCTACGCCTACCTTGCGCTCGCGCATCCCGCCATGTTCTGGCAATCAACGTTTTTGGTGACGCTCGGGATGGTCGTGCTCGTCGCGTATCTCGTCCTCGCCAAGCTGTACTTTTTCAGCATTCCGTTTCGCGGAGTTGCGTTGGCGACGATGCTCTATGTTGCGGGAGTCGTGACGAACAGCGCGAGTACGCTCAAGTATTAGTGGCTTTTCGCGCGATGCCTTATCAAATGGGGGATACAAGCTAATTATGGCAATAATCGACTTCATCACTTTATTGCCGCCAGCCTAGGGGCCACTGAGCTTTCAAAGAAAAGTCTATGACTGTTCGCGCTTTCGCAGGATGCAACCTGAACAGTGCGCGATTTCAAATTTCTGAGCCTCGTGCGATCAGCGTCGCCCGCATAATCCGCGAACGCTTAAGTCTGCGTACGCATCACTTCGCCTCATGGACAAACAAACATCCGAAACACTCACCCGAACCGGCCCCGGCACGCTGATGGGGAGCCTCATGCGCCGCTACTGGGTGCCGGTGATGTCCTCATCCGAAATCGCAGCAAAGGACGGGCCGCAGGTGCGCGTGCAAATCCTTGGCGAGAAATTGCTGGCGTTTCGCGACACCGAAGGCAAGGTCGGTTTGATCAGCGAATTCTGCTCGCATCGCGGCGTGTCGCTGTACTTTGGGCGCAATGAAGAGAACGGCATTCGCTGCGCATATCACGGGCTCAAATTCAATCGCGATGGCAAATGCGTCGACGTTCCCTCGGCACCGCAAGTGTGTGACCGCATGGGCATCACAGCTTACCCCTGCGTCGAGCGCGGTGGCGTGGTGTGGGCGTATATGGGGCCTGCGGACAAGCAGCCCGCGCCGCCCGAGGTGGAATGGTGCGGCCTGCCGGCAGAAAACGTGTTCGTCAGCAAGCGCATTCAGGAGTGCAATTACCTGCAGGCAATGGAAGGCGGCATCGACACCGCGCATGTGTCGTACGTGCATCGCTACGAAGTCGACACTGATCCGATGCATAGGGGTTGCAAAGCGCTCGACTACATCAAGGCCGATGGCAATGTGGTGTTCACCATCGAGAAAAATCCCGCTGGGCTCACGCTGTTCGGTCGCCGCATGGGCGACGCGGACACCTACTACTGGCGGGTGACGCACTGGCTGTTTCCGTGGTTCACGCTGATTCCGCCGTTCGGCGACCATTCGCTCGCGGGGCACGTCTGGGTACCGATTGACGATCATCACTGCTGGGCATGGAGCATCAATTTTCATCCGGGCAAGGCGCTGTCAGACGAAGAGCGCGGCCACATGGTCGAAGGTAAAGGCATTCATGTGGAGTACGAAGCGCCGGGCAGTTTCAGGCCCAAAGCCAATCGCGATAACGACTACGGCATGGATCGCACGGCGCAGCAGGAAAAGCGTGCGTACAGCGGCGTGTTTGGTTTCTCCGCGCAGGACTATTCATTGCAGGAAAGCATGGGCCCCATTCAAAACCACGAAGCTGAATTGCTCTTGCCTACCGACAAAGCCATCGTGATGGCACGGCGCATGCTGGTTGAGGCTGCAGAAGGTTTGGCTAAGGGCGTTGAGCCACCCGCGCTGGATGCGAGCGCACAACGCGTGCGTGCGGCGGGCGTGTTGCTGGCGCGTGATGCAGACCCGGTCGCGTGGGGCCGCGAGCGACTCACTGACTGCAACAACCATCCGGTTTATTCGATTTAGATTTGCCGTAGGGTATGCACCAGAGTGCGCACCGTCGGTCGATGAAAAAGACTTATTGGTTTGGCAGGAATGGTTCGCGCTCTGGCGCACACCCTACGAAATTATGAAATTGGGACTCGCTATGCATGTTCAAACTCACCACATCATCGCAATCATATTTGCGGCAATCTCCGTCGCAGCGTCCGCCCAGGATTGGTCGCCCACCAAACCCGTACGCATCATCGTGCCTATCGTCGGCAGCACCAACGATGTCCTCGCCCGCATGCTCGCGCCCAAGCTGCAGGAAGCGCTCGGCCAGCCGTTCATCGTCGAGAACAAGCCCGGTGCGGGCGGCAACATCGGTGCCGATTTCGTTGCTAAATCACCACCCGACGGTCACACGCTCCTCGTCGGTTACAACGGCCCGCTCGCGGTGAACGTGACGCTGTTCGACAAGATGCCGTACGACCCGCTCAAAGACCTGGCCCCCATCACACTCGCCGTGAAATCACCGCAATATCTCGTCACGCATCCGAAGAGCGGCATCACGAGCCTTAAGGATTTTGTGGCGCAGGCCAAAGCCAGTCCGGACAAACTGTCCTACGCGTCCATCGCGGTTGGCAGCGCTTCGCACCTCACGATGGAAATGTTGAAGCTCGCGGCCGACATCAAAGTCACGCACATCCCGTACAAAGGCACGGCACCCGCAGTGACCGATCTCGTTGGCGGCAACGTACCCATCGGCTTTTTTGTACCCGGCAATGTGCAGCAATTTGCGAAAGAGGGGCGATTGATCCTGCTCGCCTCTACCGGACTCAAGCGCTTTCCTGGCACGCCCAACGTGCCCACGATGATCGAATCCGGCTTTGCTGATTTCGAAGCGCAATCATGGATCGGGTTTCTTGCACCGGGCGGAACGCCGAAAAACATCATCGATCGCTACAACCGCGAGGTGGTGAAAATTCTCCGATTCCCCGAGATCAATCAGCGTCTGCAAGAAATGGAGTTCGAGGTTGTCGCAACATCGCCCGAGCAATTCACCGCATGGATTCGCTCGGAAATTCCGCGTTGGGGCAAAGTGATCAAGGCGACGGGCGCGAAAGCGGATTGACGCTGCAATGAATCGATTCGCCAACAAGGTCGCACTCATTACCGGCGGCGGCGCAGGTATCGGTGCCGCCACGGCCCGCGTGTTTTGCGGTGAGGGCGCGGCGGTATTGCTGGTTGATTCGGATGCCGCTGCGCTGGATCGAACCGCACGGCACATCATCGAGTCCGTGCCCGGCGCGCATATCAATTCGTTCGTGGCGGACATTGCTGATGAGGTACTGGCACTTGCCGCCGCGCAACACTGCGCCAAGGTGTTTGGCCAACTCGACGTGCTCGTCAACAACGCCGCAATGCGCAACTACTCGCCCATCGCCAAGGCAAACCTCGCAGAGTGGCAAGCGATGCTGAACGTCAATTTGATCGGCGCAGCGAACTATTGCCGCGCCGCGTTGCCATTGCTGCGCGCCTCGGGCCACGGGAGCATCGTCAACGTCTCATCCTGCTATGCGGTCACGGGCCGTAAAAACATGGGCCTCTACGACGCGACCAAAGCGGGCCTCCTCGCGCTCACCCGAACGCTAGCGCATGAAGAAGCCGCGCACGGCATTCGCGCCAACGCCATCTGCCCCGGCTCCACGCTCACCGACTTTCACGTCGGGCGCGCAGAGGCCGCTGGCAAAAGCGTCGAAACGCTCAAGACCGAGCGCCACGACACCTCGCTGATAGGCCGCTGGGCCACGCCTGACGAAATCGCATGGCCGATTTTGTGGCTTGCCTCAAATGAAGCGGCCTTCATTACCGGCGCAACGCTGATGGTTGACGGCGGGCTGTCGATTATTTAGCCGCCCTGCGCGAATGCCCGCGCCAGGCGCAGCCAAAAGACCAATCGCCGTGATCAGACTGCCGGAAACCGCAGCCGAAACGTGCTGCCGTGATTCGCGCCGCCGACTTCGCTTTCGATCTCCAGCTTGGCGCGGTGGCGCTGCGCGACGTGCTTGACGATGGCGAGGCCGAGGCCGGTGCCGCCGGTTTCGCGGGAGCGTGACCGATCGACGCGGTAGAAGCGTTCGGTGAGTCGCGGCAGATGCTCGGCGGCGATGCCGGCACCGGTGTCCCTGACTTCGACTTTTACTTCGTCAGCGGCGGCGACGGTGAGCGCAATTTGCCCGCCTTGCGGCGTGTAGCGGACGGCGTTTGACAGCAGATTGCCGAGCGCTGAGCGGAGTTCGTTGCCGCTGCCCAGCACAGTGGCAGGAGCGATGCTGGCGATGAAGGTGTGCGTTCCGGCGGAGAGCGCTTCGGCGTCGGCCAGCACGTCGCGAGCAATTTGCGCGAGATCGGTGGGCACCGATTCGGGCGGCATCTGGTCGTTTTCCATGCGCGCGAGCGTGAGCAAATCCTCCACCAGCCGTTGCATATTGCCAGTTTGATTGGCGATCAAATTCAGATACCGCGTGCGCT
>JANXUB010000175.1 GCA_025352105.1 Burkholderiales bacterium | reverse complement strand
TGCGCAGATCGGTCACCTTGGCATAGCGCGCCTTGTTGTCGTCCATCTCCTCAACGCGACCCTGCCAGACCACGCCTTTGATGTCCGAGACCCAGATGTTTTCAATCTTGATGCCGATCGCCACGAGCATGTCCAAACATGCCAGCGCCGCAGCACCCGCGCCTGAGCACACGAGTTTCACGTCTTCCGGTTTTTTGCCAACGACGCGCAGGCCGTTGGTGACCGCTGCACCGACGATGATCGCGGTGCCATGCTGGTCGTCATGAAAGACCGGAATCTTCATGCGCTCGCGCAGCTTCTTCTCCACGTAGAAACATTCCGGTGCCTTGATATCTTCAAGGTTGATGCCGCCGAATGTGGGTTCCAGCGCGGCAATGTGCTCAACAAGTTTGTCGGGATCGGACTCGTTCATTTCGATATCGAAGCAATCGATACCAGCGAATTTTTTGAACAGGACGGCTTTGCCTTCCATCACCGGCTTTGCTGCCAACGGCCCGATATTGCCAAGGCCCAGCACCGCCGTGCCGTTCGTCACAACACCCACAAGGTTGCCGCGTGCCGTCATGTTGTACGACTCGGCCGGGTCGCGCACGATCTCTTCACACGCGAACGCAACGCCCGGCGAATAGGCGAGCGCCAAATCACGCTGGTTGGTCATGGTCTTCGTCGCGGCAATTTCGAGTTTGCCTGGACGCGGATAGCGGTGATATTCGAGAGCCGCTTCTTTGAGAGTTTGCGCTGCCTTAGTGCCGTCGGGCATGAGTTCCACCTTGTTTTCGTATCGACTTGGTTACGTGCGAATTTTATGGCTGTTCGCTGTCACTTCTCTATTGTGCGTCAGTCGCACAGGTTAGGCGTTGCGCACCGCCAATATTCGGAAGCCAGCTTGGCGACCACGCCCGCAAAGCGCGACAATCTCCGATTCGCCGGAATGCAGCCCTCGCGGCGCGCATTTCGCAGGCATCCGCAAATTGAAAAGGCAGTTCATGGGCAAGATCGAATCACAACTCGCAACCGCAGAAGTGGGTCACTACATTAACGGAGCGGTTCAGGCCGGGGCGTCTGGGCGCTACGGCGACGTTTTCAACCCAGCGACGGGCGAACTCGCGCGCAAAGTCGCGTTCGCCAACGTAGCCGAAGTTGATGCTGCGGTTAGCGCAGCGAACGCCGCATTTCCCGCGTGGGCCGATACACCGCCGATCCGGCGCGCTCGGGTGATCTTTAAATTTCTGGAGCTGATGAATCAGCACAAAGACGCACTCGCGGCAATCATCACCTCGGAACATGGCAAAGTTTTCACCGATGCTCAGGGCGAAGTGTCGCGCGGCATCGACGTCGTTGAATTCGCCTGCGGCATTCCGCAATTGCTGAAAGGCGATTACACCGATCAAGTCTCGACCGGCATCGACAATTGGACAATGCGGCAACCGCTCGGCGTGGTCGCCGGTGTCACGCCATTTAACTTCCCGTGCATGGTGCCGGCGTGGATGTTCCCGGTCGCGATTGCTTGCGGTAACGCGTTCATCCTGAAGCCTTCGCCGACCGATCCCTCGGCGTCGTTGTTGATGGCGGACTTGTGGAAGCAAGCGGGGTTGCCCGACGGCATTTTCAGCGTCGTGCAGGGCGACAAAGTGGCGGTCGACGCACTGCTGGCGCACCCGGACGTCAAAGCGGTGTCGTTCGTGGGCTCGACGCCGATTGCCAATTACATCTACGAAACCGGCGCCAAAAATGGCAAACGCGTTCAGGCCCTGGGCGGCGCAAAAAATCACATGGTGGTGATGCCCGATGCCGATATCGAGCAAACGGTCGACGCGCTGATTGGCTCGGCTTACGGCTCAGCCGGCGAGCGCTGCATGGCCATCAGCGTGGCGGTTTTGGTCGGTGATGTCGCCGAGAAAATCCTGCCTAAACTCATCGAGCGTACGAAGACCCTCCAGATCAAAAACGGCATGGAGCTCGACGCCGAAATGGGCCCAATTGTGACCGCTGCCGCGCTGTCGCGCATCACGGGCTACATCGATGACGGCGTGAAAGCGGGCGCGAAGCTTTTGGTCGATGGACGTGGTTTCAAGGCGAGTGGATTCGAAGCGGGCTACTGGCTGGGCGGCACCCTCTTCGACCATGTCACGGCTGACATGAAAATCTACAAAGAAGAAATTTTCGGCCCGGTGTTGAGCTGCGTGCGCGTCCCCGATTTTGCGGCTGCGGTGTCGCTTGTGAACTCGCATGAATTCGGTAACGGCGTCAGCTGCTTCACCCGCGACGGCAATGTCGCCCGTGAGTTCGCCCGCCGCATCGAAGTCGGCATGGTGGGCATCAACGTCCCCATTCCTGTTCCGATGGCATGGCACGGGTTCGGCGGCTGGAAGCGCTCTTTATTCGGCGACATGCATGCTTACGGCGAAGAAGGCGTGCGCTTCTACACAAAGCAAAAAAGCGTCATGCAACGCTGGCCCGAATCAATCGGCCAGGGCGCAGAGTTTGTGATGCCGACAGCGAAATAGCCTGATAAAGAGAATATCGAGGTGGGTCGCATGCAAATTAGCGGCGGGCAAACATGCGCCGTCGCTCGCGACGCTCAAACGCTATGCGAGTGCAGGCGGTTGCGAGTTACAGGTCAGGTTGGTGCCGCAGAAGGCCGCGTAATCCGACGCAAGTGCTGATTTGCTCCGAAGTTAAATTGTGCATACAATATAGCCGTGCGTATCATTTTTGATCTTGTCAAAACGAGCGCAATATTCGTGAGCGGAATCTGCCGTTTGAGACCGCAGCGGAGTTTGATTTTGAAAATGCGCTGGTCCAGACTGATTCGCGGAAGGAATATGGCGAGACTCGCTATGTCGCGCTGGGCAATCTACGCGGACGGCTACATGTTTTGTGCTTCACGGAAACGCTTGATGGCATTCGCGTCATCAGTTTTCGTAAGGCCAATGATCGAGAGGTAAGAAACCATGCCAAAGTCCAAACCACTGACTGACAACGAAGGCCAAGTCCGCGAGCTCACCGCTGCGGGCATCAAGCGCTTTCAGAACGCGAAACAGGCGCTGCCCGGCACATTGCTGAAAAAGCTCAAAGTACGTGGCCCGCAAAAGACACCGACCAAGGAGCGCATCACGATTCGCCTTTCGCCGGAGGTGGTCCAGCGATTTCGCGATACGGGTGATGGGTGGCAAACGCGTGTTGATTCGGCGCTGAAGGATTGGCTTGAGTCGCATAAGCCAGCGGGCGTGTGATGCATCGCGTCAGGCCTCACCTCATGACGCGCATTAACTGATTATGGGCACATACACGGACTTCACCGTAGCTGGTTATCCGCTTATCTTGTCAAAAAGTGAGGTCGTAGCTGAAGCAATGACAGTATTCCGTGAGACGGATCGGCGCAAGTTTGAAAGACGCGTTTCCCAGCGGAATCGAATGGTGTGGGGAGAACCCGAGCTAAGCGAAGCTGATGACAACGAGACCGTAGTCGACTACACCTGCCAAACGTCAAAGGTGATGGACAGATTGAACATCATGGGTTTCACAATGGATCGGGTTCGGACTGAGTTCGAACAATGTAGGCTCGAAGAACTTGAAGTGAATGGGGTAGAAGTTGCTAGCGACGAGGATGAAAAACATATAGCCTTCCTCTGTGAGCTTACTTTTGACGGGTACGCAGAAGCGTTTGGTCGAATTCTTCGCTGCGGATACCTGTCATACCCGTTCGAAGAATACAAGAGCCTGAGCTTAGATCCGATTGTCACTTATATCCTCGACCACCAAGACAAATATCCTTTCGGCTTCTTCTGTGCAGATATCCGCTGCCTAATCCGATTGGCCTGCGAGCTCTCTGAACCAGAGAGCCTAGTAGTTCAAGACATCAGCGAACTAGTAAGTGGCGGTTACTACGAAGAGAGCGAGCCCGTCTGCGAAGATTGCCTCAGAGCGTTGATTGCTGGCCATCCAGAGAACGCGCCAAGAATAATTCTGACCGAGGGTTCTTCCGACCGCTCAGCTCTCGAAGCGGCGATGACATTTTTATACCCTCACCTATCTCAGTATTACTCTTTCTTGGATTTCGAATCCACTCGTTCACCGGGCGGGGCACCGCATTTGGTCGCTATGGTGAAAGCGTTTGCGGCAGCCGGGATAACGAACCGCCTAATTGCTCTCTTCGACAATGACACAGCGGCTCAAGACGCGCGTCGAGCGTTGAATCAGGTTTCCCTTCCAAACAACATTGCCGTGCTGAATTATCCAGATTTGCCGTCGCTGGAAAAATACCCGACCATAGAAGTGGCTCAGTTAGTTAAGACAACAAACCCCGAGATTTAAGAGAAACGTGGGCGGGTTAATTGGGGATGTAGGGTTATCCACGGGGGCACGCAAAAGCGCCCTGCATAGCGCTCGTTTTGCGTGCCCCGGTGGGTAACTCGGGGCACACCAGTGACAGTAATTCTACGCAGCCACTTTCTGTTTCGGCAACATTCGCCAATACGCCGCATCCGGCGTTTGATCGTTGTCCAAACTCGTGTGCCCGCGCTGGCTGTTGTACCAGTCAATGTACTCAGCGATGTCGGTCGTCGCATGGCTCACGCTCTCGTAGGCACGCAGATACACCCGTTCGTATTTAACGCTGCGCCGCAAGCGCTCGACGAACATGTTGTCACGCCAGGCACCGCGACCATCCATGCTGAGTTTCGCGCCTCGTCCAAGCACTGCTCGGGTGAACTCCTCAGCCGTGAACTGGCTGCCTTGATCGGTGTTGACGATCTCCGGGATGCCGAATTTGGCAAATGCTTGCTCAATGATCTCCACCGCATGATGCGCCTCAAGCGTGGTGGCCGTCTTGTGCGCAAGCACCCGACGACTGGCCACATCCACCACCGCCGTGAGATAAACGAAGCCGTGCGCCATGGGGACGTAGGTGGTGTCCAACGCCCACACCTGAT
>JANXUB010000122.1 GCA_025352105.1 Burkholderiales bacterium | reverse complement strand
CGTGGAGCGGCGTGGGGGATTTTGTTGGCATGTTTGGAGGTCGCTTCAGGCAAAACGAACGAATACTTTTTTCTATCTAAACCGGCGTCATGCTCGCTGAAGGCGGGCATCCAGAGCGTCGCCACACTGAGATGTTGTTCGACGCAATTGCGACGGCCAACTTTCTGGATTCCCGGCTGGTGCCGAGAATGACGACAGTAAGTGTGAAATGCATCGCCGAGCCTAAACTAATCTTTATTTTGCGTGGCAATCACTTCCCCCGCAATCCGCGCGCTTTTGCCGCGGAAGAGGGCGATGATGTCGCCGTTTTGATTGGTTAACTTGATATCGTACACACCCTGCCGCCCGCGTTGCGCCTGCTCGACGGCGACCGCGACCAGCGTGTCACCCAGCGCGGCAGGCGCGAGAATTTCGATTGAGAATCCACTGGCTACCGTGTTCTGGTTGCCGCTATTGCAGGCGTAGGCGAATGCGGTGTCGCACAGGAGTGCCATGTAGCCGCCGTGGCAGATGCTGTGGCCGTTGACCATGTCTTGCCGCACGAGCATGGAGGTGGTGGCGCTGCCGAGGTTGACGGCAACGATTTTGATGTCGAGCGAGCGCGCCGCATGGTCGCGAGCAAACATGGCGTCGGCGACTTGTCGCGGCGTGGGCGTGGTCAACTCAGGCCCCGTAGGGTGTGCGCCAGAGCGCGCACCTAGGTGGCGAACCAACGCCGGTTGCGTGTGGCGCGATGGTGTGCATTTTGATGCGCACCTTACGACTACGACGTGAAGCTGCCATCGCTCCACACCTTCCGTTGCAGCAGCAGCGATTGCCGATAGCGATCATCGCCGGTGTGCCCTTGCAGGTTCACGAGAATCGCGTTCATGAGCGTGATGCCAATGCGGTCTGCCGTTTCCAGCGGGCCTTCCGGGTGGCTCAAGCCCAGTTTCATCGCGGTGTCTACGCCTGCGGCATCGGCCACGCCTTGCAGTACGGCGTCCGCGCCTTCGTTAGCGAGCATGGCGAGCGTGCGCGCGACCACCATGCCAGGGATGTCGTCGATCACCGAGACCTCAATGCCGAGCGCGCGGAAGAGGCCAACGGCATCGGCTAGCGCGGCGGTGGTCGTTTCTTCACCGCGTGCCAATGCGACGCGTGGCGTCCTCGCGAAGTCGCGTGCGAGATCGAGCATGACCACATTCGTGATGTCTTCTTCGTAAGCCAGTTGCGTGGCGGAGCGACCGTCGTTCAGGCAGACAGTGGCGTTCCCGACGCGCAGCATGCCCGCGCCAAGCGGGTCGTCTTCTTTGCGGGCCTGCACCTTGATTCCGGCGGCTTTGATGCGATCGACAAGTGGGTCGAGCGCGTCGGATTCGAGCAGATATTGAATTGAGGTCGGCACCGGGCCGAGCGACGAGGCGGGGCTGTCGAAGGCGATGGGCTTGCCGTCAACATAACGATAAAAGCCGCGTCCGGATTTGCGGCCCAACAGACCGCCCGCAACCATCTCTTCTTGCGTAAGGCTGGGGCGATAGCGACTGTCTTGGTAGTAGGCATTCCATACGCTTTTGGTGACCATCAGATTGACATCGAGCCCGATCAGATCCAAGAGTTCGAACGCACCCAGACGAAAGCCGCCCACTTCGCGCAGGATGAGGTCAATCGTTGCCACATCGGCCGCGCCAGATTCAAGCGCGCGGAACGCTTCTGCGTAATAAGGCCGTGCCACACGGTTGGCGATGAAGCCCGGTGAGCTTTTGCAACGCACCGGCGTTTTTTTCCATTCGAAGGACGCTGCCTCGACCTTGGCGGCGGCTTCGGGCGACGTGAGAAATCCGCTCACGACTTCGATCAGCGGCATCAAAGGCGCGGGGTTGAAAAAATGCATGCCGACGACATTTTGCGGACGCGCCAAACCGTTGGCTATTGCGGTGATCGAAATGGACGACGTGTTGCTGCCGAGAATCGTGCTGTCTGCGCAAATACTTTCCAGCGATTTGAACAAGGCCTGCTTCGCGGCGAGATCCTCAATGATCGCCTCGATGACGAAATCACAGTCGTGGAATTCGGCGAGATCAGGGGCGACGCTGATGCGGGAGATGGTGGCGGTTGCGGCCTCAGACGTGAGCTTGCCCTTTGCCGCAAGTGCGTTGAGCGTGGTGCCCGTGCGCTCGATGGCTGACGCTGCTGCGCCTTCTCGGGCGTCGAACAGTTTGACCGAGCAACCAGCCTGCGCCGCGACCTGCGCGATGCCTGCGCCCATGGTGCCTGCGCCGATCACGCCAACGTTTTTGAATGTGAGTGACATGTTGTGAAATGGCTCCGAAATATGACGGCGAATGAGTACGTTCGGGTGTGGTTCGGGATGCTACCCGAGCTGTAAAACATAACCGACCGCTTGGTCGGTTTTCAGACTCTGAAGAATCAGCTTTTTCATATGACGACCGCTATACAGGGGCTGACGGTCAATTAGTCAAATAGTTGACTTCATATAAAAATAGCCGCTAGCCCCTGATAAATAGCGCCTACACGAAAAAGTTGATGGTCAAACTCGACCTGCGAAACAGTCGTTATCGCCCCGTAAAAACCGCCGCTCGTTTCTCTTTAAACGCCGCCACGCCCTCACGGTAATCCTCCGAGAATCCGCACTCACGCATCAGGCTGCCTTCAAGCGCGAGCTGCGCATCAAGCGTGTTGTTCGGGCTGGCGTAGATAGCCTCCTTGGTGCGGGCATAGCCGAGCGTCGGGCCGGTTGCCAGTTGCGCGGCAACGGCTTCGATGCGAGCAGCAAATTCGGCATCCGCCACACATTCAAAAATCAGCCCGATTTCCGCCGCACGTTTAGCAGTTAGTTTGTCACCGAGGAGCGCCAGCCCCATCGCCCGTTGCGTTCCGACAAGGCGTGGCAAAAAATACGATCCGCCGGTATCAGGAATCAAACCCAGCTTACAAAACGGCTGCAAAAAACTCGCGCTTTCGGTCGCGATCACCAGATCACAGGCGAGCGCGAAATTGCAACCCGCACCCGCCGCCACACCGTTTACCGCTGCAATCACCGGGATCGGCAAAGCGCGAATCGCCTTCACCAGCGGCGCATAGTTTTTCTCAACCGATTCGCCGAGATCAACCGCTTGGCCCGGCGCTACAGCGCGGTCATTCAAGTCCTGTCCGGCGCAAAAGCCGCGTCCTGCGCCTGTGAACACGAGCACGCGCGCGCCATCGCTTTGCACGCGAGCAAGCGCCGTTCGAAGCTCGTCGTGCATGACTTGAGTGAACGAGTTCATGCGATCCGGGCGGTTGAGCGTGATGCGCGCCGCTGCGTCGACGCAGCGGTATTCGATGGTGTTGAACGTCATGCTGATGCCTTCAGAAGCAAGGCGTCATGGTAGCTGCGAACACAGCTATCGCAAAAGCCGCGTTCGCGGTCAGTTCACCACGCGCAGCGGCGGTGGCAAATTCGGTGACGCGGGCGTGGCAGTCGTCTTCGCTTCTTCTTTCAGCCAGACCAGCGTCTCGGCAATGGGCATCGGTCGTGAAATATCGAAGCCCTGTGCGAAATCGCAGCCGTGAAATTCAAGAAAGCCGAGTGTTGCGGCATCCTCGACGCCTTCTGCGACTACGGTGAGGCCCAGATTGTGAGCGAGCGTGATGGTGGACTGCACGATCACCGCGTCCTCGGTGCTCTCGGTCACGCGGGACACAAACGACGCGTCCATCTTGAGCCCCTTGAGCGGCAAACGACGCAAGTAAGCCAGCGAGCAAAAGCCCACGCCGTAATCATCAATCAAAATGGAGAAACCCAGCGCGCGACAGTCGGACAGCACCTGCGCCGCCCGATCTGGATTGTGGATTAACGAAGTCTCGGTGATTTCGAGATCAACCAGTCGGGCCGATAAACCAAACTTCTGGATGCTCGCCTGCAAATGCGCAACGATGCTGCTGTCGCCGAGCAATCGCGGCGAGATATTGATCGCCACGCCGATGCCGGGCGCTACGGGCTGCCAGTCGCGCGCAGCCTGCAATGCCTGCTCGATTACCCAGCGCGTGAGCACGCGGATGGAGTCGGACATTTCGGCTTTGTACACAAAATCCTGCGCGGTGAGACGACCGTATTCAGGGTGATTCCAGCGCACCAGCGCCTCCATCCGCACCGGTCGCCGCGTCAGGCAATTGATGATCGGTTGAAATTCGAGCGTCAGCTCGCCGCGATCAATTGCCTCGGGCAAATCGGCTAGCAACAAGAGTTTGCGCCGCTCGAACACGACCGTATTGCGGCTAAACAAGCGCACGCCGCCGCCGGTTTGTTTGGCGTGATACATCGCCTCGTCGGCTGAGCGCGATAGCTCGGAGAAGTTCGAGCCGTGCGTGGGATAAATCGCCGCACCGATACTGGCCGAGACATGAAATTTGCCGCCCCCGATGACGAACGGTGCAGCCAGCGCCTCGGTGATCGACTGTCCTACGCGCATGGCACCCTCTGCGGTGCCTACGCCACGCACGAAGACGCCAAACTCGTCGCCGCCAAGTCGCGCCGCGATGGCGTTCTCATTGACCAACGCCACGTCGAAGCGCGCCTTCATCTGTCGCAGCACTTCGTCTCCGGCGCCGTGACCGAGGGTGTCGTTTACATCCTTAAATTGATTTAAATCGAGCAGCAATAATGTCGCGACGGCACCGAAAGTCGCGTTCGGCGCGCCGAACGCGGCAGTCTTTCCGCAATCAATCAATTCATTGACCTCGCTGACCAAACGCTGGCGATTGAGTAAACCGGTCAACGGATCGCGGAAAGCCAGATGTTCGAGCAGTGACTGGTATCGCTTACGATCCGTGATGTTGCGGCGCGCGCCCCAAATACGCACGAGCTTGCCGTCTTCCACCACGCCGAGCAATGTTAGCGAGAGCCAATGATGTTCCTCGCCTTTAACGCGCAGGCGCAGCTCGCGCTCGCTCAGGCGATAGCCGCGATTAATCCAGTCGCGCAGTGACGAGCCTTTGAACAACTCGGGCATAAACCCGAACAGGCGGCGACCAATCACCCGCTGCGGCTCCAGGTGATAGTCGCGCGTGAACGCATCGTTGGCGTCGTCAATGTAGGCATGCTCGCGCAGCGCAGAAATCTGTGCGTCGAGCGGGAGCGTCGTATCGATGGGAACTTTAATGTCCACCGACCAGATCGAGTCGTGACTCGCCTGAATGAACGCGCGATGCCGCTCTCGAGTGGACGCGAGTTCCGCTTCCGATTTTGCGCGTTGCGAGACTTCGTGCGCGAGCGAGAGCAGGTCGACCGCAGAACTGGCAAAAGCCTCGGCGTCGCTATCCCAGGCGCGCTCGTTCTCGCAGTCCTCAAAGCACACTACACCCCACAATTGGCCATGATCAAACACCGGTACATCTAGAAGCGCGCGCACGCCCGTTTGCGGCAGGTAAGTGGCAGCAAATTCATGCAATGACGGATCGGTTCTTGCGTTTGCGACCGCGAAACTTCGGCGTTGGGAGATGGCGGCAAAATAGGTCGGGAAGTCGCTGGCCAATAGCGTTACGGCGACGGTTTCATTTTCCGACGCCGTTGATGCGCCCCGGTCTCTTGCGTCGTATTGATACAGACAATCGAGGCTCGTGAGGTCGTCCGAAAAACGCCACAAACCGCCCCGTGCGACGCACAAAGTCGTGGCTGCCTGAGAGATGATTTGCTTTGCAGCTTTCTGGAAATCAGCACGATCAACCACCAGCGGGTTGCGCGCCAAAGAAAAGAGCGACTCATGGTAGGCAAGCAGTTTGAGTTCACGCTCGGCACTGGCGCTGACGTCCGACAGCGTACCGACATAGCGCGGCTCGCCGTCACTTAGCACAGTGCGTTGCCCACGGCATAGCAGCCAGACGATCTTACCGGCTTGTGTCAGGATGCGAAATTCAGCTTCGACCGTTGGCGCACCCTCCGCACAGTCGTGCA
Source organism: Burkholderiales bacterium (assembly GCA_025352105.1). Lineage (GTDB taxonomy): Bacteria > Pseudomonadota > Gammaproteobacteria > Burkholderiales > Casimicrobiaceae > Casimicrobium. The sequence goes on along the minus strand of JANXUB010000122.1, from coordinate 28,396 downwards.
GCAAGCGCTCGATGGTCTCGCGGTCGTCGACCAAAATGTGTTCGGTGAACTCGGCCAAGGGCCCGTAGTAGCGACCCGGTTTGAGTGTCTGGAACGAAATAACGTTGTGATACAGGTCGATCAGGCCGCTCGAAGGGAAGTAGTCCCACAACCCAATGCCGCCCGCTTCCAGGGCGCGATGCAACAAGGGTTCGTTTTCACCAAACGGAACCTTTGCCAAACGAGCGATACGTGACTCTGACACCCAACCTCCATGCTTGTGGTGTATCCGGGCGCCTCGCAGTTCAGGCGCTACTTGTATCCATATGGGTTTGCAACGCGGTCGTGCGTACGACGCGCCGTAATTATCGTGCGATGCTAGCTGTATTTGTCATATTCGTGAAGCAAAGCATCGTGGTTGATCCTACCTGTGCGGGTGGGTTGTTTGATGATTAATCTGCTATTGCTCTCGGCAGCTTTCCAATCGGCGGCTTTCGCGTCGCAGCCTGAAATGCCCCCCGTGATCGTATAGTTGACTGACCGGTCGGTCGGGAATACTATCCGTGTCCAATTCAAGCCCGTACGGCCTGTTAGTCGTGTTTCTAAAAAGGGATATCCATGTACACCCAAGCCCTAGATGTACCCGACATCGCAGCACAGCAAGCGGCACCTCACGCCCATGGCGCTTCCCCCGCCGAAGCGAATTTCCTCGCGCGCATCGCTCGTGACGAAAAAATTGAGCCGCAGGACGAAATGCCGGAGGACTACCGGAAAAGCCTGATTCGTCAAATCTCGCAGCACGCACATTCGGAAGTCGTCGGGATGCTGCCGGAAGGCAACTGGATCACGCGCGCGCCGTCACTCAAGCGGAAAGAAATTTTGCTTGCGAAAGTGCAGGACGAGGGCGGACACGGCCTCTATCTTTACTCGGCGGCTGAAACCCTTGGAGCGAGTCGCGACGATCTGGTGGACGCTTTGCATTCCGGCAAAGCCAAGTATTCCAGCATCTTCAACTACCCCACCGATAGCTGGGCCGACATCGGCACCATTGGCTGGCTGGTCGACGGTGCCGCGATCATGAATCAGGTGCCGCTGTGCCGATGCAGCTACGGGCCGTACGCGCGCGCCATGATTCGCGTTTGTAAAGAAGAGTCCTTTCATCAGCGCCAGGGTTTCGACATCGTGCGCGCCTTGTGCGAGGGCACGGCGGCGCAGAAGCAAATGGCGCAGGAATCGGTCAACCGCTGGTGGTGGCCGACGCTCATGATGTTCGGCCCGCACGACAGCGATTCCGAGCACACGGGGCAGGCCAGCGCCTGGGGTATCAAGCGCATCAGCAATGATGACCTGCGGCAACGGTTTGTTGATGTGACGGTACCGCAGGCAGCGTTCCTCGGGCTCACTCTGCCCGACGCGCTCCTCAAATGGAATGCTGATCGCGGGCACTACGACTTTGGCCCAATCGACTGGAACGAGTTCTGGCGCGTGGTGAAAGGCGACGGCCCGTGCAACGCAGAGCGCCTGAATGATCGCGTTCAGGCCTTTGACGACGGTGGCTGGGTGCGCGAGGCTGCTGCTGCGCATGCTGACAAACGCGCTAGACGTGCGGTTTCGGCGGCGTCGGTTAGGATCGCAGCATGAGCCCGCAATCTGGATCGGCCTGGCCGTTATTTGAGGTGTTCATTCGCAACAAGCAAGGCCTGGATCACAAACATGTCGGTAGCCTTCACGCCAGCGATCCTGCCCATGCCGTGACCCTTGCGCGAGATGTGTACACGCGTCGACAAGAGGGCGTGAGCATCTGGGTCGTCCCGTCGAACGCGATCACTGCGAGCGACCCAGACCAGAAGGCCGACAATTTCGATCCGATGGCTTCAAAGATTTATCGGCATCCGACGTTCTACGATATTCCTGAGGAAATTGGGCACATGTAGCCGCTGATAGCGAAGGCGTAGGGTGTGCACCACAGTGCGTACCATCAGCCCTCCTATCGCAGAATGTTGAAGCGCAAACGACGGTGCGCATTTTGATGCACACCCTACCCGCTACGCACACCGTTTCACCTCAATTGATGCTCTGAATGTCGAACGCGATTCCTGAAACAAGTCTCCTGACGTTAGCCGACACCTGCCTGCTGTGGGGCCATCGGCTCTCCGAATGGTGCGGCCACGGTCCCGCGCTCGAAGAGGATATTGCGCTCACCAACACAGCACTCGATGTCATCGGCCAGGCGCGTGCGCTGCTGCAACTGGTGGCTCACCGCAGAACGCCACCGACGACTGAGGACGCGCTCGCTTACTTTCGCGATCCGCACGAGTTTCGTAACCTGTCGTTAGCAGAATTGGCGAACGGTGATTACGCGCAAACCATTTTGCGCTCGTTCTTGCTGGCGGCGTGGTTTGTCCCGGTCTGGGAAGCGCTGGAAAAAGGCGCTGATCGGCAGGTCGCGGCGATTGCGACGAACGCGTCCAAAGAAGCTCGTATGCAGCTTCGGCATGCGCACGACTGGGTTGTTCGATTTGGCGACGGCACGCCCGAGTCGCGACGGCGGATCGAAGCCGCCGTCGCTTCCTTGTGGCCGCGCTGCGGAGAACTGCTCGACGTTGAAATAGACGGTACGGCGCGAACTGCGCGGCGAGACGCGTGGTTAAGCATCGTTACAACGACCTTCACTAAGGCCACGATGACGATGCCGCCGATGGGTGCTGCGTCGACGCCAAATTCATCGCATCCTGATCGCGTGACACTGCTCACAGAAATGCAGTCGCTGGCGCGTCAACATCCCAACGCGGTGTGGTGATTTAGTCATGGCTCAACATTTCTACCCGCTTGAAATCAAGGATGTTCGGCGCGAAACAGCGGACTGCATTTCAGTCGCGTTCGCGATTCCAGACGAGCTGAAAGCGACCTTTTCATATCGCTCCGGTCAATACGTCACGCTGCGTGCCGAGGTGGGCGATCAGCAGTTGCGTCGTTCGTATTCGTTGTGCTCCGCACCGCATCACGACGAGTGGCGTGTTGCGATCAAGCGCGTGGAAGACGGCATGTTCTCGCAATGGGCGCATGCGCTGCTGCGCGCGGGCGAAACCATTGACGTGTTGCCCCCGGATGGTCATTTCAAATACCCATCCGACGGTGCCGCACCGCGCAATGTGCTGCTGCTAGCAGCGGGAAGCGGTATCACGCCGATCCTGTCAATCCTCACGACCTTGCTGGAAACGCAAAGCACGACGAACGTCACGCTCGTCTACGGCAACCGTCGAGTGAAGGACATCATTTTCAAAGAGCCGATCGAGGATCTGCGCGATCAATATCTGACGCGATTTCAGTTAATTCACACGCTCTCCGGCGAGATTCAGGAAGCGCCAACGGCCAACGGACGCCTTGACGGCGCAAAGCTTACGCAGCTCTTTGCTACGTTGATCGATCCGAAAAAATTGGATCACGTCTACATCTGCGGCCCGAACGACATGATCACGTCGTGCGTCGAAGCTTGCGAATTGGCGGGCATTTCTGCCGAGGGTATTCACAAAGAATTGTTTGGCGCACCCACGGGCGTGCAGCCGCGTCTACAGCGCGACGCGAGCAGTGGCGATGGCGCAAAGGTAACGGTGGTTGCCGATGGCATCGAGCGCGAGCTGGTCGTTCCCTATCGCGAGGATTCGGTGCTCGACATCGTGTTGCGTGCAGGAATCGATGTGCCCTACGCCTGCAAGGCGGGCGTGTGCTGTACCTGCCGCGCCCAGGTGCTGCAAGGCGAGGTTCGTATGGACGCGAACTACACGCTTGAGCAACATGAAGTGGATCGCGGCTTTGTGCTGACCTGCCAGTCGCATCCGATCACGCCGGTTGTGAAGCTGAGCTACGACGCGCGCTAACGAGACGCTGAATTATTTGCCACCCCGTCGAAGGACGGGGCCCACGCCCGACGCAAGCCGTTGATTTTGCTGAAGGCCTGCCCCGGCGAAAGCCCGGGGGCGTGGCTACCGGCCTTCGCCGGTATCGCGAGAATATGCATTTGTTCAGCGATTCCCGAGGGCCAAAGGCTTGGAGCATTCGAACTCCTAGAATGTGGTTATGCCTCGCGGTCCGTCTTCTGCCCACTCGCTCCAGCGAGAAACCATTCTCAATATTTCGGCTGATACTTTTGCCGTGGCGGGCTATCCGTCGGCGACGATGGCGGTTCTGGCGGCGCGATGCGGCGTGTCGAAGAGTCTGCTCTATCACTACTACCCGGCGAAAGACGCGATCCTGTTTGATCTGATGCATGAGTACATGACGCGGCTGCAACTTCTTGTTAATGAGGTCGCGCAGCTGGCGCTTCCAGCGCAAGACGGTCTGGCGGAATTGGTGAGGCGCTTCGTGCGAGAGTACGAAACGTCGCGCTCGCGGCACATTGTGCTGCTCAACGATGTGAAGTTCTTGCCTCCTCCGGAACGGGAACAGGTGATTGCGCTGGAGCGCTCGGTCGTGCAGGCGTTTGCCGATGTGATCGCTGCGACTTACAAGATCGACGGCACACGCGCCAAGGTGTTGACGATGAGCGTATTCGGCATGATTAACTGGACGTTTACGTGGCTGAAGCCGGGTGGTCCGTTGTCGTACGCGCAGTTCGCCGAGTCGGTGGTTGGCCTGCTGGAAGGGGGGCTGGCCGGTGGCGCACAACGTATCGGGCAGTTGGCGGCTGTTGAAGTAACAAAGCCGTCGACCGCGCTGAAAATTTAGTCTTTTGAATAAGGAATTGATCCATGTCTGAACCACTCGTTCGCGTTGAAAAACTCACGCAGCCCGCCAAAGTCGCGCTCATCACGTTTAACCGTCCGAAGGTGATGAATGCGTTAAACGACGCGTTGGCAGAAGAGTTGGCGAACCATCTGGCAGCACTTGACGCTGACCCGGATGTGCATGTCATCGTGGTGACCGGCAATGAAAAAGCGTTTGCCGCCGGAGCGGACATTGCAGCGATGGCCGAGTGGACCTATGCAAAGGTCTACAACGACAACTACATCACCAAACACTGGGAAGCCGCTAGAAACGTCCGCAAGCCGCTGATCGCGGCGGTGTCGGGCTATGCGCTCGGCGGCGGCTGCGAGTTCGCGATGATGTGCGACGTCATCATCGCGGCTGACAACGCCAAATTTGGGCAGCCGGAAATCTCCATCGGCACCATCCCCGGCATGGGCGGTACGCAGCGTCTGCCGCGGGCCGTTGGCAAGGCAAAGGCCATGGAGTGGTGCCTCACCGGGCGCTTCGTCACCGCCCAGGAAGCCGAAGCCGCGGGCCTCGTGGCGCGCGTCGTTCCGGCGGACAAATTGATGGAGGAGGTGATGGCGACAGCAGGCAAGATCGCGAGCTTCTCGCTTCCTGCCGTGATGAAGGTGAAAGAAACAATTAATGCTGCGTTCGAGACCACGCTGGCGCAAGGCCTGACCTTTGAGCGGCGCGAATTTCATGCGACATTTGCTCTGGCGGATCAGAAGGAGGGCATGCGCGCCTTCGTCGAGAAGCGCAAGCCCGACTTCAAAAACCAGTGATCGCGACAACATTGTGACGAAACGGGTTTTCGGCTTCGCCGGATGGTCGGGAAGCGGCAAAACAACGTTGATTGAGCAAGTGATCGCGCATCTGGCCGCCAACGGCGTTCGCGTGGCGCTGATCAAGCATGCGCATCACAAGTTCGACATCGATCACATCGGCAAAGATTCGTATCGCCATCGCGAAGCGGGGGCGACCGAGGTGATGATTTCGAGTGGCAAGCGCTGGGCGATCATGCACGAGCTGCGTGGCGCGCCTGAGCTGAGTCTGGCCGACGCGCTGGAGCAACTCAGCCCGTGCGATCTGGTACTGATCGAGGGCTACAAACGGGAACCGCTGCCAAAGCTTGAAGTCTGGCGCAGCGCGGTCGGCAAGCCGCTTTTGTTCCCCGAGGATCCGCACATCATCGCACTGGCCACAGACGATCTGCTGCCAGCTGACGCATCGAATCCATCGCCTGCGTTTGCGGCAAAGGAACCGAACTTCGTTCATGTCGGTCTAGCCAATATCGCGGCGATTGCGGAATTAGCGCTGTTGCGGGCGGCGACGCTGTAGCGTCTAAATCTGCGCTACAGGTTTCCCGCGAGGCGGTCGTTGCGGCTCCCCCCACTGTCATTCTTGTGCAACAGTCGCGGTGCCAATTGTCTGAACTTCGCGCCCAACCGCCTGTCACCGTTGACACAAAACGTACAGCAGAGGAATATTGCGATATGGACTTACGAGCATCACGCACCGCAAAACACATCGCTTCGGCAGTGGGCGCGGCGCTGATTGCCTTCAGTTTCGGTGCCGCTCAGGCGCAAGAGGGCGGCTATTTCTCTGGCGTCCGCTTTGGGGCGAGCGAGAAGGCGTGGAGCTTCGCGGCACCGGGCTTAAAGCTCGGTCAGGCGCTCGAATACGCGCGGGCTCGTGACACCAGCAACACGGCCTTCAGCGGCTACCAATTCACCAGCGGCCTTGCGCTTGGCGCGGCGATCAACACTGAGCGTACGTCTACGCTCGCGGGCACCCCGGCAATCGGGCTCAAATTCGATGGCGCGCGGTGGGCGGAAACGCGGCCGAACGTCAATGTGGACGTCGTTTCAGCGTTCAACTGGCGCAGCTCGCTCTCGGTATTTGGCAAAGTCGGTGTCGGTCGTGGCGATAACCGGTTCACCCCGGAATGGTCGTCGCCAACTCAGGCGGCGCTGGATCGCACCGCGCTTTCCTACGGCGTTGGCGTCCGCTACGACTTCACCTCAAGCTTGGGCCTTAAGCTCGAACTGACGCGCGGCACCCGCTTCGGGCTGGATCGCTTGCGGACCGACGTCGATCCCGACGCGGTCAATGTCGGGATTCGCTGGACGTTCTAGCTCGCTTTCGCGTCAGCTTTTGGCAATTTACAGCTTTTTTGCTGAATGCGCCACGGCTCTAGGGCTGAAGCAGATTTTTAACTAATCTCGACTTTAACCATATTTAGGCAGAAGCCCCCGTTCAGAAAAGGCTTCAGCGTAAAGCTGTTCATTTCGCGACCAATTCCTAGAATGCTCGCATGACCATTCAACTTGTTTTTCTGGCGCGCCTCCGCGAGCGTTTTGGCGTGTCTCGTGAGAACTTTGAGCTGCCCGCCCAAACCCCTACCCATACCAACACCGTTGCCACGTTGCTGGCTGCGTTGCGTGAGCAGGGCGGCGTGTTTGCCGAAGAACTGGCCGAGGGCCGGGCGTTTCGCGTGGCGGTCAATCAGGATGTCGTGCAGCTCGATCATCCGGTGAACGCTGGCGATGAAGTGGCAATCTTTCCGCCCGTGACCGGAGGCTAGCGATGACCTGCGTCGTGCGCGTTCAGGAGGCTGACTTCGATCTGGGTGCCGAAATTAGGGCTTTGCGTCTGGGCAATCCGCGAATTGGCGCGGTGGCGAGCTTCATCGGCTGCGTTCGCGACATGAACGAGGGCGACAGCGTTGGGCTCATGTATCTCGAACATTATCCGGGCATGACCGAGCGCGAGCTTGAAAAAATATGTGCGGAGGCGAGCGGGCGCTGGGATATTTTTGACGCGCTCGTCATTCATCGCGTGGGCGAGCTGAAGCCGCTTGATCAGATCGTCTGCGTGGTGGTCACCAGTGCGCATCGCGGCGAGTCGTTTTCCGCCTGCGAATTCATCATGGATTACCTGAAAACACGCGCCCCGTTCTGGAAACGCGAGTCGACGCCGCAGGGCGAGCGCTGGGTTGATGCGCGGGCGAAAGACGACGCGGCGGCCGAGCGCTGGAAACAGTGAACGCCTCTCCTGAAATCGCGTTGATCGGGCTCGATTGGGGCTCGACGAATTTGCGTGCGTATGCGTTTGATGCGGGCGGCAAGGTCATTGATCGTCGGCAATCGGACGCAGGTGCACTCACGTTGCGCGGCGAGTCCGCGTTTGACGCTGCATTGGTCGCAGTTGTCGGCGGTTGGGCGCAAGCGAGTCCAGCAGCGGCGCTGATCGCTTGCGGCATGGTCGGTGCACGCACCGGATGGCGGGAAGCGCCTTACGCAGAGTGCGGTGTTGCTGGCGAACTGGCCCCGTGTCGCAGCGAAATGGAGCATCGACTTGCTGCTGGGGCAATTCACGTTGAAACTTCGCTTGGACGATCGCTCACGATCATCCCCGGTCTGAAGAGCCACGAGCCAGACGTCATGCGTGGCGAGGAAACGCAAATTGTTGGTTCCAGCATCGAACACGGCATCGTCGTATGTCCCGGGACGCATAGCAAATGGGTTCAGGTTTCGAGCGGTCAGATTGAGAGCTTTGCAACGTTTTTTACCGGCGAGATGCATGCGCTCATTCGCGCTCACAGCTCGGTCGGCAAGACGCTGAACACCGCACCCACGCTTGACGATGGGCCGTCGTTCCATCTTGGATTGAGCTACGCGCGCAGCGGAGCCGCGTCGTGGCTGCATGATTTGTTTGTCATGCGGGCAGCGGTGGTGACGGGCGCAAGTACACCTGCACAAATCAGCACGGTGTTGTCCGGCTGGTTGTTGGGGTGTGAGTTTGCTGCAGCGCTCGCAATGTATCCGCGTACTCAGGAAATCTCGTTGCTGGCGAGTGAGGCGCTGGTGCCATGGTACGAACGCGCGGGCGAGGCGTTTGCGGTGAAAGTGAATGCGCTGGATGCTGCTGCGGCGACCGCGAGTGGCCTCTGGCGCGTGTCACAGTACCTGACCTAGCTGCCTGAAATACTTGCTCCAAATGCCCGCCATAGAATCAGGTCGTGGCACAACATAAACTTTCCCGGCTGTTCGAACCCCAATCCATCGCGGTGGTGGGAGCCTCTGAGCGCGAGGGTAGCCTCGGACTTGCACTCTGGAAACGCTTGCATGCGCATCCGTACAAGGGGCGCATTTACGCGGTCAACCCAAAGCACAAGAAAATATTTGGAGACCCTTGCGTTGCGCGGATGACCGATCTGACGGAACGCGTTGATCTTGCTCTAATCACCGCACCCGCCGCAGCCTGCGCCAAAATCATTCGAGAATGCGGTATCAACGGTTGTCAGTACGCGTTGATTCTGTCCCTGGGCTTTGACGCCGCTAGCGACAAAGACGCGCTGGCAGCAGCCGCAGCACTACAAAAGGTTGCGGTCGAATCGCGGGTTCGTCTGATTGGCCCCGGTGCACGCGGACTCGTGCGCCCGCGCGTGGCGCTTGATGCGTCTGCCATGACCGATGTCGATACGATGCCTGCGGCGGGCTCGCTCGCGGTGCTCTCGCAATCGGGCGCATGGCTCTCGATCCTGCGCGACTTTTCTGCTGGCTCGTCAATTGGATTTTCGAGTCTCTTGTCGCTCGGCTCGTCGCTGGATTTGGACTTCGGCGAGCTGCTTGATTTTTTTGCGTTTGATGCGCACACCTCTGACGTGTTGCTCTACATCGAAGAGGTCAAAAATGCCGCCGCCTTCATGTCGGGCATGCGCCAGATTTCACGCATGAAGCCGGTCATCGTGCTGAAGGCTGATCGCGCCGATGTATTTCGTGCCCCCGACGGCACCCACGCAACGGCGCTCGCGCAGCATGATCGTGTTTTTGAAGCAGCGATCGCACGGGCCGGGGCTGTACGTGTGCAGACGGCAACTCAAATGGTCAGCGCCGCTCGGCTGCTTGCCGGCGAATACAGCCGCTCGCAGCAGCGTGTGGTGACCATCACCAACGGACGCGGGCCGGGCCTCGTTGCTGCTGACGCCGTAAGAGCGCAGAACCTCGCAATGGCTCCTCTGTCGGACGCCACGCAAAAACTGTTGCGTTCAAAGCTGCCATCGCATGCGTACGTTGGCAACCCGCTTGATGTGGCCGGAGATGCAACCGCTGAGCGCTACAGCATCGCAATCAGCGCCGTACTCGCAGACGAGAGCGTTGATGTGGTGCTGGTTCTGTTCTCACCACAGGCCATTATGAGCGCCAACGACATGGCTTCCGTGGCCATTGAGGCAGCGAAGCTCGCGAAGCAGGCGCGAAAGACGCTACTTGTTGTGCTCGGCGGCGGTGCCAGCGTGCAGCCTGCACGGGCGATACTGGACAAGGCGCGGATCCCGCAGTTTCTGAGCGCTGAAAATGCGGTAGACGCGATTGGTTTCCTCGAGACATTCGCGCGCAATCAATCGTTGCTTCGCCAGGTTCCGGAGCAGAGCGTCGACGGTTACGTTCCCAATATGGCCGAGGCGCAGGCCGTTTTTGAGCATGTCTGGGCGGAAGGGCGAACGACGCTGTACGCGCATGAAGCGCGTCAGCTATTAAGCGCATTCGGAATCGCGATGTCTGACACGACCATTGCCCGAACGCCTGCCGAGGCTGTACGGTTGGCTGAGATTGTCGGCTATCCCGTTGTACTCAAAGTGGTTTCGCCCGACGTGGCGCACAAATCAGAAGCCGGCGGTGTGCAGCTTGATTTGCGCAACTCGCGTGCGGTGCGCAAGGCGGCAAGAGACATTTTTGAATCGGTGGCGGAGCGCTTGCCAGCTGCCCATGTTTTGGGTCTCACCGTTCAGCCCTACGTTCGTCAGCGAGGCCAGCGTGAGCTCTATCTAGGGCTGGCAAATGATCCAACGTTTGGCGTTGTCATTGGTTTCGGGGCCGGCGGTATCGCCGTTGAGCGGCAGGACGACGTGGCCTTCGAGTTGCCCCCCATCAACGACGTGTTGATCGCGAATTTGATCTCCCGCACGCGTGTTGCGCGACTGCTGGACGCCTACGGAAATGTACCGGCGATTGATCGTGACGCGCTGACGACCATGATGCTGCGTTTCTCGACTTTGTCGTGTGCATGCCCGGAAATTTCAGCCTGCGATCTGAATCCTGTCATCGTGCATGAACGGGGCGCCATTGCGGTGGATGCGCATGTGGTGTTGCGGACACGTCGGGATGTGACAGCACTTCGCAGGCGCGGGCGTTACGGTCATCTCGCCGTTTATCCGTATCCGCGCGAGCTTGAAGAAACGGTCACGCTGAAGGATGGTTTGCAGCTGATGGTGCGCCCGATTCAGCCAGAGGATGCAGAGCGCGAACGCGCGTTTGTGTCGCGTCTGTCACCAGAGACGCTTTACTTCCGGTTCATGATGCCAGTGCGTGAACTTCCGCAGGCAATGATCGAGCGTTTCACTCAGATTGACTACGGTCGCGAGCTGGCGTTGGTCGGCATCGAGAGCGAATCTGGTGAGGACAAAATCGTCGGCGTTGCCCGCATCACGCCGACGACCATTCCTGAGCGTTGCGAATTCGCCATCGTGGTGGAAGAGCCGATGCAGGGATCCGGGCTTGCTCGCGCTTTGATGCAACGAATCTTCGATGCAGCGGTTGCGCGCGGGTATCGTGAAATCGAAGGCGCTGTGCTCCGCGAAAATCCCCGCATGCTCAAGTTCTGCGAAGCGATGGGCTTCAAGATCATGCCGAATCCAGACGATCCGGGCGAGCGAATTGCGTTGCTGGTGTTGGCTGACTAGACCAGAGGCCTCCTATACGTCCTGCTGAGGGTACCCGTCCAGGGCTACGTTCGGCAGCGTGACGACCGTCCCGGGCTGTTGACCCACAGAGGTAGCTGAGAGTGCGACGCCATTGAAGTGTGCGGCAATCGCAGCCAGCGGTCCGGCGTGACTGATGACAACGGCTGCATGGTCGGTTCGCGGCTTGTACGTCAGCGTGGAGAGACTGCGCTTTGCCATCGCCGACACACTTTCGCCGCCAGGCGGCGCGTAGTTGAGGAAATCCATTGCCCAAGCGTGAATTTGTTCGTGCGGAATATCGTCCCATCGCCTGCCCTCCCACTCGCCGAAGTCACGTTCAATCAATCGAGGCTCGACGACGATAGTGCGCCCCTGCGACAGCGCTTGAAGCCCTCTGGCCAGACGCAAACAGCGCGACAACGGACTGCAAAGCATCACGGCCTGAAGCGGAAGCTGGGCATGAAGCGCAGGTAGCAGGCGAGCTAGTGCTGCGTCGTCTAGCGGCACATCGGTTCGCCCGTAGCATGTGCCAGCATGCACGTTGACCGGGGTGTGCCGCACTAAAAAGAGCGAACCGCAAGGCGGCGTAATGTTCAGCATAAATGGCTGGCAAATGTGAGCATCACCCCCGCCTCGATCAATTGCTCGACAGCGCCCAGCGTGTCGCCAGTAAATCCCCCCAATCGCCGCAGCAAGATGCGCCGCCACCCGAGCACGATCAGCCCAATCAACACGCTAGCAAGCGCGAGGCAAACCGCGTTTACTTCAAACTTCACGGGAAGCGCCGAAAACTCAACCGCATTCAAGATGAGGGCCGCTAAGGCGCAAGCCAGCGGAGCGGCCAGCGCCACGGCGAGCTCGCTCCTGCGCATTGATTGCGCAAGGGGCTTGGATTTGCTCGAATCATCATCGCGAACATAGGGCAGCGTTGCGAGGACAAGACAGGCGCCAGCGCGGCCGGCAGCGTGCGCAAATATCAAGGCAAACATGCCGACAGGAACGCTCATCGAAGCCAGCGCCGCAACACGGATCGCAAGCACCAGTACGAGGGTCACAGCGCCGTAGGTTCCGATACGTGAATCTTTCATGATCGCCAACGCACGCTCACGCGACACCGCGCCACCCAGTCCATCGGCGGTGTCTGCCAAACCATCCTCGTGAAATGCGCCGGTGAGCCACACGGTGAAGGCGGTCGTCAATGCCGCTGCGATCCAAGCTGACCACAAGCGGCTGCATCCAAGCCACACGCCGCTTGCGAGCAAGCCCACCAGCAAGCCGACCCACGGAAAGTAGCGAGCGCTGGCGGAGAGCTCAGCGGCACTGTAACCAACCCAACGTGCGAGCGCAGGACTCAAAGGCAGTCGCGTTAAAAATTGCAACGCCAACAAAAATCTCTTGATTTCGCGCAGTACGAACACCAATCCGCTACCGATCACTCACGCCTGCGCTCTCAAACGAGGCCATCTCATCGAACAGCGCGCAGGCGCTCCGCAACAACGGGTAAGCGGTGAGGGCGCCGGTGGCCTCGCCGAGTCGCATCCCAAGATTTAGTAGCGGGGTTGCATGCAGCGCAGCCAGCACAGGGTGGTGTCCCGGCTCACCCGAGGTGTGTGCAAAGATGCAGTTCGCACGAACGGCTGGTTCAAGCGCAACAGCGATCAGCAGCGCGGCTGAGGCGATGAAACCGTCGATCAGCAGAACCGTTTGCGTATGGGCAACGGCCAGATATGCGCCGACCATGGCCGCGATTTCAAGTCCTCCCATACAACGCAGTATCTCTCGGGCGTCGATGCGTTCGCCGGTTTGGTTGGGCGTATGTCGCTCGAGGATTTGCTGGATCACCTGCGCTTTGTGGCTGACGCCAGCAGCGTCCAGCCCAGTGCCCGGACCGGTGAGCGTGCTCGCTGGCAGGTTCAGCATGGCGCAGCACAGAGCTGTCGCCGCCGTTGTATTGGCCAAACCCATTTCTCCGATGATGAGCACGCGGCCGTGCTGCCGGAGGACAGCCGCTCTGCCAGCCGCTAGCGCGGCGGCTAGCTCATCTTCGCTCATTGCAGCTTCCAGTTTCATATTTCGGCTACCGGCTCGAACGCGGGCGCTGTGAAGCGATGGGTGTGCAGCGCTCTCGGTCAGCACGCCAACATCGATCACTTTTAAGTCCACACCGTGCGTTCGCGCGAGCACACTTGAGGCCGCGCCACCGGAGACAATGTTGGTCACCATTTGTGCTGTGACCGCCTGTGGGTAGGGCGATACGCGCTCTGCGTACACGCCATGGTCGGCGGCAAAAATCAGAACGGCGGCGGGCTCAGCCGACGGTTGCAGCGAGCCTTGAATGGTCGCCATGTCGACGGCAACCGTCTCTAGCAGGCCCAGGCTGAATGGGGGCTTTGTCTTGTTAGCGATCTTTTGCAGGGCTTGATCGCGCAGTGATATTTGGGGCATGGCAATGGGGAGGCGAGAGAGAAAAAACGCGCTGCGAATGGGAGCAGCGAAATTTACACGCCTTGAAAAAAACGTAGGTATTCGAGGGGTATGCCCTAGAATTCTAGGGTTGGTGCTTGCAATGCAGTCATGCCTTGCAGTTCAACGGGAAGCTGGAGGAGTGTCCTTTGCGCTGAGTTCACGCTCGGTGTTGGGCTTCTAACTAGCGCTGCCCCCGCAACGGTAAGTGGACAGACAAGCTCTCTCCATCAGCCCGGATACCGGCCAACAAAGCGGTCTGTCGCGTGTTACGCGCGGCGACCATATTTGCCCAGACCAGAGGGGAAGCTGGTGTAGGGCAATTTTTCTATAGAAATCTACTTACTATGTCAGCCAGCGTTTTATCTGCTCGCATGAGCGCCTCTGCGCGCGCCTGTTCCATTCACGCTCCACGCGCACACCTGTGTGCCATCGCCGTTGCCGCAGCGTGCGTCTCGTTGCCTTCGACGATGACTTTCGCGCAATCGCCCGAATCGTCCGCTACCCAACAATTGCAGGAGGTTGTCGTGACCGCATCGCGCACTTCGACGCGCATTGACGATCTGGTCAGCGAGGTTGTTGTCATCAATCGTGACGAGATTGAGAAGGCGACGGGGCGAACATTGACCGAGCTTCTGGCGCGCTCAGCGGGTGTGCAGTTCTCGTCAAATGGCGGAAATGGCAAGGCCAGCAGCATCTACATTCGAGGCACGGAAGCACGACACACCATCCTGCTGATTGACGGTGTCAGCTACGGATCTGCAACGCTCGGCACGCCGGTGTGGGAGAACATACCCCTCGAAGCTATTGAGCGGATAGAAGTGCTCAAAGGTCCAGCGTCGTCACTATACGGCAGCCACGCCGCAGGTGGCGTGGTGCAAATTTTTACGCGGCAAGGCCAACAAGGATTTAATCCGCGTGCCAAAGTGACGGTCGGCAGCAACGCGTATAGCCAGTTCAGTGCTGGTGTCGGTGGTGGGGCCGGCGCACTCGCATACAACGTGGATGCGTCTGCCAGTCGAGACAGGGGCTTTTCGGCAACCAATCCTGCCGTACCCTTCGGCAACTACAACCCGGATCGCGACGGCTTCAATCAAAACGCAGTGAACGCGAATCTGAGCTACAAGATTAACTCGGACTGGCGTGTTTTGGGCGGCGCACTTTACGCCGACGGTATCAACCGCTTCGATGACGGCCCCAATCGCGACACGCGTGCCCGGGTGCAGACGCAAGCCGCGAACGCAAGCGTCGAAGGCAAAGTGCTTCCCGGTTGGCAGACTACGTTGCGATTTGGGCAAGGCAGCGACACCTCGCACGCGATTGTGTCGGGCTTTTTGCCAGGCGACTTCACGACGCGGCAAGATCAGTTGACCTGGCAGAACACAGTCGACACGCCCGTCGGTGTGGCGCTTTTGGGCGTTGAGGGCCTCACTCAATCGGTAGACAGTTCAACGCAGTACACCGTCAGCCGCCGTCGCATTGCTTCGTACTTTGGTGGCATCAACGGCACGTACGGAGCACATAGCTGGCAAGGCAACGTTCGCCACGACAGCAACTCGCAATTTGGCGGGAACACCACCGGTTTTGCGGGCTACGGCTACAAAATCACGCCGAACCTGCGGGCGCATGCGAGCTACGGTACGAGTTTTGTGGCGCCGTCGTTTAACCAGCTCTACTTCCCTAACTTTGGCAATCCGTTGTTGCAGCCAGAGCATGGTCGAAACGTTGATGTGGGTGTGACGTACAGTCAAGCCGGACACAGCGTGAAACTCGTGCATTTCGAAAATAAAATTCGCGGCTTCATCACCAGCACCACGGCACCGACCAACATACCACGCGCAAAAATCGATGGCTGGACGGTTGGTTACAACGGACGCTTTGGCAACGTCACAGTGCGTGCCGATTACGACAAGCTTGATCCCAAGAACGAGTTGACCGGAAAAATTCTCCCGCGTCGCAATCGCGAGCAGCTGAGCGCGGGCGTTGACTACGCGGTGGGAGCCTGGAGCGTTGGTGCTTCGGTGTTGCATGCGGGTTCACGGTTCGACAATACCGCGAACACGACGCTGATTGCGGGTTACACAACGATTGACGCGAACGTAGATTTCAAGCTCACCCAAGACTTGACGCTACAGGCGAGGGGTGTGAATCTGACGAACAAGGATTACCAAACGATTCTGGGCTACAACCAGCCGGGACGGGGTGTTTTTGTGTCGTTGCGCTATCAGCCTAAATAGTGGCAGCGGCACGTCATTTGGCCGCAGCCGCCAGCACGACGGGCACGCATTGTCGTGAGTTCGTGCTCGGCGGACAACGCAGCGGAAAATCGCGGCGGGCCGAGGAGCGTGCGCAGGCCTGGCTTGCGCTGTCGCCTTCTCATCGGGTTGTGTTTATCGCGACGGCGACGCCATCAGACGATGAGATGCGACGGCGAATCGTTCGTCATCAAGAAGATCGCTGCCTTCGACTGCCCGGTACCGTCACCATTGAAGAACCTATTGAATTGGCTGAAACGATTGCTGCCCACAGTCATCCATCAACGCTCGTTCTGGTTGATTGTTTGACGCTGTGGCTCACGAATCTTTTGATGCCGATGGAGGCTTCCTCGCAGGGCTCACCTGGCCTGCCGGACTTTGCGTCGTTGCAAACGGCCATCACTGGTGCAGCAGGGCCGCTGGTCTTAGTTGGCAATGAGATTGGTTTGGGGGTTGTGCCAATCGGCCGCGAGGTTCGCGAGTTCGTCGATACGCTTGGTAGGCTCAATCAGGCGGTCGCAGCGGTTTCGGATCGCGTGACTCTGATGGTCGCGGGATTGCCATTGACATTGAAGGATATTCGGCAATGAGTTGTCTGCATCTCGTTCGCATGTGGTGTGCTCTCGTTTGCGCATTGGCGTTGCCCTGTCAAGCCGTTGAAGTGATTGATGATCGCGGCGTGAAGGTTACGTTTGCGGTTACGCCGCAGCGCATCGTCAGCGTGCTGCCTTCGCTCACTGAGACGGTGTGTGCACTGGGTCAGTGCCAGCGGCTGGTTGGCGTTGATCGCTATTCCAATTGGCCAGAGAGCGTGAAATTGTTACCCCAAGTGGGCGGTGGGCTGGATCCGAACATCGAAGCCATCGTCGCGCTTCGGCCGGATGTGGTGCTGATGGCCGCGTCGTCGCGCGCTGCTGAACGGCTGGAGTCCTTGGGATTGAAGGTGGTTGTCAGTGAACCGAAAACGCACCGCGATGTGCAACGCGTCATCGCCACTTTGGGGCTGCTATTGGGCGTTGCCGATGCGCCGAAGGTTTGGGGCGGCATTGAAGCAGGTATGCAAGCAGCTGCGCGCTCACTACCAGCAAGTGTTCGCAACAAGCGTGTGTACTTTGAAGTCAATCGCGCACCGTACGGTGCAGGTGAATCTTCGTTTATTGGCGAAACATTGGCTGGTCTGGGTGTGAAAAATATTCTGCCCGCAGCGCTTGGGCCGTTCCCAAAAATTAACCCCGAATTTGTAGTTCGGGCCAATCCAGACGTCATCATGGTCGGGGCGCGCGGCTTTGAAGGCATGACTGATCGCCCGGGCTGGAGCGGCATCCAGGCCATTCGGAACGACGGACTGTGCGTATTTTCGGTGGATCAATCAGACGTGCTGGTTCGCCCTGGCCCGCGCATGGCGGAGGCAGCCAGCATCATGGCGAAGTGCCTCGTCGACAAGCTGCGAGAGGCGAAATAGCCGTGACCGAGTCGCACAACAAGACAAGCCGCGCATCCGCTGCGATGCTTGCTTTGATGGTGCTGAGCCTCAGTTTTGTGGCGTTTGGCGTGTGCATCGGAAGCACAGGCTTTGAAAATCTTTTAAGCGACTTGTTCAATGCTGAGCGTGGTTCATCCGAGCGGATGATGGCTGAAAAAATCGTGTGGAACATTCGATTGCCGCGCACGGTTGGCGCGTGGGCGGCAGGCGCTTTGCTTGGGCTCGCCGGTGCACTGGCGCAAGGCTTGTTTAGGAACCCGTTGGCGGACCCTTATTTGCTCGGCAGTGCGTCGGGCGCGTCGCTGGCCGTGGCCTTGGCGCTGGCCTTAGTCGGCGGTGCTGCAGGAATGGTCGGCGGGGGACTCAAGCCGTTTGCAATATCGATCACGTCAGCCAGTTGGATGGTGCGCCTCGGACTCACGGGGGCTGCGTTCGCCGGGGCGATATTGGGGGTGCTGCTGACGCTGGCTATGGCGCGTGGAGTGCAACACACCCTGCGGCTTTTGTTGGCCGGTGTCGTCGTTGGTGTGGTGCTTGGCGCGGCAACCTCGCTCGTGCTGGTTTTTTCGCCTGACTCGCTTCAGGCGATGCAGGCGTTTTTATTGGGCTCTACCGGCTTCGTTGGCTGGGCTGCCTGTGGTGTGATGCTGTGTGTATTACCGCTTTGCATTGCTGCCGCATGGTCGCTCAGCCGCGCGCTTGACGGCTTGAGTTTGGGTGAGGCAACCGCCGCGAGTTTGGGTTTGCCGCTGGTGCCGCTGCGAGCCGCATTGATCGGCATTCTCGCGCTAGCCACTGGTACGGCGGTGGCGCAGACGGGTTTGATCGCATTTGTGGGTCTGGCCGCGCCGCATTTGGTGCGCTCCATGGTGCGCGTGACGCACGGAAACCTGATGTTGCTCGCAAGCCTGACGGGCGGAGTTCTATTGTCGGGTGCGGATCTGCTTGCACGGTGGTTGATCGCACCTCAGGAGCTGCCAGTGGGCGTGCTGACGGCGGTGCTGGGGGGCGGCTATCTGCTCTGGCTTATGCACCGCGACAGCAACACAATTTCGGGGCGTGCTGCCTGATGGGAACGCTTGCCATGTCTGTTGAAGCGGTCAGCGCAAGCATCGGAAGAGCACGGATTTTGCGAGATGTGAATGCCAGGTTTCGTCAAGGGCGCTGGACGAGCGTTGTTGGCCCGAACGGCGCGGGCAAATCAACGTTACTCAAGGTGATGGCCTGCCTTTTGCCGCACTCGGGGCGCGTCACTTTGCTGGGCAAGCCCGTGTTGGAATGGTCGCGCCGCGAACGCTCGCAAACGCTTGTCTGGCTCGGTCAAAACGAAGCAGCCGCAGAAGACTTGGCCGCGTACGACGTGGCGATGCTTGGGCGAATCCCCCACCAAGGTTGGCTCGCCGCGCCAAGTGCTGAGGATCATGCGGCGGTTGCGCGTGCACTTTGCGCCACGCAGGCATGGGTGTTTCGCGACCGTTCGTTAGCCGCCTTGTCGGGTGGTGAACGCCAGCGCGTGCTGTTGGCGCGCGCGCTGGCGTCGGAAGCGCAAGTGATTTTGATGGACGAACCCCTGAGCCATCTTGACCCGCCGCATCAGGCCGATTGGCTAGCGACAGTGCGCGCGCTGGTGGCAAGCGGGACGACTGTGGTGAGTGTGCTGCACGAAATTTCGATGGCGCTACACGCCGACGATATGGTCATCATGGCTGACGGTGGCGTGGTTTACGAGGGCGTGTGCGGCGACACGACAACGCACCGCGCGTTAGAGGCAGTGTTTGATCGTCGCATCACAGTGACATCCGTTGGCGAACACTGGATTACGTTACCGAACTGAGCCTTCACCCATGGCGAGCCGAAGAAAGAACCCGTATGCATATTGAGACACCGCCCACGGAGAAGCCGTACGAAAAGTCAGACGGGGATCGACGTGGGCTCATCATCGTCAACACCGGTGATGGCAAGGGCAAAAGTACGGCAGCGTTTGGCCTTGCCTTGCGCGCACACGGTCGCGGCAAGGAAGTCAAGATATACCAATTTATGAAAGTGCCCACCGCGCGCTTTGGCGAACATCGCATGTTCGAGCAGCTCGGCGTGCCGATTGAAGGATTGGGTGACGGCTTTAGCTGGAAAAGTCGTGATCTCGAACACTCCGCACAACTGGCCCGTGACGGCTGGGAAAAGGCCCGAGCAACCATCATGGGTGGCACCTGCTTTCTTGTTGTGCTCGATGAAATTACATACCCGTTGATTTACGGTTGGTTGCTGCTGTACAGTGTGCTTGATACGCTCAAAAATCGCCCCGGACACGTGCATGTTTGCCTGACGGGGCGACGTTGTCCAACCGAGATCATCGATCTCGCCGACACGGTCACGGAGATGACCAAAATCAAGCATGCCTTTAATGCGGGGGTTCCCGCGCAGCGAGGCATTGAGGATTGATCGTGTTCTCCGCAGTGGGCATTTCCTGCGGGGCGTTGGTCATTGCCTTGCTGCTGGATGTCGTCTGTGGGGAACCTGCGGCACGTTGGCATCCGGTGGTGTGGATGGGTCGCTATCTTGATTGGGCGGGGCAACGTGTCGCACCATTGGCTGGTGCTTCAAAGCCGTCTATGCTGACGACGAATTGGCGAATTTTTTGGCACGCTGCGGGCCTGTGGACGGTCGGTGCAACGATAACGACGCTGCTCGCTGTTGGGCTCTACGATGTGGTCTCAGCGATACCTCCAATCGTGTCCATGCTCTTGCTGGGATGTGCGCTCAAGCCACTCTTCGCGTGGCGGATGTTGCGTGATGAGGTGCTCGCGGTTGAGGCGGCACTGTGCGAATCGCTGCTGGCAGGCAGAGGGCGCCTTGCTTGGCTCGTTAGCCGTGATGTGGCCTCGCTCACGCACGGCGAAGTTCGCGAAAGCGTGATTGAATCGCTGGCCGAAAACTTGAACGACTCCGTCGTTTCGCCTATCTTCTGGTTTGCCGTTGCGGGCTTGCCCGGTGCTGCGCTCTACCGGTTCGCAAATACCGCCGACGCGATGTGGGGCTATGTTGGCGAGCGCGGTAGTCGCGATTGGCAATGGGCTGGCAAATTTGCGGCCCGTGTGGATGACGTTCTGAGCTGGCCGGGTGCGCGACTCACCGCTTTTCTGGTGGTGGTGCTCTTGCCGGGGCGATGGGTTACACGACTGCCGAGAGAGGCGCGCCGTACGCCGTCGCCCAATAGCGGTTGGCCGATGGCTGCCTTTGCACTGTCGCTCAATATCCGGCTGCGTAAACCTGGGGTCTACGCGCTTAATGGTGACGCACCGGAGCCAACGGCGGGCCACCTAAAAAAAGCGATTCGCTTGGCGACGGCAGTCTTGTTGAGTGTGGTTTTCGGGTTTGTGGTGATCGCGTTGCTACGCCAAAGTAGCCATTGGTGATGGGCCGCGATTGTTTCCGGACGCATTGCGGATCGTTATCAATCGATCAGCAATGATGGCAACGTACCCCTTTCAAAATGCTGCTCGACGTAGTCAGCCATTCCATTAAATACTGTTTCCAGCGTCGGCACACAGCTTGCGCCCTCGTTTCCGAACAACGCTTGCAGCACAGCCGTATCTTCGAATAAACCGTGCAAATAAATCCCAAGCACATTGCCGCGAACGTTCTGGCAAGCCAAAACGTTGCCGGACGAGTCGTGCAACACCGCCGTCGCAGCATGAGACTCTTTTGGCGACATCTGCGTCTGCCCCAGATGAATTTCGTAACCCTGCACTTTCACGCCCGAGAGCGCCGCCCAGCGTCCTGACAGTGACGCAAACTGAGCCTGGCTGCGGCGCACTGTTTTTTCATTGGCAAATACCGTTGAGATCGCCAGGTGGTGCAGTCCGGGTGTGCAGATCGCATCGGTTTCAACTTGCTCCGGATCAGCAATCGTTTGTCCGAGCATTTGCAGCCCGCCACAAATGCCCAACACCGCGCCACCGCGCGCCGCATGCAGCGCGATTGCGGCATCAATCCCACGCTCTCGCAACCATGCCAAATCGCCGCTGGTGTGGTTTGATCCAGGCAGAACAATCCAGTCGGCATCAGTCAAATCAGCCGGGCTGCGTGCCCACTTCAGACGAACGCCGGGCACATTTTTGAGCGCCTGAAACTCGTCGAGATTGCTGATGCGCGGATAAGCTACTACAGCGATAGTTGTAACTACAGCACTGGAGCTGGCGCTAGTGTGAACTGTGCGGTCATCGAACACGCCGTCTTCTTCGGGTAAACCGTGTTGCCACCACATTGGCAGCGTCGCAACGGTCGGCACGCCGGTCAAGTCTTGCAGCATCTGTGGCCCTGGTGCGAGCAGGGCGGCATCGCCGCGAAACTTGTTGAGCACAAAGCCTTTGATCAATTTGCGCTCGACATCGTCAAGCATGGCCCAAGTGCCGTAAAGATGAGCAAACGCGCCGCCCCGATCAATGTCAGTCACCAGCAGGCACGATGCGCCTGCATGCAGGGCGACACGCATGTTGACGATATCGCTGTCCTTCAAATTAATCTCGGCGGGAGAGCCTGCGCCTTCGATCACGATCACATCATTTTCTTGCCGCAACTCGTCTAACGCTCGTGTAATGACGGGCCACACCAACGCACTGCGACCACGCCACGGCATGCTCGACAACTCAGTGTTAACCTGTCCCATCAACACGACCTGGCTGTGGGTGTCCCGTTCGGGTTTCAACAGCAGCGGATTCATCCGCACTTCTGGCACAGCGTTCGCTGCCAACGCCTGAAAGTACTGCGCACTGCCGATTTCGCCGCCCACCACAACGCGCGCGTTGTTGCTCATGTTTTGCGCCTTGAACGGCGCAACTTTCAATCCTTGCCGCGCGTAGTAGCGGCACAGCGCCGTAGTCAGCCAGCTCTTGCCTGCACCGCTCGTGGTGCCTAACACCATCACACATTTCGCCCGCATATCGTTGCATCGTCTCGCTTCAATCAGAATGAGACTTTAGCGCAGTGCGAGCAGGCGGCTCGCGGCCGCATACACACGAATGAATGCCATCGCCATGGCGCTCGCTAGTTGCGAATGAGATGATCGAAGGCCGAGAGCGCTGCTTTTGATCCTTCTCCAGCGGCGATGACGATTTGCTTGAACGGCGTGGTCGTTGCATCGCCCGCAGCAAAGACGCCCGGAACGTTGGTACGCCCATGCGCGTCCACGACGATTTCGCCATGCTTCGACAGTTCAACAACGCCTTTTAACCAGTCAGTGTTGGGCAACAAACCAATCTGCACAAACACGCCTGCGATGTCGATCTTTTTTGGCTCGTCTGTTGCGCGGTCTTTGTAGATCAGGCCGTTGACTTTTTGTCCGTCGCCCGTGACTTCAGTGGTTTGTGCGTGCATGATGACGGTGACGTTCGGCAGGCTGTTGAGCTTGCGCTGAAGCACTGCGTCTGCCCGAAGCTCGGTTGCGAATTCGAGCAAAGTTACGTGGGCTACGAGGCCTGCTAAATCAATCGCCGCCTCGACGCCCGAGTTTCCGCCGCCAATCACGGCAACGCGCTTGCCTTTGAAGAGCGGGCCATCGCAGTGCGGGCAGTACGTTACGCCTTTGGTGCGGTACTCTTTTTCGCCTGGCACATCCATGTCGCGCCAACGCGCGCCCGTCGCCAGAATCACCGTCTTGGATTTGAGCGTGGCACCGCTTTTGAGTTTGATTTCAATTAACTCGCCAGGCACCAGCGCCTCGGCACGCTGCAAATTCATGATGTCGACATCGTAAGCCTTGACGTGTTGCTCCAGCGCCACCGCGAAATGGGGGCCGTCGGTTTCTTTGATCGAGATGTAGTTCTCGATGCCCATGGTGTCGAGCACTTGCCCGCCGAAACGCTCGGCTGCGATGCCGGTAGCAATGCCCTTGCGAGCGGCGTACACGGCGGCGGCTGCGCCAGCGGGGCCGCCGCCAACGATCAAAACGTCGAACGGCGCTTTTGTGTTCAGTTTTTCTGCCTCGCGTGCAGCGCTACCCGTATCGAGCTTGGCCACGATCTCAGCCAATTCCATGCGGCCCTGGCCGAACGGCTCGCCGTTCAGAAAGATGGACGGCACATTCATCACCTGGCGCTTTGCCACCTCGTCCTGAAACAGGGCGCCGTCGATTGCGACATGGCTGATGTTTGGATTCAGAACCGCCATCAGGTTCAGCGCCTGAACCACGTCGGGGCAGTTTTGACAGGTCAGCGAAAAGTACGTTTCGAAGTGAAACGTGCCCTTCAAGTTCTTTACTTGCTCGATGAGATCAGCGGCGGCCTTTGACGGGTGACCGCCTACATGCAGAAGCGCCAACACCAACGACGTGAACTCGTGCCCAAGAGGCAGGCCTGCAAAACGCACGCCCATGTCGCTGCCGGGGCGAGTGATCGCGAACGAGGGCTTTCTCTCGGCGTCGTCGCGTCGCGCGGTGACCGTAATGCGGTGCGACAGTGCCTTGATGTCGTCGAGCAATTCGATCAGATCGTGAGATCCCTTGCTGTCGTCAAGCGATGCGATGACTTCAATCGGCTGCGTGAGCTTCTCGAGATAGGCCTTGAGTTGGTTTTTGAGGTTCGTATCTAGCATGGTGGAACTCGCGAATTCAAAAATATTTCGGTGACTGGCAGCCGGCGTTCGACCTAACGGTGACCGCCCAATGCGGGCTGCAATTTCGAGGGTTGTCACGGGTGGCTCAATTCGAGGGATTTACGAAGTGGCCACGCCTGTCGACCCAACCCTCCCGCGACTTGGGAGGGAAGGGAAGGGCGATGTCTAGCCCGTTTCCGGGCAGCGCTTGAATGCGCCTAGATCTTGCCCACCAGATCGAGCGAAGGGGTGAGCGTCGCTGCGCCTTCGGTCCATTTGGCGGGGCACACCTGGCCCGGATGTTCGGCGACGTATTTGGCCGCACGCACTTTGCGCAGCAGCTCTGATGCGTCGCGGCCGATGCCGTTGTCGTGAATTTCGCAGAGCTTGATCTGGCCTTCTGGATTGATCACGAAAGTTCCGCGCAACGCCATTCCTTCCTCTTCGATCAAAACATCAAAATTGCGTGCCAGCGTTGCGGTGGGATCACCAACCAGCGCATACTGCACCTTTTTGATTGCGTCCGAAGTGTCGTGCCAGGCTTTGTGAGCGAAATGGCTATCGGTCGACACGCCGTAAATCTCTACGCCCATCTTCTGGAATTCAGCGTAGTTGTCCGCCAGGTCTTCCAGCTCGGTCGGACAGACGAACGTGAAGTCCGCCGGGTAGAAGACAACGACTGACCATTTGCCTTTCAGGGTGGCGTCGCTGACGTCAATGAATTTGCCGCTTTGATAGGCGGTTGCTTTGAATGGCTTGATGGTGGTGTTGATGAGTGACATGGATGTTTCCTTAAATTTGTCTTTACTTATCGATTGGAGGAAGAGTCGATGGGCGTATTTTTGTTGTGCGACTTTGATTAGTCCAACAATTTATATTTGTGTTTTTAAGTGGATAAAACACTTAATGCGTCAGCCCCACCACTTTCGAAAGCGGCACGCGTCAATGTCGTTTTGCTCTTTGTTGGTGCAAGCGGCATGCGCGCGGCACGCTAATGGTGCGCTTGGGCAACTAAGCATGTGGCATGTCTCTTGCGCTTGTGCGCCAACATGAACGATTCGCTCTCCGCCGACGCACGACGCTCTTCTCCCGTACCCGTGGCCATCGCTTTGCACGCGCTGACGAAGCGCTATGTCGGCGGCAGCACTGCCGTCGACAGCATCAACTTGAGCATTGCTGTTGGCAGCTACTGTTGCCTCCTCGGCCCGTCGGGCTGCGGCAAAAGCACCACGCTACGCATGATGGCTGGGCACGAGTCGGTGACCAGCGGCACGATCCTGCTGGAGGGCCGTGAGATTACGCATTTGCCTGCTGCTGCGCGCGGCACCGCAATGATGTTTCAAAGCTTTGCACTTTTCCCGCACTTGTCAGCGCTGGACAACGTGGCGTTCAGCTTGAAGATGAAAGGCGTTGATAAATCCGAACGGAAAACGCGGGCGAAGGATCTGCTTGATCGCGTTGCAATGGGGCATCTGGCCGAGCGCAAACCGGCGGAACTCTCGGGTGGTCAACAGCAGCGCGTTGCCTTGGCCCGCGCACTTATTACGCAGCCGAAGGTGCTTCTGCTTGATGAGCCGCTGTCAGCGCTTGATCCGTTCTTGCGCATTCAGATGCGCGCCGAATTGCGTCGCTGGCAAAAGGAGTTGTGTCTCACCTTCATCCACGTTACGCACTCGCAGGAAGAGGCGATGGCGCTGGCCGACACGATGGTCGTGATGAACCACGGAATCATCGAGCAGGTCGGTTCACCGAACGAGGTTTACAACCGGCCGGTTAATGAATTTGTCGCCAAATTCATGGGCGGTCACAACGTGATTGACACCGCGAGCGGCAAAATCGCCGTACGCAACGATCAGATGCAGATCGCGCCAGCGTCAGACGACACTGCCCGTAGCAACTCGGTCAACAGCCTGCCAGCCACCATCACCGACGTCGAATATCAAGGCACCTACGTGCTGCTCGGCCTCGAAGCCGCATCAAAGACTGCGGTATCGGTCATGCTGCCGGAGGCCGCGTTCGCGTCCCGCCCCTACGTCACGGGCGAATCGGTCAAGCTTTGGTGGACGAGCGCACACACGTTGCAGCCGACACGCATTGCGGCTTGACGCTGCCAGCCAAAAAATTCACCGGTAACTTTTCTTTGTCCCAATCAAGGAGCACACATGGACGAAACGAATAAAACGCTTGATACAGCGACGACAGATCAAACGCGCCGCACGCTGCTCAAAGGCACCGCTGGCATCCTCGCCGCGGGCATGTTTCCAGCGATTCATGCACAGGAAAAAATCGTACTGCGCTACCTTGGCACGGCGGTGAATCAGGACAAGGCCATCGCGGAGAAATTCAAGGCAGACACCGGCATCGAGATTCAATATGTTGCCGTGACAACCGATGACGTAACGAAGCGCGCAGTGACTGCACCGAACAGTTTTGATCTGATCGACACCGAATATTTCTCGCTGAAAAAGATCGTCCCGACCGGCAATCTGAAAGGCATCGATACCAAGCGCATCAAGAATGCCGCGAAGATTACGAGCCTCTTCACCACCGGTGAAGTTGCGGGGAAAAAAGTCGGCGATCAGGGCACCGCGCCGAAAAAGGTGATCTACCTCGAAGGCGAAAAATCAAAGGTATTCGCCAAGAGCCCGACCCAGTTCATGTCGCTGATTCCAACGGTCTACAACGCTGACACACTGGGCATTCGTCCTGACTTGATCAAGCGCCCGATTGATTCGTGGGCAGAGCTGTTGAACCCTGAATTCAAGGGCAAGGCGGCGATTCTGAACATTCCGTCCATCGGCATCATGGACGCGGCGATGGTGGTCGAAGCCAAGGGCATCTACAAGTATCCCGACAAAGGCAACATGACCAAGAAGGAAATTGATCTCACGATCAAGACCCTGATTGAGGCGAAAAAAGCGGGCCAGTTCCGCGCGCTGTGGAAAGACTTCAACGAGTCCGTGAACCTGATGGCGTCCGGCGAAGTGGTGATTCAGTCGATGTGGTCGCCTGCTGTGACTGCGGTGCGCACCAAGGGTATCGCCTGCAATTTCCAGCCGTTGAAAGAGGGCTATCGCGCATGGGCGGCGGGCTTCGGTTTGCCTGCTACGTTGTCCGGCAAAAAACTCGACGGTGCGTATGAGTTCATCAACTGGTTCCTCGACGGTTGGGCGGGTGCTTATCTCAATCGTCAGGGCTATTACAGCGCCGTGCTAGACACCGCGAAATCGAAGATGGAAGCGTACGAATGGGCGTACTGGATGGAAGGCAAAGCCGCCAGCCAAGACATCAAGAGTCCGAATGGCGACGTACTCGCGAAGACCGGCGCGATCCGAGATGGCGGCAGCTACGAAGCGCGCATGGGCGGCATCGCCTGCTGGAACGCGCTGATGGACGAGAACGAATACATGGTCAAGAAGTGGAATGAGTTTGTCGCGGCCTAGCCATTTGATTTACGTGGCAACAAGGCGAGGGTTGTAACCAAGCAATGAGCAAACCAGCAGTGAACGCTACGCTACCTGCGTGGTGGCAGGCCGCGCCGTTCACGCTGGTGTTCGTGCTCTTCTTTTTGATTCCTCTAGCGCTGATCTTGATGGTCAGTTTCTGGAATTTCAACGAGTACGAACTGCTACCAGGCTTTACGTTTAAAAACTACTTCAGCATTTTTGAAGGCTGCACCGAGCTCACCGACAACGGCGATATTTGTGTCACGCTGAAGACCTATATCTCGACGCTCAAGTTCTGCCTGCTGGTGTGGCTCATCACACTGTTAATCGGTTTTTCCGTCGCGTACTTTCTTGCATTTCACGTACGTTCGCAGGGGATGCAAACAGCCTTGTTCCTGGTCTGCACAGTGCCGTTCTGGACGTCGAACGTAATCCGCATGATCTCGTGGGTGCCGCTGTTGGGGCGCAACGGTTTGATCAATCAAACGCTCACCGGCGCGGGCATTGTTGACCAGCCTGTTGAGTGGTTACTGTTCTCTGATTTCTCGGTGGTACTGGCGTTTGTGCACCTCTATACGATGTTTATGATCGTGCCAATTTTCAACAGCATGATGCGCATTGATCGCAGTCTGCTTGAGGCGGCAAGCGACGCGGGAGCGTCAGGCTGGCAGACGCTGTGGAATGTGAT
>JANXUB010000088.1 GCA_025352105.1 Burkholderiales bacterium | reverse complement strand
CGAACCGGTCTAGCGAGGCTAGGCGGCGGCCGGAGGCGGCGGTACTGGAAAGCCGTTCAGGATCGCGTTGTTTCTACAATCTTTTGGAGTCACGTAGCCTTGCGACGACGCCCCAATCACATTGCCATTCGACGCGATACGACGCCAGCGATGTTTGCCAGCCTTGTCTTGGTAGAACTCCCACTTGTGCTCTTTAGTTGCCACAGGATCACCTCCCTTCCTTAAGGTACACACACTCGGCCGTCGGTTTGTTGTGAACGTCGGGCGAGAGAGTATGCAAATCGCGACAGTGTCACTCGCGCGAGCCGAGCTACACCACCGCACTTACAGCCAACGCCACTCCCCCTTCGCTCGGGGGGTGAATCAGCCGTTACGGGCATGAATCACATGAGTGGTTGTTTGCTGCGATCAGGGTTCTGTACATAAGCCGTGTGTTGTGCCGACACGTTCGCAGAGCCCTCATCGCAACCCCCGAAAAACTGCTTCGGGGTTGCTTTGCGCAGCGCCCTCCGGTGAGAGAGGGCGCGGACGAATTACAGCGGCGGAATGCGCAGCTTTTGGCCTGGGTAAATCTTGTCAGGATTCGACAACATTGGCTTGTTGGCCTCGAAGATCACCATGTACTTGTTGGCATCTCCGTAAGCCGCCTTGGCAATTTTCGACAGGTTATCGCCGGGAACGACGTCGTGGTACGTCGCTTCTGGCTCGGACAAGTCGACTGACATGTTGTCGTTGACATTGACCACGCCGGAAACGTTGCCGCAGCATAGGAGCGCTTTCTCTTTGGTGGCCTGATCGGCGGCGACGCCAAACAGGTTCACTGTGGAGGAGGCAGCGTCGAATGTCACGACGAGACCCGTGATCTCTAGGCCCTGTGCTTCGATGTAAGTCTGAATGGCGTCGCCCGCTGCGCGATTAGTTGCGTCAAGCTTTTCTTTGGCGGCGGCGTCGTCCGTTGCGGCTGCCGCTGCTGCAGCAGCTTCTGCTTCTTTGTGGCCGAACAATTTTTCGCCAGCATCTTTAACAAAACTGAAAAAACCCATTTTTTTCTCCTAGGTGAGTTGTGAATACTGAGTGTGCATCAACGAGTGCTGGTGCTCCCGGTAACGTTCATTATTGCGCGGTTGGATGATACGATTTTTCTGATTGTGCAATGAATGTGTAATTAAGTGCGGCAGGCCCGCCTGTACTTACTGACAGGCCTCGCAATCAGGGCTGTCGATGGAGCAGAATTTCATGTCGGTCGCGGGCAGGTCGGCCTCGACGGCTGGATTCGTTCGAGCGGATGGCGCAAGCGATGGCGCGGCTGCTACCGGCAACGCCGTCGACGTGGCGGCCTTCGCGGCATGGGCACCGCCGGACGAAGAAACGGCATTCAACTCGCCACCCTTTCCTGTCGATTTCTCGGCACTGGTCGCACCCAAAGTGCGCAGGTAGTAGGTGGTCTTCAGGCCGCGCTTCCAGGCGAGCTTGTAGGTTTCGTCGAGCTTTTTGCCCGACGCGCCCGCCATGTAAATGTTGAGCGACTGCGCCTGATCGATCCATTTCTGACGACGCGAGGCCGCCTCCACCAGCCACGATACATCCATCTCAAACGCAGTGGCGTAGTTGGCTTTCAGATCATCGGGGATGCGATCAATTTTGGCGAGCGCGCCGTCGAAATACTTGAGATCCGAAATCATCACTTCGTCCCACAAACCGCGCGCTTTCAGGTCGTCCACGAGGTGCTCGTTGATGACAGTGAACTCGCCGGACAGGTTCGATTTGACGAACAGGTTTTCGTAGTTCGGCTCGATGCAGGCTGATACGCCGATGATGTTCGAGATGGTTGCGGTTGGCGCGATGGCCACACAGTTGGAGTTCCTCATGCCGTGTGCTTTGATGCGGCCTTTGAGCGCATCCCAATCCATGCTGATCGATTGATCCACTTCGACATAACCGCCGCGCTCTTCAGCCAGCAGCTTGAGCGAATCAAACGGCAGGATGCCACGATCCCACAGCGAACCTTTGAATGTGCTGTAACGACCGCGCTCTTCAGCCAGCTCGGTCGAAGCCCAGTACGCGTAGTAGCACACCGCTTCCATCGAGCGATCCGCGAACTCCATTGCGTCCTGCGAGGCATACGGCATGCGCATCATGTGCAGCGCATCCTGAAAGCCCATGATGCCCAAGCCCACGGGGCGATGCTTCAGGTTAGAGGTGCGCGCTTTTTTGACTGCGTAGTAGTTGATGTCGATGACGTTGTCAAGCATGCGCATGGCGGTGCGGATCGTCTTTTGCAGCTTGGTGTGGTCGAGTACGTAGCCGCCGTCGACTTCCAGCATGTGATTGACCAGATTGACGGAACCCAGATTGCAGACGGCGATTTCGGTGTCGCTCGTGTTGAGTGTGATCTCGGTACAAAGATTAGACGAATGCACAACACCCACGTGCTGCTGCGGCGAGCGTACGTTGCATGGGTCTTTGAACGTGATCCACGGATGACCGGTTTCGAACAGCATCGTGAGCATCTTGCGCCACAGCGTGGTCGCCTGCAGCGTCTTGAACAGCTTGATCTCGCCGCGTGCGGCCTTGGCTTCGTATTCGTTGTAGCGCTTCTCGAAGGCCTTGCCGAACAGGTCATGCAGGTCAGGCGTATCGACCGGTGAAAACAGCGTCCAGGTGCCGTTCTCCATGACGCGCTTCATGAACAGATCGGGAATCCAGTTCGCGGTGTTCATGTCGTGCGTACGACGGCGATCATCGCCGGTGTTCTTGCGCAGTTCGAGGAATTCCTCGACGTCGAGATGCCATGACTCAAGGTAGGTGCAGACCGCACCTTTGCGCTTGCCGCCCTGATTCACAGCGACCGCCGTGTCGTTCACGACTTTGAGGAACGGCACCACGCCTTGCGATTCGCCGTTGGTGCCCTTGATGTGCGAACCCATCGCACGCACCGGCGTCCAGTCGTTACCGAGCCCGCCTGCGAATTTCGACAGAAGCGCGTTTTCTTTGATCGCTTCGTAGATGCCGTCGAGATCGTCGGCAACCGTGGTCAAGTAGCACGAGGACAGTTGCGAACGATGAGTCGCCGAATTAAACAGCGTCGGCGTGCTCGACATGAAGTCAAAGCTCGACAGCAGTTGATAGAACTCAACGGCGCGCGCTTCGCGATCAGCTTCGTTCAGGGCCAGGCCCATCGCGACGCGCATGAAAAACGCTTGCGGCAATTCGAAGCGACGCTCCGCACCCGCCGCGTTGCTTTCGCGGTCAATCAGAAAGTAGCGGTCATACAACGTTTGCAGTCCGAGGAAACCGAATTTGAAGTCGCGCGTGTGATCGAGGGCAGCCCCCAGCTTGACGAGGTCGTAACTGGCAAGCTCCGGATTCAGGAGGCCAATTTTGATGCCGTGCTTGATGAACTTTGGGAAGTATTCGCCGTACTTGATCGCCATATCGGCTTGCGACGCTTCCTCGCCCAGAATTTCGTGGCGAATCGAGTCGAGCAACAAACGCGCGGTAACAAAGCTGTAGGCCGGGTCTTTTTCGATGTATTGACGTGCAGCGAGTACGACGCACTTGCGCACTTCTTTGGCCGACACGCCATCGTACAAATCCTTGAGCGTTGCTTTGAGGATCACGTCAGCGTCGGCGGCACCATGCAGGCCGTCGCACGACGAAATGATGAGCTCACGCAAGCGCAATAGGTCGAGCGGCTTCCTGACGCCATCTTCGATCACATGCAGGATCGATTCCTGATCGGCGTCCTTTGCCTTGACTTGAGCCGCACGCTCCTGCGTACGCTTTTCGCGATAGAGCACGTAGGCGCGCGCGACTTCATGCTCGCCCGAGCGCATCAGGGCGAGTTCGACCTGATCCTGAATCTCTTCAATATGGATCGCGCCGCCTTCGGGCTTGACGCGCATCAGCGCGCCCATTACGGCGTCGGTCAATTGTTGCGTCAGCTCACGCGCACGCGCAGAGGCGGCGCTCTGGTTGCCGTGCGCAGCCAGATACGCCTTGGTCATGGCCACGGTGATTTTCGATGGCTCAAAGCCGACGACAGAGCCATTACGGCGAATCACTTTGTACAGGGTTGCGCGGGCCGAATCGGGCGTGGCGCTGGAACCTCCCGTCACTAATCCAAGCATGGCGTGATTCAAGGCTGCTGTCCCTCCTGTCATAGCGGTTTTGACAGGTTTGCCACCGTGCTGGGCGGTTGCCGTTTCGAGCATGTATGCGTCTCCAAAATTCTGTATTTCATCGGTATCTATGTGTGGGCTGCAAAGTACACGGCGTCCTGTGACATTCGGCCAAAGCCACCGCTGATTCAAGAATCCTAGCGACGTTTTCGGCGAATCCCTGATGCTGTGACCG
>JANXUB010000060.1 GCA_025352105.1 Burkholderiales bacterium | reverse complement strand
TCGATGAGGCGCTGGAGCTTCTGGCATCGCTCTACGATCGAAGCGGACGAAGCAAGGAAGCAGCCGAGATACGATCGCGTGCTTCTACGGTAGAATAAACGGTTCATGTCGAATCTGATGCACGGCAAGACCGCCCTCATTCTGGGCGTGGCGAATAAGTGGAGCCTCGCCTATGCGATTGGTCAGGCGTTTGCAAGGGAAGGCGCCAACCTGGTCATCACGTATCAGGGCGAGCGCCAAAAGCTGACTGTGGAAGAGCTGGCGGCGGAACTTTCCCCCACCGCCAGGGCCATCCAGTGCGATGTTACGAAACCCGACGAACTGGCCTCACTGGTGGAAGCCCTTCAACCAGGGCCGCTGGACGCCGTGGTGCATAGCATTGCTTTTGCGAACCGGGAAGACCTGAGCCGGCCGTTTTCGGAAACCTCGCGCGACGGATTCGTGCTGGCGCTGGAAGTTAGTGCGTACTCTCTGGTTGCCGTCGCGAAGGCAATGGCTCCGCTGATGACCGGAGGCGGTTCCGTTATTACGTTGTCGTATTTGGGCGCGGTGCGGGTGATTCCGAACTATAATGTGATGGGCGTGGCCAAAGCGGCGCTTGAGGCCAATGTGCGCTACATGGCCGCGACGCTGGGGCCGGAAGGGACGCGCGTGAACGGCATTAGCGCCGGGCCGATCAAAACACTGGCCGCAGCGGGCATCGCAGGCTTCTCGACGATGCTCAAGAATTTCGCAAATGCCGCCCCGTTGCGTCGTAACGTGACGGCAGACGAGGTCGGCAATGTCGCGGCGTTTTTGATGAGCGACTGGGCCAGTGCGATGACCGGAGAAATTCTGTACGTCGACAACGGTTATTCGCAGGTGGCGGCGGGTATGGACGACGGTGGCGAGAAGCCGAAGGAGTAGCTAGAGCTTTCCCGTAGTGCAAAACGCCGCAACCTGCGCAATGTAATCCGGAAACTCAGTAATCGCATGGTCGCTGCCTTCGATGATGTGCTGATGCGCACCGGGATAATGGTCGCGCATTTGCCGCCAGTCGAGCACTTCATCTCCCATCGCCGCTAACAAAAAATAGCGCTTAGGTCGCGTGATCTGATTGATCTGCAACGCGGCAAGTTCGTGGAGATATTCTGCGCGCCACTCAAACGGTTCGTCCGAGTGATAGCTTGTGAGCTCACCCACGTGGCCCGCGAGATCGTTCGCGGGCATCACGGCAGGATTTAGGAGCGCAGCGCGGCAGCCATAGGGCTCGGCCAGAAACGTAGCGTAAAAGCCACCGAGCGACGATCCAATCAGCGCCCAGTCTTTAGCGGCGTCACCTCGATCCTCAATCAACTCGCGAGCCAGCTCAATCGCGACTGCGGGGCTCGCGGGCAACTGCGGGCAGATGAAGCGGTGCTCCGTGCTCGCAAAGTGCGCTGCCATGAGGCGCGCCTTGGTCGATTGCGGACTTGAGCGGAAGCCATGGAGGTAGAGGATGTTCATGAAGCAGTCCAACCCTTCGTCAATATTCGGGAGTGCGCCCATTTTGTAGGAGCAGCCCCGCACCCCGGCATCGCTACAATCACGCGGCCCGGCGATCTGGCCCGCAACGCACTATTGATTGGTAGTCCATGACAAAACCCACGACTAAACCTGTTGTTCCCAATTTCTCCTCCGGCCCCTGCGCAAAGCGCCCCGGCTACTATGTCGGCACGTTGCAGCTCGACACGCTGGGTCGTTCTCATCGTTCTGCATTAGGCAAAAAAACGCTGGCTTTGGCGATTTCGGAAACAGCGCGAATTCTGGGTCTGCCGGAAGGTTACCGCGTGGCTGTGGTGCCTGGCTCTGACACCGGAGCCATCGAAATGGCGATGTGGTCGATGCTCGGCGCACGTGGGGTGGACGTGCTTGAATGGGAGTCGTTCAGCGGCGGCTGGGTGACCGATATCGTCAAGCAATTGAAGCTGCCGAACGTCAACCACCGCAAAGCCGATTACGGCGACATCACGAATTTGCAGAGCGTGGATTTCAACAACGATGTCGTGTTCGTGTGGAACGGCACGACCTCGGGCGTCAAGGTGCCCAACGGTGATTGGATTCCTGCTGAACGCGCCGGACTGACAATCTGCGACGCAACTTCGGCTGTGTTCGCGATGGAGATGCCGTGGGACAAGCTGGACGTAATCACCTATTCATGGCAAAAAGTGCTGGGTGGTGAGGGTGGGCACGGCATGTTGATCCTGTCGCCACGCGCAGTGGAGCGCATCGAAGCGTACAACCCGCCCTGGCCGATGCCCAAAGTTTTCCGCATGAAATCAGGCGGCAAATTGATTGACGGGCTGTTCAAGGGCGAGACGATCAATACGCCTTCGATGCTCTGTGTTGCGGATTATCTCGATGCGCTGAAATGGGCGGAGAGTGTGGGCGGCGTCAATGGAACCGTTGCCCGATCGGAGGCCAATCTCGGCGTCATTGAGGATTTTGTCGCGGCCAATGACTGGATAAGCTTTCTCGCCAAAGACAAGGCGACGCGTTCGAACACCAGCGTTTGCCTGAGCCTCAAAGCCACGGACGAACAGGTCAAGAAGATGACCAAACTGCTCGACGCGGAAGGCGCGGCCTTCGACATCGGGTCGTACAAGGATGCGCCCGCAGGACTCCGCATCTGGTGTGGCGCAACGGTGGAGAAGTCCGATTTGCAGGCGCTGATGCCGTGGCTCTCCTGGGCATACGCGCAAGCGACAGCCGCATAGCCGCCTAGAGCCGGGCATGTTCAAAATCCGAACCTACAACCAGATCTCGGTTAAGGGGCTGGAGCGCTTCCCGCGTGGCAGCTATGAGGTCGGAAGCGACATCGGCAGCCCCGACGCATTTTTGTTGCGCAGTCAAAAATTGCAGGGCGTTGAGGTGCCGAAGTCGTTGCTTGCGGCAGCGCGTGCCGGAGCGGGCGTCAACAACATTCCCGTCGACGATTACAGCAAGCTCGGCGTGGTCGTTTTCAACACGCCGGGGGCCAACGCCAATGCGGTGAAAGAGCTGGTAATGGCGGGCATGCTGCTGGCAACGCGCGGCATTTTGCCGGGCATCGCCTACGTGAATTCGCTTACGCAGATGAGCGATGCAGCAGAAATGGCTGCGCTGCTGGAGAAGGAAAAATCGCGCTTTGCCGGTGGCGAAATCAAGGGCAAAACGCTCGGCATTGTTGGCCTTGGCGCGATTGGTTCGCTGGTCGCCGACATGGGTTTGGCCATGGGCATGAAGGTTGTCGGTTTTGACCCCGCGCTGTCGATTGACGCGGCGTGGCGCTTGTCGAACGAGGTGCAGCGGGCAGAAAACCTGATGGCGCTGCTGACCCGCTCTGACTATGTTTCGATTCATGTGCCTGCGATGGATGCGACGCATCACTTGATCAACGACGCGGCGCTCAACACGATGAAAACCGGCGCGGTGCTCCTGAACTTTGCGCGCGAAAGCATTGTTGATTCAGCAGCGGTGTTGCGCAGCCTGAACGGCGGAAAGCTCGGCAAATATGTCTGCGATTTTCCGGAGCCCGCGATGCTCGGCAACGCGAATGTGATTGCCCTGCCGCACATCGGCGCAAGCACCGAGGAATCAGAAGAAAACTGCGCCGTGATGGCCGCGAACCAGCTCATCGACTATCTGGAAAACGGCAACATCCATAACTCGGTGAACATGCCCAGCATCACCATGGGCCGCGCTACAGGCACCTCACGCATCACGTTTTCCAATGACAACGTATCTGGCGTGCTGGGTCATGTGCTCTCGGTGTTGGCTGACCATAAAGTGAACGTGATCGACATGATTAACAAGAGCCGGGGCGAGCTTGCGTTCAACATCATCGATGTCGAATCCGCCCCAGCGGCAAGCGTCGTGAACGCGATTGCTGCGGTTGCGCACGTGATTCGCGTGCGGGTGATCTGACCGGTCAGAGATAATCACGGGTTAACTCCAACAATACCGGTTCCTATCATGGCAGTTCAATGCGGCATCGTCGGTCTTCCGAACGTCGGCAAATCCACGCTCTTCAACGCGCTCACCAAGGCGGGCATCGCCGCTGAGAACTACCCGTTCTGCACCATTGAGCCCAACGTCGGCATCGTTGAAGTCCCCGATGCTCGCCTCGCGGCACTCGCCGAAATCGTCAATCCGCAACGTATCGTTCCGGCGTCGGTCGAATTCGTCGATATCGCCGGTCTGGTCAAGGGCGCGTCCAAAGGCGAGGGCCTCGGCAACCAGTTCCTAGCCAATATCCGCGAATGCGACGCAACGGCCCACGTTGTGCGCTGCTTTGAAGATGACAACGTGATCCACGTCGCGGGGAAAATTTCACCGATTGATGACATCGAGGTGATTAACACCGAACTCGCGCTCGCCGATCTCGCCAGCGTCGAAAAAGCCGTGCATCGCTTCACCAAATTGTCGCGCTCTACCGGCGGCGACAAAGAGGCGGCCAAGATGTTGCCGTTGCTCGAAAAATGCCAAAAGGTGCTGGATCAGGGCCGCGCCGTGCGCTCGCTCGCACTGGATGACGAAGAGAAGGCACTGGTGAAGCAGCTGAGCCTCATCACGTCGAAGCCCACGATGTATGTGGCCAACGTCGCCGACGCGCTGGATCTGGCGCATAACGCGCACTATCAGGCGGTGCTCGCTTACGCAGCCATTGAGCACGCCCCCGTCGTGGCGGTTTGCGCCAACATGGAGGCCGAAATCGGCGACATGGACGACGCCGACAAGATGGAATTTTTGAAAGATCTCGGCCTTGAAGAGCCAGGCCTCAACCGCGTGATCCGCGCGGGCTACAACCTGCTCGGTCTACAGACGTACTTCACTGCGGGCGTAAAAGAAGTCCGCGCCTGGACCATCCACAAAGGCGACACCGCGCCCCGCGCCGCCGCCGCGATTCACACCGATTTCGAAAAAGGCTTCATCCGGGCGCAGACCATTGCCTTCGCAGATTTCATTCAGTTCAAAGGCGAACACGGCGCGAAAGAACACGGCAAGATGCGCGCAGAGGGCAAGGAATACGTGGTGCATGACGGGGATGTTTTAAATTTCTTGTTCAACGTGTAGCGTAGGTTAAAAGGTCTGCCAACCGCACTGGGCGCGATGAGTTACGAACTGTTGACGCATCCTATTTCTGTCGCTGAAATGTGGGAGGAGCTGCGTTTTCTCGCGTCCTATTTTTGTGAACGTGATTACGTGGACTGCGAAATTTATTTTGGTTTTGCTTGGATCATCGACTATTACGGTGGCGAAATGCCGATTCCTGAGAGGCTGAGTTTGGCGAGCCTTGCCGACAAAGTGCGTGCTGTTGAAACAAGCGGCATCGGCAAACTTGGCAGCGACGAGCTCTATGTACAGATTGCTGGGCTGAGTTTTCGATTCTGCGACGAATCCGACATCCACCTTTACTTTGGGAGCACCAACTCAATGATTGAGGACTTTTACTCACGCTGGAAAATGTTGGGCTACATGCCTGGCGAGTACGAAAGGCTGGAAACAGGACAGCAAGGTAAATGCCTCAGATTCAACTAGCGCGCGTCGGGGGGCACCGCACGCTACGACTGTTCCAGAAGCGCGGTCGCTACTTGCGCTAACACCGGTTCCCACCGCCGTGATTCGTCTTGCCGGAAGAGCCGCATCGTCGGAGACCAGGCGCAGGTGTCGCCCGTGATGCCGTAGCGCCAGTCGCCAGCTTCGCGCAACAGCACCCACGTCTTCGCTCCTAGCGCCGCCGCTAGATGCGCAGCGCCAGTGTCTATGCTGATCACCAGATCTAGCGTGTCAATCAGGGCCGCCATTTGCGTGAATTCGACGGTGTCAGCAGTCCAGTCCATCACGTTGGCTGCGCCCAACGGCGGCGCGCCGTGCTGCAACGACACCCAGGTGATCTCGGGATGAGCTTCGACCAATCGACGCATCAGGCGCGGCGGGATGGAGCGGTCGGCCATCTGGTTGTCCTGGCCTGCTAGTTGGCCTTGCCAGACAATGCCGATGCGCTTCACCGCTTGAACGGGCCCCTCACCCCAACCCTCTCCCGCGAGGGGAGAGGGGGCAGATCGGAGTAGCTCAAACTTGTTTTCCCAGACCGTAACGTCGGCGTCTAGAGTCTGCAAAAAACGCTCAGGCGCAGGCAGATTTTCAAACGTGATTCCGAGCGCCGACGGCAACGACCATAGCGCAGCCCAGTAGTCGCATGCCAGCGTCTCATGCTCGCCAACTGCGACAACGGACACCTCGGGAAAAGATTGCTGCATCAGCAAAACTTGCGAACGCTGCACGGCGAGCGTTACCTTCAGGCCTCGCGCCACCACCAGTGGCACGAATCGCGCAAACATGAACGTGTCGCCCAGTCCCTGCTCACACATCAAGAAGATCGATTTACCTTCCGCCGCTTCACCGCGCCAGATCGGTGTGTTCGCGGGGATTTTGCCGCTCGGTTGCGTCTGCGGGAACTGCAAACGCACCTCATAGTCGGCAAATCCGCGTTTGTAGTCCCCTTTCGCCAATAGTGAAAATGTGCGATTCCAGCGCGCGTAGTCGAACCCCGGCGCAAGCTCAAGCGCCCGATCAAAGGCAGCAATCGAGCCGTCAATATCATTGACTGAGCGCAGGTTGAAACCGAGGTTGTTAAGCGCGCCGACGTGCTTTTCGTCCAACGCCAAAGCCCGCTCTGCCGCCCACTGACCTTCGTGGTAGCGACCCGCCATCCACGCGGCGGCGCTGATATTGCTAAAAAATTCTGGCTCCTGATTGTTGAGCCTGACTGAGCGCCACATCAACTCCAATCCGGCCGACGGCTGCCCCGCCTGATATTGCGAAAGGCCAGCAAAGTGCAGCGCCGTGGCGTTCTCAGGCTCCTGTTGCAACACGCGAGCGTAGCGTTCAACTGCATACGGCACGTCGCCTCGCTCATGGTGTTGCAAGGCATCGGCGAGCGTCGCCTCTATGTTCAACAGCGATGCCGTTGAGGCGCCCGCATTCGCCAATTTCCCATGGCAATCCTTGTAGCGTTTGCCACTACCGCATGGGCAGGGATCGTTACGCGATGAGGGTGGTTTGATCGCGGGCGGGGCGGGCGCAGCTACAGCGATGGCCGCAGCACTTTTCAAAGATTCCAGTCGGGCGCGCAAATCAAGCGCCGCGACGTCATGCGGAAGCGACGCCAGCCGCCGCGTGACAAATTCGCGCGCAACGTCAATGCGCTTCAGGTCGACGAGGTTCTTTGTTAGCGCGCCGAATCCGAGGCCTTTGGCAATCGCCTCGGGCACGGTCCGTGCGAACATCGTCAATTCCTCGTTCGTCAATACTTGCCAAAAATTGAACACACCGTGAAAGCCAAGTGTTGGCCCGATGGGACGGCCGACATCGAACGCAAAGCGATCCGCAACGCGTTCGTCGGCAAACGAAATTCCGTATTTCGTTTCGAGAAATTCACGATAGCGAATGCAGATCGCTTCATCTTCGTTTTCATCCGCATTCAGTGTGATTTCAGGGTCTGCAAGCGCATCCAGCAAACGCTTTGAGCGCAATGAAAATCCACCGTTACCCACTCGAAACTCGCCGGGTTCATGCGGCCATTTGGCTCCGACGTAGTCGTAATTCCAGAACTCATCCGCCCAAGCGTTTCCGTCGATAACAAAGCCATCCCACTGCACGACGAGCGCGTAGTCTGTGTTGATGTACCCGCTGAGTTCTTTGAGCACGAACTGCGAGTAAGCGGCGCGTGAACGGATCGGTGCGATTGGTGCGATTGGGACGACCTCGACGCCCTCATGTGAAATCGCCGCATCGGTGAGCAACAACACGCGCGCGACGGGCAGTGCAGAGGCAGATCGGGCGAGCGCCGTAGCCGCGAGCGACGCATACGCGCAGTCGACGGCGACCAGCGTGATGGCGTCACGCGTATTCATAAGCGCCTTCAGGGCGTTTCGTCATTTCAGCCCTTCGTAGAGCAACCGCACGCCCAGAAAAAACAAACACGCCAATGTCACGCGACGAAAAATCACATCGTTAATCACGTTGTTGAGTCGCACGCCGAGCCACACACCAACCGGTGCAAACGGCATCAACACCAGCGCAGTGCCGAGATTAGTCAAACTGAGTTGTCCGAGGATCGCAAACGGGATCAGCTTTACCGCGTTGACCACCGTAAAAAACACAATCGTGACCGCCATAAATTGCATGCGATCCAGCCGCTTCGGAAACAGATAAATGGTGATCGGCGGTCCGCCCGCATGCGCGAGCGTCGAGGTGAAACCGGACAGACCGCACCACAGCCATGGCCGGATCGCCTCGGGCAGCCATGACTTCAGATTGCGCAGCGCAGGCACCAGCTGGTAGAGCGAAAACGCGACGGAAATTGCGCCCAGCAGCGCTTTCGTCGTGTTCACCGAGAGGCTGCCGAAACTGAGCGCGCCCACGGTGATACCCATTATCGCGGGCAGCATCATGTGCTTTACGCTCGCCCAGTCCCATTGCCCGCGATAGGCGCGCAGGCCCAGCAAATCCACAACGCACAAAATCGGCAGCATGATGCCCGCAGCGACACCCGGCGCGATCACCTGACTCATCATCGGCACTGCTACACCGCCGACGCCCGCACCGAGGCCCGTTTTTGAAATGCCGGTGATGATGACGGCAGGAATGGCCCAGGCGTAGAACCACGGATCGGTGATGAACGTCACACGTTATGTCCGCGAGCCGCGCAGCAATTGACCGACCCGTTTATTTGCGTGGCCGATGGCGGCGTCCGTCGCGGCGCTGTACTTCGCCATGCGCAGAAAGCCATGCGGCAACGAATCGAATTCGTCGTGCGCAACATCGATTTTGGCTTCGCGCAACGTGCGCACGTAAGCGAGGCCTTCGTCACGTAGCGGGTCGCGTCCGGCCGTGACCAGATACGCGGGTGGCAAGCCTGCGTGTGATGCGGCACGCGACGGCGCGACGCGGTAGTCGTTGACTGCATGTTCGTCGCCCACAAATTGCCGCCAGTACCACTGCATGTCGGCGCGCGTGAGGCCGGGGCCAGCGGCGAATTCATCGTAGCTGCCAGTCGCGTACGCCGGTTCGATACAGGGGTAGAACAGCGCTTGTAACGCGACGTGAAAATTACCCTCATCGCGCGCGCGGATCGCGGTGACGGTCGCGAGATGCGCGCCTGCGCTGTCGCCTGCCAGCGCGATGGGAGGGGGACCCAAGCGTGGGCCGGGTGTCGCCGCATCTTGTGCCACGCGGTCCGCCGCAATCGCCGACGCGGCCTGAAAGCAGGCATCGGTCAGCGTGCGCCAATCGGCCTCCGGCGCGAGCGGGTAATCGACGCTAACCACGAGCGCATTCGCCTCGTGCGCCAGACGTGCGCAGGTCGGCATGTGGGTGTCGTTGTCGCCGACGACCCAGCCGCCACCGTGAAAATAAATGATCGTGGGTACGGGCTCAATCGCGCCGTCATGGCCATAAAACAAGCGCACGGGCACTTTGCCGACTGGAAGATCAAGCGAAACGTCGTTGATCGTCACGCTGCCCGGCAGTGGTGTTTTGCCGAGCCCGCACAGCGCCCAGTAACGCGCTCGCCTTTCGAGCGGCGTCGGGTCGGCAGGCAGCGGCGAAAACGATGCGCCGAGATCGGCGAAATAGCGGGCGAGATCAGGATCGAGAGCGGACATTTTAAAAAGTACAGCTTTTTCGTTAAACGTTTATTTAATTGGGGCTACAAGCGATATTCGCACGTTGTCGATTTATGCCAATTTACGCGCCTAGCCCCTGATCAGGCGTACTTTCACGCAAAAGCTGCTTTCGCATCGCATCCGGAAATCAGTGCCCGGCCCGCTCGCGCGCCAACGCAAATTCGTCAACGATGGCCGCGCGACCCAGATACGTCGGCGCAACATCTTCCAGCGCCGTGGCGGTGCCCGCAAACGCCGGGAAAGCTGCCTTTGAGACGTTGTCGACGGACATCGATTTCA
Organism: Burkholderiales bacterium; assembly: GCA_025352105.1. Classification (GTDB taxonomy): domain Bacteria; phylum Pseudomonadota; class Gammaproteobacteria; order Burkholderiales; family Casimicrobiaceae; genus Casimicrobium. The sequence goes on along the minus strand of JANXUB010000060.1, from coordinate 17,332 downwards.
CATTATCCGGCGTCAACGGCTGCGTTGGCACAAACTGCAACACGCCCGCGAGCATCGATGTGACGAAGCCGGGCAAACCAATAATCATGTGCTTGTCGTGCGCAAGCGCCATCACGTAAGCGACGAGCGCTTTCAGCGTGTAGACCTTCGGCCCGACTAGTTCATAGCGCTGAGCGTAGGTGGTTTTATTGTCGATTGCCACAACAAACGCGCGAGCGACGTCGTCCACCGCCACCGGTTGAAACTTTGCTGACGAGCCCGGCAGAGCCATCGGCACCAACGGCGGCAACAGGCTCACCATCTGCGCAAACTTGTTCAAGAACGAATCACCGCGACCAAAGATCACCGAGGGCGCGAAGATCGTGAAGTCGAGGCCGCTGGCACGCACCGCGATCTCGGCATTTGCTTTCGATTTTTGATATTGGCTCGGGCCGTCGGTCGAAGCGCCCAAAGCGCTCATGTGCAGGTAACGCGTCACGCCAGCGGCCTTGCACGCAGCAAGCGTCGTCTCGGTGAATGTGACATGCATGCGCTCGAAATCGCCGTTCAGAATGCCCACGAGATTGATCACCGCGTCCTTGCCGCGCGCGAGCCGCGTGAGCGTGGTCGGGTCGCTTGCGTCATCTTCAACGACGGTGACACTGGGCAGCGGAAACAGCGCGCGCGCATTGTCACGTTTGCGCGTCGGCACGGTGATGCTGTGGCCCGCCGCGACGAGTTTGCTGCAAATGGCGCGGCCCACGAAACCGCTGCCGCCGAGGATCAAAATATTCATATTTTTTCTATCAGTCAATGCGTTACTTTTTTGCCGGCACAATGCCCAGACGTTGCTTGATCGAGGTCAGTCCACTGCCGCTCAAATGCGAATACCAGACGGCGTTCGCCAGCACTTTTTTGACGTAGTCGCGCGTCTCGTTGAACGGAATGGATTCAGCATAAATCGCGCCTTCCAGCGCGGTGTCCGCCCGCCACGCGCGAGCGCGACCCGGCCCTGCGTTGTACGAGGCCGCTGCCATCGGCTCCGAGCCGCCCATCTGGTCGAGTACCGTGCGCAGATAAAACGTGCCGAAGCCCGTGTTCACGCCCACATCAATCAACTGACTCGGGCGGTAATCGCTCGCCCGCATTTGCGTGGCGATCCACTTGCCCGTCGCGGGCATCACTTGCATCAAACCGAGCGCGCCCGCCGACGAAACCGCCTCCGCCCAGAAACGCGATTCCTGACGAATGAGGCCGAATACGAGGCCCGGATCAAGTGCGGATTGTGCCGCCGCTTTTTTGATTTCAGTCGCGTAGGGCATTTGATAGCGAAGGCCAAAATCGTGCTGTGTTTTTGTTCGCTCGGCTGTGTTGATTGATCGATCCCAGATGCCTTTGCGGCGCATCCATTCAGCTGCAATCAACGAGTCCGCGTCATTGAAATCCTTAACCACGCTGTACCACTCTTTTGCGGCGTCGGCGCGCAGGCCCAGCTCGGAGAGTTTGAGCACGCGCTTCGCCGCAGCCAATTGGTCGAAGCGTTTCAAATCCTCACCCGTTGGCTTGACGGCCCCGGCTTTCAGCGTGTCGGGCGTGGGCAACTGGGCGTTGATTTGCTCGGCTGCCAACAGTCCGTAGAAATTAAATTCTTTCGCGAGATCGATATACAGTGCCTGCGCGCCCGCCTTGTCTGACAGCTCATTGAGCGCGCGCGCTTTCCAGTAACGCCACGCCGGATCGTGCTGACCGTTGCTCGTTGCGCTCATCGCGTTCACCGCGCGCAACACTTCGGCCCAGGCCCCGATGCGCAACGCGCCGCGCGCAATCCAGGCCGCTTGCCAGTCGCCGAGGCGTGTCATCGTGCCTTCGTCGCCCGCTCGTTTGAACCAGGCGATGGCCTCGTCACTGTCGAGCCGTCGCGCACTGGCGTAAGCGAGCTGTCCAGCGGCGTAGCGCTGCTCTTCATCAGTGAACTTGCTGCGCATGCCAAACCAGATGGCGCGCGCCTTCGCTACGTCGTTACGCGCCAGCCTGGTCAACGCGTAGAGCGCCGCCTCGCGACGACCGCGCGAGCTCCATGCCAGCCCCGCGCTCAGAAACGCCTCGGGCGAGCTGTGCGCCCGCTGCAAGGCCTCGCCTCCGGGCGCAGTACCCTCAGGCAACGCTTCCGCGACGCGTGAACCCGCCAGAAATGTGCCGCCGTCAGCCGCAGTTCGGAAACGCCAGATGGCGTCCTCCGCGCTCACCTGTTTGCGCCGCGCCAGCGCGGCAAATGCGTCAGCGCAAGACTCGGTCAACTTTTCTTCCCAGACGCCTTTGGGCACGGCCAGCATGTCTTTAGCTTCGCCTCGCCCCGCAATCGCCGTGCGGTAGCAAGCGACTTCGCTGTCATCGGTATCAAATCCGTTCGACACCGAAGTGAATGCATCCCAATCGCCGGTTTTGCCAAGCTGCTTCAGCCAGTCAACCCGCATCCGGTCGCCAACCGCCGTACCTGAATATTTTTTCAGGAAGCGTTCAATGTCGCCGCGATCAATGCGATCAATTTGCAGGCGCAGCGCCCAATACTCAACGTAGCCCTCAAGCAGATCGCCGCGCACCTGCGGCAAGGCGGCAGTGACGCGTCGCAGCTCGCCCAGGCGAAAGCCTTCGCCCGCGTCTTTGACTGCCGCGTCGTTGGCGTGAACAAAAGAGGTCGCAGCAAGCGCGGTGACCGAGAAAAAGAGGCGAAAAACTGGCATACGCTCTATTTTCCGCGAAGACGGACTTTTCGCTTCGATAGAATCGCAAACATGCAAAATGGGGCCAACGGAATCGGCCCAGTCGTGGGGCTCGTTATGGGCTCATCCTCCGACTGGGATGTCATGAAAAACGCAGCAGACATGCTGGAGCGTTTCGGCGTCAATTTTGAGGCGAAAGTGGTGTCCGCGCACCGCACGCCGGACGACATGTTTACCTACGCCGAAACGGCGATGGAGCGCGGCATCCGCATCATCATCGCGGGCGCGGGCGGTGCGGCGCACTTGCCCGGCATGCTCGCGGCCAAGACAACGGTGCCCGTGCTTGGCGTACCAGTGCCGTCAAAATATTTGCGCGGAGAGGACTCGCTGCTCTCCATCGTGCAAATGCCCAAGGGCGTGCCGGTGGCGACTTTTGCAATTGGCGAAGCCGGCGCGGCTAACGCAGCGCTATTTGCGATTGCAATGCTCGGCATTTCCAACAAGGCGCTCGCGCAGCAATTGCTTTCGTTCCGCGATGAGCAAACGGCCAGCGCACGCTCGATGCTGGTGCCACCCGTTCTGGCCGATAAGTAGTGATGTTGACTGAGGGATCCTGGCTCGGCTGTCTGGGCGGTGGGCAATTAGGTCGCATGTTTGTGCATGCCGCGCAGGCAATGGGCTACAAGGTGCTTGTGCTCGACCCCGACGGCAATGGGCCTGCCGCGCAGGCAGCGGACGACGTGATCGTTGCAGCCTATGATGATGCTGTCGCGGTTGCCGCCTTCGGTCAACGTGTTGCCGCCGTCACCACCGAATTTGAAAACGTGCCTGCCGCTTCGCTTGAAGCGCTGGCGGCGACGGTGCCCACGCGGCCCAGTGCCGCAGCCGTGCGCATTGCGCAGGATCGGCGACTGGAGAAGCGCTTTTTTGCCGAGCACGGCTTGCCTGTGGGCGAATTTGCGGTGATTGAGCGGGCGGAGCATCTGCGCGATGCGCCAGCAACGCTGTTCCCCGGTATTTTGAAGACGGCAACGCTTGGCTACGACGGCAAGGGGCAGCAACGCGTCAATTCATCCACGCAAGCGCTCCTCGCGTGGATGAGCATGAAGCAGGCACCGTGCGTGCTCGAAGCACTGATCCCATTTGAGCTTGAAATTTCGGTGCTGGTGGCGCGATCTGTCGAGGGCGATGTACGTGTGTGGCCGGTGCAGGAAAATCAGCACGTCAACGGCATTCTCGATTTGACCATTGTTCCGGCGCGCATCGACGATTCGCTTCGCGAAAAAGCGCAAATGCTGGCTTGCGAACTGGTGACATCGCTTGATTACGTTGGCGTACTCTGCGTTGAAATGTTTGTAACGAAGGACGGCGTCGTCACGAAGGACGGCGTACTAATCAACGAAATCGCGCCGCGCCCGCACAACAGCGGGCATTACACGATTGAGGCCTGCGTTACCTCGCAATTCGAGCAACAGGCGCGCATTTTGGCGGGCGCGCCGCTGGGCGACACAACGCTTGTGCGGCCTGCGGTGATGGTGAACCTGCTGGGTGATGTGTGGTTTGACGCCGCAACGCCGATGCAGCCCGCGTGGACGGACGTGCTGGCGCTGCGGGGGGCGCATCTGCATCTCTACGGCAAGGCAGAGCCACGTAAGGCACGGAAGATGGGACACGTCACCTGCACCGCAGCCACGCTTGATGAAGCGTTGGCGACTGCTGCAGCGGTCAAGCGAGCGTTGCGAATTGCTTAGCGTAGCGAGACGCTTGCGGTTGAGCGACTCCGCGAAAACGTAGAACACGTAGAACACGATTGAGCTAAGCCGCTGCCTCAAACGCAATGTGTCCCGCCGTCAGCGTAGCCTGCACCACACCCGGCAACTCATAGCCAAGAAACGGCGAATTCTTGCCCGCACTTTTGAAACCTGCCTTGTTGATCAGGCGATATGCGCCGGGGTCGAACACGCAGACGTCCGCCACTGCGTCGACGGCCAATCGTCCGGCGCTCAGATTGGCTGCTGAAGCCGCGTTATGGGTGATCCGTCCGAGCGCGATGTTGATGGGAATTCGCGCAGACTCAGCGAACCGCAATGTGAGCGACAGCAGCGTTTCGAGCCCGGTTGCACCGGGTGCGGCTTCGCCGAAAGGCACCTGTTTGGCGTCGTCCTGACGCGGCGTGTGGTCGGAGACGATAGCGTCAATCGTGCCATCAATCACACCTGCGCGCAGCGCATCACGGTCGCGCGATGAGCGCAGCGGCGGTGACAGGCGATAGTTCGAATCGAAATTTCCGATGTCGAGGTCGATCAGGTGCAGGTGATTGATCGCCACGTCGGCGGTGACTTTAAGGCCATTCGCTTTAGCGACGCGGATCAACGCAACACCTTCTGCGGTGGAGACGCGGCAGACGTGCAGATGAACGCCGGTCACTCGCGCGAGTTCGAGGTGGGTTGCCAGCGCGATGATTTCGGCGCTGGACGGAATGCCCGCGAGGCCCAGTCGCGACGCCACTTCGCCCTCATGCGCGACGCCGTTGTTGGCAAGATGCAAATCTTCGGGCTGCAACCAGACGGAGTAACCGAAGGTCGCGGCGTATTGCATGGCGCGCAGCAAAACTTGCGTGTCAAGTACGGCGCGATCCGCCTGCGAAAAACCCACGCATCCGGCCTGTGCGAGCTTGGAAATCTCTGCAAGCTGAACGCCCGCCAGCGATTTGGTTAACGCGCCGAGCGGATAGAGATGCGTGCCGTGAAACGATTGCGCCCGGAAGCGCAGCATGTCCACGAGGCCCGGCTCGTCGAGCACGGGGTCAGTGTCGGGCGAGCAGACCATGCTGGTGACACCGCCTGCGGCGGCTGCGGCGAGTTCTGTCGCTAGAGTGCCGCGTTTTACGTGAACCGCGAGATCGACCAGACCAGGCGCGACGATGCAGCCTTCAGCGTTGATGTCGCGATTGCTGTGCCAGTCGGCGGGTTGCTCGCCAATCGCCACAATTTTGCTGGCGGCGATAAAGACATCGGCGTGCGCGTCAAAGTTCGACGCTGGATCGATGACGCGGCCTTTGCGAATGGCGATCTTCATCGTGTGCTCCCCGACAAAATCGCCATCACGGCCATGCGCACCGCGATGCCGTAGGTCACTTGCGGCAGGATGACCGATTGCTTACCGTCGGCGACGGCGGAATCAATCTCGACGCCGCGATTCATCGGGCCGGGATGCAGCACGATGGCATCCGGTTTGGCGAGCGCCAGTTTCTGCGGCGTCAAACCGTAGCGCGAAAAATACTCGCTCGCGGACGGCAACAACGCACCCGTCATGCGCTCATTTTGCAAGCGCAGCATCGTCACCACGTCGACGCCTTTCAGCCCCTCTTCCAGCGAGGTAAACACGCGCACGCCAAGCCGCTCGATGTCAGCGGGCAACAGCGTTCGCGGCCCGATCACCCGCACCTCGGGCACACCGAGCGTCGTCAGCGCATGGATCTGCGAGCGGGCAACGCGCGAATGCAACACGTCACCAACGATAGCGACGGTCAAACGCGTGAAATCTTTTTTGTATTTGCGAATGGTGAACACATCGAGCAGGCCTTGTGTCGGGTGCTCGTGGCGTCCATCGCCGGCGTTCACCACATGCACATGCGGTGCCGCGTGTTGCGCGATCAAGTACGGCGCGCCGCTTTCAGCGTGGCGCACGACGAACATGTCGGCATGCATCGCCGTTAAGTTCGCGATGGTGTCAAGGATCGTCTCGCCTTTGTTGGTGCTGGAGCGCGCGACATCCAAGCTCACCACGTCGGCGGACAGGCGCTTGGCCGCAATCTCAAACGTTGTGCGCGTGCGCGTGGAGTTTTCGAAGAAGATATTGAAGATCGATTTGCCGCGCAACAGCGGCACGACCTTGACTTCACGCTCGTTGATACCGACGAAGCTCTCCGCCGTGTCGAGAATGCGCTCGATGATGCGCTTGGGCAGACCTTCGATGGCGAGCAGGTGATGCAGATCGCCGTTGTCGTTGAGTTGTAAATTCTTTTTAGACAGCATCAACGTTGTATCCAGGGTTCGGTCGTAAGTGCGAATTTTCCGGCGTCGTCCTTGCTGAGCGCGAGCATCAGATCGCGCGAAACCATCAGCGGCGCGCCAACGTAATCAGCGGCAATCGGCAGCTCGCGCCCGCCTCTGTCCACCAGAACCGCAAGCTGCACCGAGGCCGGTCGCCCGTAGTCAAACAGCGTGTTCACGGCGGCGCGGATCGAGCGTCCGGTGAACAAAACGTCATCCACAATCACGATGTGCGCGCCTTGCACCGAGAACGGAATCTGCGTGCTGCGCACATTGCTTTTCAGGCCGCTGGTCGACAGATCATCGCGATAGAACGACACATCGATGTAGCCCACTTCATGTTCGCCATCAAGCTCAGCTTTCAGCCGATCTGCAAGCCATGCGCCGCCGGAATACACGCCAACGAGCTTCGCATCAAAGGCGATGGCCGGGGCCATTTGCGCTTTCAAATCGTTGAACAGTGCCTCGGCGTCGGGCAGATTAACGTTGTCCAGGGTCATGATGTTTTGCTGGTTTCTTCATGGGTAACAGGCATCGCACCCTCCTCAAAAAAACGACGCAGAATCTGCGCCGCAGCTTCGGCGTCAATCGCCTTTTTTCGCTCTTGCCCGGACAGTCGGCTGCCGGTGACGGCTAGCGCCTGCGCCGCATCGACGCTGGTGTAGCGCTCGTCGACCAGATACGCGGGCCGATCAAAGCGACCGGTCAACTGCCGCGCGAATTTTTCGCAGCGCGCAGTCATCGCGTGCGGCTTGCCATCAGGATGCGCCGGCCGACCCACAATAAACGCGCTTGGCCCCCACTCTTTCACCAGCGAGCCGATTGCAGCGAATCGCGCGTTGTCGTTGATCGCTTCAATGGCAGTGAGCGGGTTGGCCGTCTCAGTTAAATCATTGCCAAGCGCCACGCCGATGCGCCGCTCGCCGAAATCGAAGGCGAGGAACGTGAGATTGCTCACAAAAGCCTCTGCGCAGCGCAGAGGCTTTTCACGCATGCCCCGCGACGCTGGACAACGCAAATCGCGAGATTCCCAAGCGCTCAATTGCGACGTTCAACAAGTCTTCCGGCGGCGTCACGAACAACATGTCGGCATCCGCCTGCACGGTGAGCCACGCGTTCGCCGCGATTTCTTCCTCAAGCTGACCGGCACTCCACCCGGCATAACCGAGCGTTAGGAGCCATTCTTCTGGCCCGGTGCCCCCGGCGACCGCTTCAAGAATGTCCTTCGACGTGGTGAGCGAGAGCTCGTCGCTCACAACAATTGAGGAGTTCCACGAACCGTGCGAGCGGTGCAGCACAAAGCCGTGCTCCACGCTCACTGGGCCACCGAAATGCACCTTGCGCTGTGACAAACGAATATCGGAAACCTCAACCGCGATTTGCTGAAAGAGCGAATCCATCGTGAGCGAGGTTGGGCGATTGACGACGACGCCCAAAGCGCCTTGCTCGTTGTGCTCGCACAAATAGGTGACCGTTCCCTTGAAATTGGGATCAGCCATGGCGGGCATGGCAATCAGAAAGTGGCCAGCAAGGCAGCTTGACTCCATGGCAACAATTCTACGTGGCTGGCAAAATGTGGCGATGCTTCATACCTCCGCCCTCATGTGGTTCCGGCGCGACTTGCGCTCATTTGACAATGCCGCCCTTCATGCCGCGCTCACGCAATCAGAACGCGTGCATTGTGTATTCGTGTTTGATCGCGAAATTCTCGATGCGCTGACGGACAAGGCCGACCGTCGCGTTGAATTTATCTGGGAGAGCGTGGTCGAGCTCCGCGCCGCGCTGGAGGCGATGGGCGGTGGCCTGCATGTGCTGCACGACACCGCGCGTGACGCGATTCCAAGGCTCGCGCAGGCGCTGGATGTCGAAGCCGTGTTCACTAATCACGACTACGAACCGCAGGCCGTCGCTCGCGATGCGCATGTGGCGGCGGCGCTGAAGACCAAGGGCATCACGTTCGAGACGCGGAAGGATCATGTGATCTTCGAGAAGGACGAAGTGCTGACCGGCGCAGGCAAGTTTTTCTCGGTGTTCACGCCTTACAAGAACGCGTGGTTGAAGCGGGTGGAGGCGTTCTACGTGAAGCCTTATCCTATTGAGCCTCACGCCGCGCACCTGTCTGCCCCCTCTCCCCTCGCGGGAGAGGGTTGGGGTGAGGGGGCGATGGATGGAGCGCTCCGGTCGTTAGAAATAATGGGCTTCCAGCGCACCAACCTGAAAGCACTCAATTTCCCCACTGGCACTTCAGGCGGCGAAAAGCTCTTCACCGAATTTTTAGAACGCATTGACCGCTACAGCGACACCCGAAACTTCCCCTCAATCAAAGGCCCGTCCTACCTCTCCACCCATTTGCGCTTCGGCACGGTGTCTATTCGTGGCCTGGTGGCCGCGGCGTGGCAACGCTGGCAGAAAGGCTCACGCGGAGCAGAAGTGTGGCTCTCAGAGCTGATCTGGCGCGATTTCTACGTTCACATCCTGCACCACAATCCGCGCGTGGTCGACGGTGCGTTCAAGCCGGAATACAACGCCATACGCTGGAGCAACGATCCCGAGCGCTTTGCCGCGTGGTGCGAGGGCCGCACGGGTTATCCGCTGGTCGACGCCGCGATGCGACAGCTCAATCAGACCGGCTACATGCACAACCGTCTGCGCATGGTTGCCGCCAGTTTTTTGACCAAAGATTTACTGGTCGACTGGCGCTGGGGCGAAAAATATTTTGCCGACAAACTCAACGATTTCGACCTCTCCGCCAACAACGGTGGCTGGCAATGGGCCGCCTCCACCGGCTGCGATGCGCAGCCGTATTTCCGCATCTTCAACCCGATCACGCAGAGCCAGAATTTTGATGAAAAAGGCGCGTTCATCAGGAAGTATGTGCCCGAAGTCGCGAAGCTCTCGAACAAAGATATTCACGCGCCGTGGTTGACGCCACCTGTTGAGCAGCGAGCCCGCGATTTCGTGCCCGGACGCGACTATCCGCTGCCGGTGGTCGATCATGCCGAGGCGCGACTGGCAACGCTTGCAGAGTTCAAGCGGGCGCTGCCGAAGCGCGATGTCGAGGCGTAAAAAGGCTTATGATGCAACGCAACAAAACTCATCGAAATAGCTATGAAATCGCTTGAAAATCGCGTCGTCCTCGTCACGGGTTCCACCAGCGGCATCGGCCTTGCGATGGCGCGTCGCTTCGCCGCAGCGGGCGCGGAAGTCGTGATGAACGGCTTCGGCGACCCGGCCGAGATTGACCGCTTGCGCGAAGAGATCGCCGAGACCTCAAAAGTTCGTGTGCATTACGTGCCGGCTGATCTATCGAAGGGCGCTGAGGCGCAGATGCTGGTCAAGCAAACCATCGCCATTTGCGGGCGCATCGACGTGCTGGTGAACAACGCGGGCATTCAGCATGTGTCGCCGATTCAGGACTTTCCCGATGACAAATGGGACGCCGTGATTGCGATCAATTTGTCCTCCGCATTTCACACCAGCAAAATCGCGCTTGCGGACATGCAAACCAGAGGCTGGGGCCGCATCATCAACGTCGCCTCCGCGCATGGCCTCGTCGCCTCCGCGAACAAGAGCGCGTACGTCGCCGCGAAGCACGGCCTCATCGGCCCGACCAAAGTCACCGCACTGGAAAACGCCAAGACCCGGATCACCTGCAACGCCATCTGCCTCGGCTGGGTCGACACGCCGCTGGTACGCGAGCAGATCGAGACGCGTGCCGCCGCAGAGAAAATTTCCGTCGATGCAGCGACCGTCGCACTGGTCGGCGAAAAACAGCCGAGCGAACGCTTCGTAACGCCCGAACACCTAGCCGAACTCGCGCTTTTTTTGACGACCGATGCAGGCGGTTCGATCACTGGCAGCGCGTACACGATGGATGGCGGGTGGACGGCGCAGTAGCCCGTCTCGTCATCGACACCAATGTGCTCATTTCGGCGTTGGTGTTCAAGGACTCACGCCATGTGCGACTGCGCGAAGCTTGGCGCGCCGGTCGCGTCACGCCGCTTCTGTCCGTCCGCACCTACCGCGAGTTGAAGCTCGTCCTCGGGTATCCGATGTTCAAGCTTGAGGACGATCAGATCGCCGAAGGCCTCGCGCTCCTCGGCCCGTTCATCGAATGGGTGCAGCTCGACCCCGAGCAAACCGCCGACCTCCCCAAATGCTCGGATCGCGACGATCAGAAATTTGTCGAAACCGCGCACTGCGGCCGCGCCGACGCACTGCTGACCTATGACCGTGCGCTGCTGAAGATGCGGAAACGCGTGGCGTTTGATGTGCTGAAGCCAGAGGTCTGGATGGATACAGCTTTTGGCTGAAAGCCTTATTGCATTGGGGCTTGGTGCGGTTTATTGTGCTTATCGATAAGTAAAGAAATTGCGTGCTATCCCCGGTGAAATAGGCTTTTCACAGTAAAGCTGCTTGTTCCGAATCGTTACCCCGCCGCCCTGCTTGCACGAGGTCGTCATTCTCGCGAAGCGGGAATCCAGGACGTAGTCCACGCGAAGCGCAAATCCGTCCCTTCTCCTCTCGCGGGAGAGGGGTCGGCTTAACCGCCGAACGCGGATTTGAACCTCCGTTCGCCCTGAGCGAAGTATCATTTGCGAGCTTAAAAACACACGCGCGATGCACCTATAAAGCACGTTAGGCGTCGAACCAGACACCCATACTGCTTCGGTTCGCCGTGTCCGTTTGCAACTTCACCGGCGATTAACTGAAATTGAGATCATGAGAATCAATGTATACAGCGAAGAGCTCGAGCCAACTATGGACGAATACGGCGAGCGCATCACGCTCGTTCACAAAAACGTTGTCGAGGGTGTCGTTCACTCGGCGATCCAGATTCTTATTGGGAAGCGCAACATACACACCAAAAACGGAAAAGAGATCGACGATGACACCTCAGCGGTAAGGTTCTGGTTCTCGAACGAACATGATAGGAAATTGCTTGTGGCAATTTTCGATAGAGCTTTGCAGGAATTGAACAAGCCGGAGGCGGTCAAGTGAACGACCTACGACTGTGAGAAATAGCAGACATGCCATGCCGCGCTGCCGCCGAACTCTTCCACTGAGGATTGCACGAAGCTTCCTCACTTTGGTCTAGGTTCATGACTACGCTGCCTTCGCTTCACTTCAAACCTCAGATTTCTGCAATGCGTTTGCTTATCCTATTCACGCTTGGAATTGCGCTAGCGATACCTCGCATTTGTGAGGCTGCCGAGATCAGATTGTCGGATGGCCGCATTTCCATTTCTGGGCCAATTGCGAAAGGTGACTATCGAAAGGTCGCAGCGTTCGTCATCGACCCGTCGTATCCGGAGCGTCTCGACGCCTTTCTAGGCGCGGTTGATTTGAACTCTCCGGGCGGGGACGTGGCCGAAGCCATAAAGATAGCTGGACTACTTGATCAAAGCTTCGCTTACACGAGTGTCAGGAAAGGAGGGTCATGTGCCAGCGCGTGCTTCTTATTGTGGTCGGCTGGCGTAAGGAGGGTTAATAGCGGTACCTTAGGAGTGCATCGACTTTCTTGGACTTCTCCGAGTACCGATGTTCGACGGACCGAGAGCGCTGTAATTCCCGCGGCGCAGACAGTCGAGGCCTTTTTGTTAAAGATGGGCATTCCACGCCGCATTCTTGAAAAAATGTCGGAAACAGCACCGTCAGACTTATTTGTGGTTAGCGACCGCTGGTTGATCGAACAGGATATTGCCGCAGCCGTCGGCGAACGACCGACATTTTTAGATGTCGCGGAGAAGAAATGCGGGACGAATCCCAACACGATCGCAATGCGCGTGAATCGGAGGATCGACTCTCGTGCATTTGCCGTGTGGGATGACTGTGCAGATGACGTGCGTGTCGCGAACCAGACCATGCACATGAAGGAGATTATTGGCGCATTGAAAGAGGCGAGCATTAGGTAGCGTTTTGTTACCCCCTCATGTCAAATGTTACGTAGGGTTTACGGGTCCCCGTTGATTGGCCCCGAGAAGCGGAGGAAAAAAGCGATCAGAACGGCCCGTTGTTTGAGCGATAGCGAGTTTCGGGCCGTTCCGCTTTTTTCTGAGCATCGCAGGATCAGGCCAATCGTCGGGGTCGCCTTTCTTTGGTTACTTTGTTTGGCGAAGCAAAGAAAGTGACTGCCCCGCGGCATGAGAGGCACGTGGCAAACGAATGCGCTAATTCCATCAGCCCCCTCACCCTAACCCTCTCCCGCGAGGGGAGAGGGGACTGATTTGCGCTTCGCGGGGACTACGAGCTGGATTCCCGCTTCGCGAGAATGACGGCAGAGGTGGGGCGCGCGGTCGCTGGAGTACCAACGTTTGAAGCTCGTGCGCCGCCCTCACCCCAACCCTCTCCCGCGCTGCGGGAGAGGGGCAGAACCGGCTACGCGTCGAGCGCGCCTCGAACTTCTGCTAACCACGCCCCAGCCCGCGCCGCAACTTCCGCCGCCGGCGCATCGAACATCGTCTGCACCAAGGCCGAACCAATCACCACCGCATCGGCTACTTCGCTGACCTTGCGCGCGGTTGCGCCATCGCGAATGCCGAAGCCGACGCCAACGGGTACGGGCACGGTCGCCTTGATCGCGGCGACGTTTTTCGCGACATCTGTTACGTCAAGATTGCCCGCGCCGGTGACGCCGCGCAGGCTGACGTAGTAGACGTAGCCTCGCGCGAGCTTGGCGACGTGGGCGATGCGCGCTGGGGTGGACGTGGGCGCGAGCAGGAAAATCGGGGCGAGGCCGCGTGCGCTCAGCAATTCTGAAAAGTCATCGGCCTCTTCGGGTGGATAGTCCACGACGAGCACGCCGTCGACGCCGGCGTCGGCTGCGGCGTCTACAAATTTCGCCTGACCCATCGCCTCAATCGGATTGGCGTAACCCATCAGCACGACGGGCGTCGCCGTATTGGTTTTGCGAAATTCGGCGACGGTGGCGAGCACTTTGCGCATCGTCATGCCCTTCGCCAGCGCGCGTTCGGACGAGCGCTGAATCACTGGGCCATCGGCCATCGGGTCCGAAAACGGCACGCCGAGTTCGATCACGTCGGCGCCAGCGGCAGCCAACGCATGCATGGTGGGCAGCGTTGCTTCGAGCGACGGGTCGCCAGCGGTGATGAACGGGATCAGCGCGGTTTTTTTGTTCGCCTTGAGCGTGGCGAAGACGGCATTGATACGGTTCATTGGCGCACCAGCGGCTTCGTGGCGGATTGTGCGGCCTGCGCGGCCATGCGTCCCTGCTCGCACTCGGGATGGCAGTAGAACGAGAGACCGGATCGTTGCGACACGGTGTGCATGTCTTTGTCGCCACGACCCGAGAGATTGATCAGCAGAATTTTGTCCTTGGCCATCGTCGGCGCGAGCTTCGTGGCGTAGGCAATCGCGTGGCTCGATTCGAGCGCGGGGATGATGCCTTCGATGCGACAACATTCGTGGAACGCCTTGAGCGCTTCGTCGTCGGTGATGCTGACGTATTCGGCGCGACCGATGTCTTTCAGGTACGCATGCTCGGGCCCAACGCCAGGGTAATCAAGGCCCGCGCTCACCGAATGCGTCTCGATGATCTGGCCATCGGCGTCTTGCAGCAAATACGTTCGGTTGCCGTGCAGTACACCCGGAACGCCCACCGTTAAAGACGCCGAATGTTTGCCGGTTTCGATACCTTCGCCGGCCGCTTCGACGCCAATCAGGCGCGTGTTTTCATGCGAAATGTACGGATAGAAAATTCCCATTGCGTTCGATCCACCGCCGACGCAGGCGAGCACCGCATCGGGCTGACGGCCCGCCAGCTCGGGCATTTGCGTGAGACATTCGGTGCCGATCACGGACTGGAAATCGCGCACCATCATCGGGTACGGATGCGGTCCGGCGACCGTGCCGATGATGTAGAAGGTGTTGTCGACGTTGGTGACCCAATCGCGGAGCGCTTCGTTCAGCGCGTCTTTCAGCGTTTTCGATCCGCTCTCAACAGGTACGACGCTCGCGCCAAGCAGCTTCATGCGATAGACGTTTTGCGCTTGTCGTTTGATGTCCTCCGAGCCCATGTAGATGACGCATTCGAGGCCGTAGCGCGCGGCGATGGTTGCGGTCGCCACGCCGTGTTGGCCGGCACCGGTTTCCGCGATCACCCGTGGTTTGCCCAAGCGTTTCGCGAGCAGCGCCTGCCCGATACAGTTGTTGATTTTGTGAGCGCCGGTGTGGTTTAAGTCCTCACGCTTGAAGTAAATCTGCGCGCCGCCGAGCATGTCGCTCCAGCGCTTAGCGTGATAAACCGGGCTTGGGCGACCGACGAAATGTTTGAGTTCGCTTTCGAATTCAGCTTTGAATTCAGGGTCGTGCTGATATTTGGCGTATTGCGCTTTGAGCTCGTCAAGCGCCTGAATTAAAGTTTCAGCAACGAAGGTGCCGCCGTACTGGCCAAAGTGGCCACGGGCGTCGGGAAGGTCGTAGAGTTTCATGGGCTGCTTTCAGCGCTGGTGGCACCCCGGCGAGACTCACAGGGAGGCATCCGCAAGGCGCACAGCGCGACAAAAATTTTGGATCAATTCGGAGCTTTTCACGCCGCGAGATACCTCGACGCCGCTACTCACATCCAACGCAAACGGACGGACCGCCCTAATCGCGTCGGCCGCGTTTGCAGCAGTCAAGCCACCAGACAAAACGAGCCGAAGCGCGTGCGCGCCGCGCATACTTGCGCGTCCCTGCTCCGTGTTTGTTGTGTTGATGAGCTGCCAATTGAACGTCTTTCCGCTGCCGCCATGCCCGGCGCTTGGCGTGTCCAGAAGGAGCGCTGCGGCGGAGGCGTATTGTTGTCGTGATTGTAATAAATCGAACGACTCGTCAACCGCGAGTGCTTTCAAATACGGACGCCCGAAGCTCGCGCAGAAGGCCTCCGGCTCGTTGCCGTGAAATTGCAGCAGGTCGACGCGGGCGGCGGAAAGAGCGCTTTCTACCTCTAGTTTTGTTGGATTTACGAACAAAGCGACGGTGGCGACGAAGGCCGGAACATGGCGCGTGAGTTCTGCGCAAAGTTCTAGTGAGATGGCGCGGGCACTGGGCGGATACAGCACAAATCCGAGCGCGTCGGCCCCCGCGTTGATCGCGGCGTCGACATGTTGTGCCTCACGCAAACCGCAAATTTTGATGCGGGTTCGAATCAGTGGAGCGGCGGAATTCAAAGACACGGATCGACGAACGCTTCGGGCAACTCAAAGCGGTGATCGTACTCAATTCCGGCGAGATACAGTCCGTCTGGCGAAAACGTTGGCGCAGCGAGCGTGCGGTCCTTCTGTGCGATCAGTGTTTTTAGCCAGTCGCTGGGCTGTCGGGCGTTGCCGATGTAGACCAGCGCGCCAACGATGTTGCGGATCATGTGATGCAAGAAGGCATCGGCATGAAAGTCAAAGCGGAGCACATTGCCGCGCTGCGTGACTTTGGCGGAGTAGATGGTTTTGATCGGCGATTTCGCCTGACATTCGGACGCGCGAAAGCTTGTGAAATCATGCTTGCCCCAGAGCGCAGGCAACGCCGCCTCAATCCGGGAAATCTCCAGCGGCCAATGCGTCCAGCCAACGAGTCCGCGATTCAAGCCAGGGCGATGCGGCTGTGATGCGAGCAAATAAACATAGCGCCGCGAGGTCGCAGCAAAGCGTGCGTGAAAGAGATCGTTGACGGGCACCGCCCAGCGAATGGAGATGTCGTCAGGCAAAAACTGATTGCCGCCGCGCACCCAGGCGATGGCATCGCGCGCGACATCCGTTTCAAAATGAACGACTTGCAGTGCGGCGTGAACGCCCGTATCCGTGCGACCCGCAGCGATAACGCTGATCGGCACCATCGCGATTTGCGATAGTGCTTCTTCGAGTTTTTGCTGGACAGAGGGCTGGCCAACTTGTCGCTGCCAGCCGCAATAGGCAGCGCCGCGATACTCAAGCCCAAGCGCCCAGCGCTGCGGACCTTGATCCGCTGGCTGGGGTGTTTCTACTGGACTATCGATGCGCGTTGGCTTTGACTAGCCGCCAAGCTTGGCGAGCATCGCTTTGGCTTCTGCGATTTGCGCTTCATCACCGTCGTGAATCACTTCACGCAGGATTTCACGCGCACCTTCGCGGTCGCCCATTTCTTCGTAGGCGCGGGCGAGGTCAAGCTTGGTCGAAGCGTCATGCCACTGACCATCAAGGATCGACGGCGTTGGATCAACAAACCCCTGACGACCGGCGTCGAAGCTCAGATCGAGCATCTCGGGCCGCATCGACGGCCCCACTGTGCCGAGGTTAGTCGGAGTCGCTGTGGAGAAGTCCGTGAAGTCCATGCCGCCTTCTGGCATTTGACCCGTTGACGTCGCCTTTTTAAGCGAAGCTTCAAGTTCGGCGAGATCCTGTTCGAGTGATTTCCGGTTCGCGGAGCTCGGCATTGACGAAACAACCGGTGCCACAACCGGGGCAGGCGACGGCGCAGGGGCGAAGGCGGACGACGGGGGCGGGGGCGGGCTGCTCGGCTTTGCGATGGTCATGCCGTCAAGCACGAAATCAAGCGAACTGGCCGATTGCAACTCAGCGGCCTTTGCTGCCGCTGCACTTGCACCGG
>JANXUB010000042.1 GCA_025352105.1 Burkholderiales bacterium | reverse complement strand
TTTGTGAGCGAGGCGCGCGATGATTCTTTGGCGACGCTGCTCTTCGAATCGACGATCGGCGAGTTGCAGTCGGCGTTGCAGGTGCTCGTACTCGGCTCGCGGTCGGCGCGTGCGGTGGCCGATGATGAGCCGCTTGATTCGGCCCGTCGTGTGAACGCGCAGGTGGTTCTCTCGGCGCGCTGGGTGCGTGTGGCGGGTGAGGTTGAGGCGCAGCATGTGCACACGATGTTGCTGTCCGCGCCGTACGGCCACATGATGGCGAGCAAGCGCTACGCGCGTGCAACCGACGAGTCCGATGTTGCATTCATTGACCGTGCAAGCCGTCAGATTCGCGAGGATTGCCTGCATGCGCTCGCCGATTTGCTGCCCGGTGAATACAGCTTGCCACCGCAGCGCAAGGGCTTTGCCAATGTGCCGCGCGAGGCTGCGGACGCGTTCGTGCAGGCCCGCCGTGCGGGCGCTCTGGGCACGGCCGACGGACATGTGCAGGCGCGGGCGTTGCTGCAATCAGCGATTGCCGCAGCGCCGGATTTTGCGATGGCGCACGCGTCGCTGGCGGCAACGATGGGTAATTTGTCCATGTACGAGCAGGTGACACCTAAGGAGGCGTGGCGCGTAGGGAGCGCAGCGTCACGGCGGGCGCTAGAGATCGATCCGCTGGAGCCCAGCGCGTATCTCAATCTCGCGGGTGACAAAATTTTTTATGAGTATGATTTTGCAGCGGCGCGGACGTTGCTGATGACCGCGCGCAAGCTCGCCCCACGGCAGCCCGGTGTGCACATGCTGTTTGGCACCGTGGCCGCGTATAGCGGCGAATTACACGAGGCGCTGGCGCACCTGGACGCCGCGCAGGAAGTTGATCCGCTGTTCCCGGCGATTCGCGCCAATCGCGGCGTGGCATACTATTTTTCGGGACAATTTAACGACGCCAATCGTGTGTTTCTGGAGCTCCTGACCGAGTATCCGCAGCGCACGGCGACACGGCTGTCGCTCGCGAATTCGCTCACGCTGTGCGGTGCGTTTGAGGCAGCGCGCAGTGAGTTAAACGCGGTGATCGAGCATGACCCGAGTGATGCCAGCGCGCGGCTTGCGTTAGCCGTGCTTACCGCGCGCGAAGGCGACAAACGGCAGGCGCGCAAGATCGTGAACTCGGTGCGCGCAAGCGGTGAAATTGAGAAGACCAATCCGTCGTCGCTCGCTGCGGTCTACGCGCAGCTGGGCGAGCTGGAGGAGGCGATGAAGTGGCTCACGCTCGCCGCAGATTCGCACGAGGGAGGATTTGCCGAGGCGCAGGTTGATCCGATGCTTGCGCCGCTGGTCGAAACGGAGGCGTTTCACGCCTTGCTTGCACGGTTCGGACTGAAGGCGCGGCAAGCATCAGCTTTTTCGTAAAACGTTGCTTGCGTGCGGGATAGCGCCAATTTATCTCAAAAGTCGACTATTGATCAAAAGGCCTTTTAGCCCACGCATAACAGCCCTAAAAAGAAAAAGCTGTTACCTCATCCTCATTGCGTCGCAACTGTTCCGCTCGCCGCGCAGAACACGATCCCTTCCGGGTTCCATCCTTTCGCCGTCATTTCGTTGTAGCGTGCAAGCGAAGTGCTGAATCGATGATTTGATGTTTTGCCTCCGGCTGCTGCACGGAAACTTCGGTATATCGCGAACGGCGCGGCGGCGGGGCAGGCTCCGCTGACGGGCAGCGCCACGGCAAAGTCGAGGCCGTCATACGAAAATCCGGCTGGCTTTGCGTTGGCGATCAGTACGCAATCGGTATCGCGTGGCCCGTAAAAGTGCGAGCTGGTGTAGGGGTTGGCGAGACTGATGTAGTAACGGCAGATCGGCGTGAGTCCCGTAGTTTCGGTCGCGGCTGACGTTGCCGCAAATGAGCCGCCTGTGCGCTGAAAACTCGCCACACCGTCAACTGCGGTTTGCTCGTTCGTGCGACCGGTGATGAAGTACGCATCAAGATCGCGGTTGTAGTACTCAACGACTGTGACATTGCTCGCCAGCGCGGGCGTGGCGGCGAGCGCTGCCGCTGCGTCTAACTTGCCGTAGCCCCAGCGTGTATTCGGCACGGCCCCGGTGAACGAATCAGCCCGCGCGGAGTTGCGCAAAATCTGGCGAACCTGCACCGCGTCGAGCGTTGGGTTACGTTGCAGCATCAGCGCGATGACGCCCACGGCCATGGGCGTTGCGCCGCTCACCGCACCGAACTTGACATAGCGGCCTGCGCCATCCGCTGGAAAGATGCCCGTGAGCGTCGACCAATACGAGTCGGCCCCGAGCGGCACCACATAGCCCTCGCCCGGCGCGCTGAAATCGATGCCGAGACGACCGTCATACGTCGGCCCGACGCCGCTGCCCTCCCACAAGTCGCCCACCGTGCCGCCCGTGCCCGCTTTGTAGATGTAATTGTTCGGCGAGATGTTGTTAAACGCGGCGGCTGCGTCCCAGACCGTGTGACCCGGCTGCGCGAAGGTCAGGAATTTGTTGTCGGTCGACGCCGGCCCGATGGTGCGTGACGGATTGAGTGACGCCTGAAACTTGCCGTTGGCGACAACGCGCCCCGACAGGCGCAAAGTGTAGGTGCCCGCCGGGCCGCTAATATCGGCGAGGATGTAGCGTTTGCCGTTGCTGTTCGTCGCACCGCCGCGCTGGAAGTAACTGACGCCTCCTGCGGTCTTGCTGTCGCTGCCACCGGCGGCAGGTGCGCTATACGGACCGAACGTCCCGGTCGGTGTGACCAGCGTGACATCAAACTGGTCAGCGCCCGCATACCAGAGCCAGACGCGCAAGTTGGCCGACGCGTTCGTTGCGCCCTTTTGCACCTGTAGGTCAACGCTCGCCCCTTGTGCGACGGCGCCTTCGGCGTAGTTCGCGGAGCCACCGTCGTCGCTGGAGCCACTCAAAACTACAATGCCCGGTTTGCCAGCGCCCGCCACCGCATCCATCGCTTCGGCGAGCGAGCCTGTACCGTCCATCGGACCCGTCACACTGCCGAAGTTCATGTGAATTACGGCGGGAAGACCCAGTCGCGTCGCCGTATCTTTGACGAAACTCAGCGCGAGCGGCAATCGGGCGGGATCGTAGAACGCGGCTTCTGCCGGAAAGGCACCGTGTGCGGGCGAACCGGCGCTCGTAAATTTCACCACGACGAGCGTTGCCTCATACGCTGGGGCCCGGTATTTTCCGTTGCTGGCTGCGCCGTTGCCCGCCGAGCCGCCCGCTGTTGCCGAGCCATGACCGTGCGCGTCGCGCGTGCCAAGCGCGGTTCCCGCAGTCAGTGCGGCGTTGATTTGCGAGCGCGTGTAGATCGTGCCCTTGCCGTAGGGGTTGCCTGCTGCGGCCGCACCGCTGTCGTCCATCAAATCGAAAATCGCTTCGATGCGCGTTGATCCGTCAGCATTTCTGAAATCGGGATGCTTCCAGTCAATGCCGCGATCAATCGGTGCGACGATCACACCTCGTCCGGAGACCCCGTAGGTTGACCATGCCTTGTCGACTCGCGCTTCGACATTGCTTTCGGGCTCTGCGAATGATGCCGCCGCGCTGGCAAACATGACGGCAGCGACCAGAGCCTGGATCGATGTCCTCGCGATCATATTCGTTGTCATGAAACACTCCTGAAACGGGCGGCCATAGCCGGATTTGCGAACGAAAGTTTGTACAAACTAATTCTCCATCGGAAACCGGCGAAAACGCTGAAATTCATCGTGCGTTGCTGTTACAGAGCGTTACGTTCGAGGCCGATGCACGGCGCTAACATAGTGCTGTTGCGGACTAACTTTCCGCCCAGGGATGAAGAAAATGTTGCGTATTACCGAACTCAAACTGCCGCTCGATCACGCCGAGGCGGATCTGCTCACGGCGCTCGTCACCAAGCTCGGCATTCGCGCCGAACAGGTGACGCGATTCGTGATTTTTCGACGCGGGTACGACTCGCGAAAGAAGGCGGATATCCAGCTCGTGTACACGCTGGATTTCGAGGTGCCGCCGCCCGTTGCGGCGTACCTGCTGAAAAAATTCAAGCGCGACGTCAATCTGTTGCCAACGCCGGATACAAGTTACAAATTTGTTGCTGACGCCGCTTCTCTGGGCACAAAGCATTTGCGTCCGGTCGTCATTGGCTTCGGGCCGTGCGGCATCATGGCGGCGTTGATCCTCGCGCAGATGGGTTTGCGCCCGATCATTCTGGAGCGTGGCAAGGTCGGTCGCGAACGCACGGTTGACACGTGGGCATTGTGGCGCAAAAGCGAGCTCAACACCGAGTCCAACGTGCAGTTTGGCGAAGGTGGCGCGGGTACTTTTTCTGATGGCAAATTGTGGACGCAGACAAAGGATCCGAAGCACTACGGCCGCAAGATGTTGCAGGAGTTCGTCGATGCCGGAGCGCCAGAGGAAATCATGTACGTCAGCAAGCCGCATGTGGGCACTTTCCGGCTGGTGAAAATGGTGGAGCACATTCGCGCTCAGATCATTGCGCTCGGCGGTGAGTTTCGCTTTCAGCACAAGGTGGTCGATGTTGAATTCGAGGCGAATGCTTCGTCCGAAACACAGAAGTCCATTCGCGCGGTCGTGACGGAAAACGCGGAAGGTGTTCGTGAAACGCTGCGCGCCGATCACTTGGTTCTCGCCATCGGGCACAGCGCACGCGACACCTTCAAAATGTTGTTTGATCGTGGTGTGCATATCGAGGCGAAACCCTTCTCTATCGGCTTCCGCATTGAGCATCCGCAAGGCCTGATTGATCGCGCGCGCTTCGGCCCGAGTGCGGGCAACGCGATTCTCGGCGCGGCCGATTACAAGCTCGTGCATCACGCAACGAACGGTCGCTCGGTGTACAGCTTTTGTATGTGCCCCGGCGGCACAGTGGTGGCGGCTACGTCCGAAGAAGGTCGCGTTGTGACCAATGGCATGAGCCAGTATTCGCGCAATGAACGGAACGCCAATGCAGGCATCGTTGTCGGCATCACGCCGGACGATTATCCCGGTCATCCGTTAGCGGGCATCGCGTTTCAGCAACAGTGGGAGAGCCGCGCTTACGAGTTGGGTGGTCGGAACTACTTCGCGCCAGCGCAGCTGGTGGGCGACTTTGTGGCGGGTGTGGCTTCGACGGCGCTCGGCGGCGTGGAGCCGAGCTACAAACCAGGCGTCACTCTGACTGATTTGGCCAGCGCCTTGCCGGACTACGCCGTGGTTGCCATCCGCGAGGCTATCCCGGCGTTTGAAAAGCAGATACCGGGATTTTTCATGGCGGATGCCGTGCTCACCGGCGTCGAGACCCGCACCAGCTCGCCAATCCGAATCACGCGGCGTGATGACGATTTGCAAAGCTTGAACGTGCGAGGTCTGTTTCCGGCGGGCGAGGGCGCGGGTTACGCGGGCGGGATCATGTCCGCCGGGATTGACGGAATCCGCGTGGCGGAGGCTGTCGCGCAGAGCATTGTTGCTCGCAAGTAACGCAGCCGGGACTCTATTTTCCGTTTCACGTCCGCCCAAATCGCGTCTAAACTCTTGACCAACTAATTGATTTGGCTGCGGATCTCACACATGGCTGGCTGGTGTCTCGAAGCGGTGACCTACAACAATGAGGGAGCACTGGTCCGTATTGCGCGCTTCCCGTTCGTAGTGGGTCGTGATGCGGGGTGCGATCTTCCGATCGCCTCTGCTGAGACGTCACGCCAACACGCGGTGATTGATCTCGATATTGGCGGCGGCCTGCGACTGACAGACCTCAACAGCGCGAACGGTACGTTCATCAATCGCTCCCAGATTTACGGCTCCGTCTTGCTCGTCGATGGCGATGTGGCCCACTTCGGCACAACGGAGTTTCGGGTGCGGCACGTCGAACAAAACGTGTTCGATGCACTCGCAGTTTCTGCGAGCGACAAGACGGTGCTGGTAGGTCGCGAGCCGCTTCTCAGCGAGCACTTTGTCATGCTGGAGCGACAGTTTCTCGACATGCTGAGAGCGCGTGCGGTTCACGCAGTGTTTCAGCCGATCGTGCACGCTCGCGATGGTCGGCTGAGGGCGTTTGAAATTCTTGGGCGCGGCCAGATACCGGAGTTGCCGCAGACACCGATGGACATGTTCGTCATGGCAACTCGCCTTGGCAAAGAGGTGGAACTCAGCGAAGCTTTTCGTTGGGTTGGTCTGACAGCGGCGGCGACTTTCGCGCCTAACGCAACGCTGTTTGTAAATGTGCATCCGCGCGAAATGTTCACCGAGGCCTTGTATCGATCCATCAGTCTGCTGCGCGCGATGGTTCCGACAGCCCAGATTGTGATCGAAATCCACGAAACGGCCATCACACATATCGCCGACGTGAAAAATATGGCGCTACGGCTGCAGGAAATCAATGTGCAGTTCGCGTACGATGACTTTGGTGCGGGGCAGGCGCGGCTAGTCGAACTCGTAGATGCGCCACCGCATTATGTGAAGTTTGATATGGGCTTGATCCGGGATATTGATCGGGCAAGCCCAAAGAAGCAACAACTGGTGTCGCAGCTTGTGAGAATCGTCCATGATGTCGGTGCCATTGCGCTCGCGGAAGGCGTCGAAACACCTGCCGAAGCGCACATCTGCGCCGTGATGAATTTCGACTTGATTCAGGGCTATCTTGCCGGCAAGCCTGTGGTTCCGGAGCGAGGATGGCCCTATCCTGCGGGTTACGTAGCCACAGCGATAGGTGAGGTAACGACGACGATTACGCTACCGCACTAGCGCCGTTGGAAAATCGGCCTCGTCAGGCCATCGACGCTTTTTGTGCCGCAATGACTTCCACGCGAACCTGCTCGGTGAGTTCAGCTTTGAGTTCTGCGAACGCCATCGTCGTCTTCACTGAATAGTGCCGTGGATGCGGCATCGGCACTTCAATGTTCAATTTAATGCGCCCCGGACGTGCGCTCATCACGACGACGCGGCTACCCATGAACACAGCCTCGTCGATGTCGTGAGTGACGAAAAGCACGGTCTTTTTCTCGGCTTCCCAGATGCCGAGTAATAGCTCCTGCATCAGCTCACGCGTCTGATGATCGAGCGCGCCGAACGGCTCGTCCATCAGGAGCATGCGCGGATTGTTGGCGAGTGCGCGGGCGAGCGCCGTGCGTTGCTGCATGCCGCCGGAGAGCTGCTTCGGGTAATGACTTTCGAATCCGCGCAGCCCCACTTTTTGAATGAAAGATTGCGCGATTTCGAGTTGCTGGGCGCGCGGCAAATTGCGCTCGCGCAAGCCGAAGCAAACGTTATCGAGCACGGTGAGCCACGGAAACAGCGTGTAGCTCTGAAACACCATGCCGCGATCAGCGCCTGGCCCCGCAATGCGTTTGCCGTCGAGCATGGCCTCACCGGAGGACTGCGTGTCGAGGCCCGCCACGATACGCAGCAGCGTGCTTTTGCCGCAACCGGAGGGGCCGAGAATGGTGATGAAATCGTTTTCGGTGACTTCGAGATCGGTGGCCTGCAAGGCGACGGTCGGTGCGCGACCCGCAGATTCGAAACTGCGGGAAACGCCGCGTACTGAGAGGATGCTCATTGCTTCTTTCCTCTCATTTGCCGAGAGCGGCCCAGGGGAACAGCTTGCGATTGGCGAGCTTGAACAGCATGTCGCTTATGAGCCCAATCAGGCCGATGACAATGATGCCGAAGATGATCTGATCGGTCGCGAGCAGAGATTGACTGTCGGTAATCATGTGTCCGATACCGCTCGACGCTCCGATGAGTTCGGCAACGATCACGTATGTCCACGCCCAGCCCAGCACCATGCGCAAGATTTCGGCGATCTCGGGGGCGGCTCCTGGTATGAGTACGCGTCGAACCAGGCTTGAATCACTGGCGCCCAATGTGTATGCGGCTTCCACAAGATCGCGCCGCGTATTTCCAACCGCAACTGCGATCATCAACACCAATTGAAAGAATGAACCAATGAAGATCACGGCAAGCTTTTGCGCTTCGCCGATGCCTGCCCAAAGAATGAGCAGCGGGATGAAGGCTGAGGCTGGCAGATAACGTGCAAACGAAATGAACGGCTCGAAGAACGCCTCAATCGGTTTGTACGCACCCATCATCACGCCGAGCGGTAATGCCACTAGGGTCGCGATCAGAAAGCCGCCCAAGACGCGACCTACCGTCATTCCAATGTCCTTGGCAAACCCCATTTCAGTCAGCAGCGTGTAACCGCTTTTGACCATCGTAATCGGGTCGGCGAGGAAGGTTTTCGAAACAAAGCCGCCTAGCGTGGCCACAGCCCAAATCGCGATAAACACCACAAAGAATGAGATGCCGAGCGTCACGCGGGCGGCAGGGGCGACAGGGGTGAGAGGTTTCATCGAGCGCTAGCTGCTTTCAAATTTGTGGGCAGGTGCCCGGCGGCATCCCCTCTCCCCTCGCGGGAGAGGGCTAGGGTGAGGGGGACGTTGATTGAGTAACGCAAGATGGAATTACTCGCCACTGACCCCTCACCCCCACCCTCTCCCACAAGGGGAGAGGGGGCAAGAACCGACTACTTGATGAATCGCGTGTCGGCCAATTTCGTGAGATCAGGAATCGCCTTGATCACGCCTGCCTCAAGCAACAAGTCCGCAGCTTCTTTGCTGAATTGCGCATGCTCACCGCTAAAGAATTTCTGGTTTGCGGCTTTGTCCTGCCAGCGCAGGAACGCGGCACTCTTCTCAAACGCCTCACCCGTTTGCTTCACATCTGCGCCCATTATTTCGAAGCTCTTTTTGCCATCAGCTTTGATCATGTCGAGCGCATCGAAGTACGCATTCGCCAGCGCCTGAGCCGCTTTTGGATTGTCGGCGAGGAACTTTGGCGTGCAACCAAACGTATCCATCACCATCGGGTACTCAAGCGTCGTCGCGATGATTTTTCCAGCTTCTGGCTTCGCGCGAACAGCGCTCAGGTAGGGCTCATAGGTCATCGCAGCATCAACACCTGCAGCGCCTGAAATAATCGCGTTCGCCGCGGCTTGCGGCTCAAGGTTGACGATGGTGACGTCCTTGAGTGTCATGCCATTTTTCTTGAGCATCCAGGCAAGCGCGAAGTATGGCGAGGTACCCGGCGCACTGGCGGCAACGGTTTTTCCCTTCAGGTCGGTAATTTTGGCAATGCCCGGTTTGGTGACCATGCCGTCCGCACCGTAACTCTTGTCGAGCTGGAAAATTTGCGTGGTGGTCACGCCCGCTGCGTTCCACGCAACCCAGGTTTCAACGGTCGTCGCTGCGCATTGAATGTCGCCGGATGCAATGGCGAGGTGACGATCTTTCTGCGGAATTTTTTTGATCGAAACATCGAGCCCCTGCTTCTTAAACAGACCTGCTTCTTTCGCCAGCGTGAGTGGCGCAAAGCCAGTCCAGCCGGACATGCCGATGGCGACCTTGGTTTCTTGAGCGAGCGCTGACGTCGACGCCAGTGCGCATAAGGAGAGAGCAATCAGAGGCTGTTTCATGAGGGGCTTTCGATGGTTTGGTTGATGAGTGTGAAACGAATCAGGTCGGAATCCAGAGCGTCGGCAAATTGGCCGCAGCGGGAAGTGCGCGAAACACTTTCGACAGCGCACCATTGCGAATCAGCAGTGTCGCACGTTCAATCTCGGGGGCCATGTATCGATCTCGATCAATGGATTTGCATTCTGCACGTAGCAAAGCGTGTGCCTCTTCAAGCGCAATGGAGCTTTTCATAGGCCGCAAAAATTCGATGCCCTGCGCGCTCGCGAGTAATTCAATCCCGAGAATGTGCGAGGTGTTGGCGATCATTGCCTGCAGCCGCCTTGCCGCGAAGGTCGCCATCGAAACGTGATCCTCCTGATTAGCTGACGTGGGCAGGCTGTCAACGCTTGCGGGGTGCGCAAGTGATTTGTTTTCACTTGCTAGCGAAGCAGCGGTCACGTGAGCGATCATGAAACCGGAGTTGAGTCCCGCGTCCGCTGTCAGAAACGGCGGCAGGCGCGACACGCTACCGTCGATCAGCATCGCAATGCGGCGTTCGGCAATTGCTCCGACCTCTGCAATCGCAACGGCCATTGCGTCGCATGCAAGCGCCACGGGCTCCGCGTGAAAATTACCACCCGAAATCATCTCGTTCGTGTCGGCAAAAACCAGCGGGTTGTCGGTGACCGCATTCGCCTCTCGCAGCAGCACGAGCGCTGCGTGGCGAAGCTGATCGAGGCACGCGCCCACGACCTGCGGCTGACAGCGCAGGCAGTACGGATCTTGCAC
>JANXUB010000013.1 GCA_025352105.1 Burkholderiales bacterium | reverse complement strand
ATTGGCCGCGCGCAGCCACGACGCATTGCCATCGCGAAATTTGCCGATGAGTGCGCGCACGAACATCACCAGTATCAGCACGCCGATGAACGACGCGACATAGCGATGCAGCATCTCGATCCACGCCTTGAAATGGTTCACCGGCCCGTGCGCGCCCTGTTCTACCATCGCCTGATCGATTTGCGCGCTGGCCTGCGCAGGTAAAAGCTGTCCGTAGCAACCGGGCCAATCGGGGCAACCCAGGCCGCTGTCAGTGAGCCGCACAAACGCACCGAACGCAATCAGATCAAGCGTTAAAAATGCCGTGATCGCGACGAGCCGTCCCCATCGCATCTTTAGCCCCATGACGAGCCCGAGCAGCAACAGTACGACCCACACGATGGCGTTGATCGTTGAAAGGGAAAATTGCCAGAAAATCGGCGTTGAGGGATCGGGCATGCAAGGGCTCGCGGATGAGGCGGGCTAAGGAGGTACAACGCGTCGATTTTAGGCAAATGGCGGATATCCACATTTGCCAGCGGGTCAGCGGCTCCTTTGGGAGCGACACGAGCCGCTAAGCGAGACCGGGGCAAAGTCCAACAACGGGACGGCTGCGTAGACATCCGTCGAGACACTCATTCGAGACGCTCATGATGGACTACCTGTTTTGCACAAGTGACGGTAGACAACACTTACGGTGACGCCTCTTAGAATCATGCCATGCGTTTATTCCGTCTTGCCAAAATCGTCAGCGTGTTCCACCGATACGGGCTCGACGAATTCGTCCTCACTGATTCTTCCAATGTGCTTTTGCGTGGCCTCGGCAAGTTGCTCGGCTCGCGCAAGCACGGCGCGCCGCGCGGTGAGCGGCTTCGTCTGGCGCTGGAATCGCTCGGGCCCTGCTTCGTCAAGTTCGGGCAGGTTCTGTCGACGCGGCCGGATCTGATCCCGCCAGACATCGCGACGGAGTTGGCCTTTTTGCAGGATCGTGTACCGCCGTTTCCGGTGGAAGACGTACAAAAAGTGCTGGAGAAAGCGTATGGTCGCCCGGTGGATCAGGTGTTCGCGAGCTTTGACTGGACGCCCATTGCCAGCGCCAGCGTCGCGCAGGTGCATTTCGGCACGATCCAGCTAAAGGCCGGTGACGCGTTTGAGAGTCGCGATGTCGCCATCAAAATACTGCGTCCGAATATCAAGCCCGTCATCGAGAGCGATCTCGCGATTTTGCGCGTGCTCGCGGGTTGGGTCGAGCGATTTAGCGCCGACGGTCGCCGCCTCAAGCCGCGCGAAGTGGTCGCCGAATTCGACAAGTATTTGCATGATGAACTCGATCTGGTGCGCGAGGCCGGTAACTGCTCACAACTGCGCCGTAACTTCACCGGCTCGCCGCTGCTCTACATGCCTGAAGTGCATTGGGACTGGTGCGAGCAAACCGTGATGGTGATGGAGCGGCTGTACGCCACGCCGGTCAACCAGATCGACAAACTGCGCGCGACGGGCGTCGACATCAAAAAACTTGCGCGCGATGGTGTGGAGATTTTTTTCACGCAGGTATTTCGTGACGGCTTTTTTCATGCGGACATGCATCCGGGCAACATCGCCGTGCGCACCAATCCGGAAAATCTGGGTCAATACGCAGGTATGGATTTCGGCATCGTCGGCACCCTGAACGACAACGACCGGCGCTATCTGGCCGAGAATTTCCTGGCGTTTTTCCGCCGTGACTACCGCCGCGTGGCGACCGCTCATATCGAGTCCGGCTGGGTGCCGCCCGGTACACGCGTTGACGAACTCGAAAGCGCGGTACGCAGCGTCTGCGAGCCGATTTTTGATCGTCCGCTCGCGGATATTTCGTTCGGCAAAGTGCTGCTGCGACTGTTTCAGGTGTCGCGCCGATTCAATGTGGAGATTCAACCGCAGCTGGTGCTCTTGCAGAAGACTTTGCTCAACGTCGAAGGCCTCGGTCGCCAGCTTGATCCGTACCTTGATTTATGGGCCACCGCGCAGCCCTTTCTGGAGAAATGGATGCGCGATCAGGTCGGGCCTGAGGCGATGTGGCAACGCCTGATCGAGCAGGCACCGTATCTCTCCACCGCGTTGCCACAAGTGCCGCGCTTGATTCATCAGGCGCTGGAGCAGCGGAACGCGCCGCCCGCGCCCGTGGTCGTTCGAACCAGCACGGGCTGGACGAATGTCTGGCTGGCGATCATTGCGATTTGCTTGCTGGCTATTTTGGGGACCTTGTGGATTCCGTTGCTTTTGGAATCGTGAGCAGCCAATCAAGCTCCCTCTCCCGCAGTGCGGGAGAGGGTTGGGGTGAGGGCGGTGGCGTAGTAGTCCATTTCCAACATGGCGCCCCTCGCAACCACCCTCACCCTAGCCCTCTCCCGCGCTGCGGGAGAGGGGACAAAGCGCTGTGAATCCGCTTTCGCTAGATCAACCCTGGGGACGCGGATACAGTGCTTTGCACACACACGCGTTTGCCGACGGTAGTTCGTTTGCGACCAACGCGACGACCAGCTTTCTTCCACGCGGTCTAGGTCGCAGTTACGGTGATGTGTGCGTCAACGATGGCGGCACCTTGCTGCACACATTTCGTCGTGATCGGTTGCTTTCGTTTGATGACGTGCATGGCGTATTGACCTGTGAAGCTGGAGCATCGCTCGCCGACATCGCTGAGGCCATGCTGCCGTATGGATGGTTTCTGCCAGTCGTGCCGGGCACGCGCTATGTCACCGTCGGCGGCGCGATTGCCAACGATGTGCATGGAAAAAATCATCATCACTGGGGCACATTTGGCAAGTGCGTTTTCGAGATGAAGCTACGTCGCTCAGATGTGGGGCTAATAGACGTTGAGCCAAGTGACGCGTTATTCAGAACGACCATTGCTGGACTAGGCCTTACTGGTCTAATCGAAGAAGTCACTTTGCAGTTGGACTGCGTTCCCGGTCCCGGGATCGAACAAGACACAAAACTCTTCGGCGGTGACGGCACGATTGACGGCTATCTGGCGCTTGATGAGGCGAGTAACGATTGGGAATACACGGTCGGCTGGATTGACACGCTCGACCCGAACCTGCGTGGAGTTTTTTTTCGCGGAAGGCATTGCGACGGGCCTAACGAATGGCTTGCGCCGCAACCGGCGCGTCTCACGATGCCAATGGACGCACCACGCTGGCTGCTCGGCGCATGGAGCGCGAAGACGTTCAATGCCCTGTACTACCGGGCTCAAGCTATGCGCACGGCAACGCGGGAGACGATTCCGCTGTGGCAATTCTTCTTTCCGCTCGACGCGGTAAACGCATGGAATCGCGCTTATGGCAAACGGGGGTTTGTGCAGTATCAATTTGTCGTTCCGACCGCCGCTGCGCGAGAAACTGTGCCAAAAATTCTCACGCATTTGCGCGAAGCACAGGTCGCAAGCTACCTCGCCGTGATCAAGACGTTTGGCGACAATCCGTCGCCCGGTCTGATGAGCTTTCCGATGGCGGGAACTACCGTCGCGCTCGACATTCCCGCGCCCGATGAAAAGGATCGTCGTGCGCTCGATCGTGCTGACGCGATGGTGGCGGACGTTGGCGGGCGCGTTTATCCGGCGAAAGACGCGCGGATGTCCGCGGCAATGTTTCAACGATTTTTCCCGCAATGGCGCGAGTTGGAGGCTGCGCGCGATCCGGCGATTTCGTCGTCATTCTGGCGGCGCGTCACCGCTTCACAGGATTCAGCACAATGAAAACAGGCAATGTAGTCCCAATGCACGCAACGAACGTAGTCGTTGTGGGCGCAACATCAGCCGTCGCGCAGGCCGCGACACGCCTTTGGGCGGGGCGAGGTGTGGAGCTAACGCTCATCGCGCGGAACGCCGGCGAGCTTGAACGCATCGCCGCCGACGCACGCGTGCGGGGTGCGCCAGCCGTCGCCACGTTCGTTGGGGATTTGACCGACACCGCTTTCATCACGGAAACCGTGCGCACAATGACCGTGCCTCGCATTGCGCTTATCGCCTACGGAAGCCTCACCGATTCAGCGCGCGCCGATAGCGACGCGACCTATCTCGCAAGCGAACTGAACGCCAATTTCACCAGCGCTGCGCTCTGGGCACAAAGCCTCGCCGAGCGCATGGCGGCCGATAGCGCCGCTGGTGGCACGATTGCCGTCATCTCGTCTGTTGCGGGTGATCGCGGTCGCGGCAGCAATCATGCTTACGGCGCAGCGAAGGCCGGACTCACTGCGTTCTGCTCCGGGCTCAGGGCGCGCATGGCGGCGCGGCGGGTGCATGTCGTCACCGTGAAACCCGGCTTTATCGACTCGCCGATGACCGCACACATCGCCAAAAAAGGTGCGCTCTGGGCAACCCCGGAAACCATCGCGACGGGCATCGTCAACGCCATCGACAAGAAGCGCGATGTGGTCTACCTACCGGGCTTCTGGCGGCTCATTATGCTGATCATCACGCACATACCTGAAGGCATTTTCAAGCGACTAAAGATTTAACAGCTTTTCGGTTAAAGCCCTTCTTTTTTTGGGGGCTAAACGCGAAAAAATAGCTTTTTCGACTTCCGCACGATTTAAGCGCTACCCCCTATCCGATGGCCGTTTCACGTAGAAGCTGTTGTAACAAACGCCCGATACATCGCCTAGAAAAAAGGGAGGCTCACGCCCCCTTTTTTCAACCGTTATTGACGCGCTACGGCTTCAGCTGATCGATCGCTCGCACAACGTTTTCGTTGCTGCGTGCGGAGTTTTTCGCGTTCGCCGTGATCGCTGCGGTGGCGGCGTTGTCGGTCGGGCTGGCCGTTGGGTTGAGCAGTCGGCGCAGAATCATCACGCCGTCGGTA
The DNA here is from genome assembly GCA_025352105.1 of Burkholderiales bacterium. GTDB lineage: Bacteria > Pseudomonadota > Gammaproteobacteria > Burkholderiales > Casimicrobiaceae > Casimicrobium. Next base: position 17,695 of record JANXUB010000013.1, on the reverse strand, counting down.
AGCGCGAGTGTTTGCCCGTCGCCATCGACGTCAAATGCGGCGAGATTGGCGTTGATGTGCGCCGCAATTTGCATTGCGTCACGAAGCGATGCGCCGGTGCCGCGTGCATCAGCGATGAGCGCGGCGTCGCGATAGCCGAGCAGATAACGGAGCAGCAGTACGCCATCGGTCGCGGCGTCGTACGGGGTCGTAGCGCTGTTGTCGATGTTCAGCAACGGCCCGTAGTTGGTTGAAAGCGTTGCAGCCAATGTGTTGACGTTGCCACTTCCATTTGTAAATGTCGCGCGGTACTGATTGTTGTTGTCTGACGCTTGTGCCGCAAAGCTGAGTGTGGTGGATGTCGCGCCGGAAATTAACGAGAAAACCGCACCTCCGTCGGTGCTGACGAACCACTGCACCGTCGGCGCTGGAATGCCCGACGCGGCGGCGGTAAATGTTGCTGTTGCCCCCACCAGCACCGTCGTGCTGCTCGGGTTTGTGGTGACTGTCGGGAATGCAGCGACATCAAACAATCCAACCAGCACGGGATCATGATCCGACGCGCGGTAGGGCGTGTTCGCCTGATACACCACGCGTGGCTGGCTCAAGAGCGAGCCATCGGGTTTCACTTCGAACGCCGATTCACCAACGTCCTTGACTGCGTCGTTGTAGTCAAACAAATCGGACTCGTCGGCGTTGATGTGCCAGTTGCCAACGCCTTTCACCTTCGAAGCGAGACTGGCGCTCGCAAAGGCGTAGTCAAGGTGGCCCAGTTCACCGTTGAACAAATACGAATATGAGTTCGCGCCGAGAAGCGTTCCGGCGAGATCGGTGAAGCTGCCATTCGTGAGCGTGGTGACCGGCGGCTCTTTTCCGTACGAGTTGAAATCGCCGAGCAACAACACGTCAGCATTGCTGGCTGCCGGAACGACTGTGCCCGAAATCCAGGTGAGCATACGAGCGGCTTGCTGCGTGCGGCGATCCGAGAAGCAGCCTTGTCCGTCGCCGATATCGGCATCTACTCCAGTGGCACCTGAGCAGCCTTTGGATTTGAAGTGATTGGCGATGACGGTGAAGCGCTTGCCAAATGCGGCATTGTTGGCGTCAACGACGTCAAACGTTTGTGCCGTCGGCGGACGACTGTGAATTGAGTCAAGATCAACCAGCGCTGAGCCGAATGGGGCGACCACGCCGGTGCGATAAATCAGATGCACGCGGATGGCATCACCGCCCAGCGTGCCGCCGGTGTTCACAAACGTGTAAGGTTTGGTGCCGCCACAACGCGCATTGACTGCGCCGAGCAAATCAGTGACCGTAGCCGACGCCGTGGTGTTCTCCATTTCCATGAGCGCCGCGACGTCTGCGTTCAATCCGCACAACACAATCGAGGCGCGCTCACGCTGGCGATCCAGCTCGACAATGCTGTCCGCGCCACGGCAATCCTGCCCGCCGGACGGGCCGCACGGGCCACTGCTGGAGCTTGACGTCGCGTCGATGGTGGTGAAGTAATTGAGCATGTTGGCACCGGCGGCCTTGATCGCGCCGCCCACGAAGGGCGCTGCTGCCGGACGCGGATTGCCGACCGTGAACGTCACCGGTGTCGCTGATGTCGGACGGATGCGCCACGCGTCAACACTGGTGCCACCCGAGAAGCTCCAGTGCAACACGCCAGTCAAATTGTTCACGAGATCGCCACCCCGGAAAAAGTCCGTGCCTTGCGCGCCCACCGAGAAGCCGCCGTTGGCGCGCGGGTGATAGATCGCCTGGTTGCCAGCCGCCTGATTCAGATACGCGTTTTCGACGTTGTTGTCGTCATCGAGAATCACGCGTCGGCGCAACAACTCGTCGGCGTGCGCGGCCGCACCGGCAACGCTGGGTGGTGCGCTGTCGGTGTACTGGTACGGGCGGCCACCTTGATACAAAACGATCTGGCCGTAGCGTGCAAGCTCGAAATACTCCGACACGGTCAGCGTGTCAGCGTATGTCACGCGCATGCTTTCGCGGGCTTCGTAATAGGCATTAACGTCGCCCACGATGGGCAGCGTGATGACGGTCGGCGTGACCTCGGCGAGATGATTTCCGGCATCGGTGATGACGACCGAACCCGCCGTACTCGACGTGATTTCTGTGAGGCCGTTGAACTCGGACACCACGCCCATCACCCGTACGCGCTGGCCTTCGGCAACCGCCGTCGGGCAGGTGTTACAGAACACGAAGATGCCCTCCGAAGTATTCGGATCAGCATCTGCATCGGCGTCTTCTTCCTGCAGGAAAAATCCCTTCAACTGCGTCGCACCCTGAAAGACGCCAATGACCACGCCTTCTACCGAGACAGTTTGCCCGACCAATGGCGACGTTGCGCCGCTGCCTTGCACGTCGTGAATTTTGTACAGATCGTCGTTGATGATCGTGCCCTGACCCTGCCCATCGGTGACGACGGCGTTGGTCACGTTGGTGACGTTCACGAAGAACGTTTCGTCCAGCTCGGGCGTGGTGTCGCCGTTGACGAAGACATCGAACGTGTACGTTGAGTTGCCAGCGGCAATCGTCTGCGCAGTCAAAGATTTCGCTACGTAGTCGGAGCCCGCTGTGGCCGTGCCGTTGGCCGTTGCAATGTCAAACGTCACGCCGCCTGCGGGTGCAGGTGCCGACAGGCTCACGGTAAAGGTAAACGTCGTGGTTCCGCTGTTCCCTTCGTTCGCCGACACGTCATTAACAGTCAGATTGGGCAGTCCAGCGGCGTCGTTGTCCGTGATCACAATGCTCTGGGCAATCGTCGCGCCAAGGACGATGCCGGCCGAGGGGGCGCTGATTGTCAGCACGGCTGTCTCGGTGCCTTCGACGAGTACGTCGTCGACAACAGTGAACGTCACCGAACCTATCGTCTGCCCACTCAGAATCGTGATCGTCGAATTGCTGAGTGTGTAGTCGCCAGAGGTGATGCCAGTGCCGGTAACGGCGAGCGCAACGGTCTGGTCGCCCACCACGGCCGCCGATGCGGTCGCAGTCACGGTCACGACTGTCTGCGCGGCCTCACTGCCAGCGTTGGTGCTGACCGACAGACTGACATTCGGCGTCGCGCCTGCGCATGGCGCTGTAGTTGCTGTATTGCGTGGATTGACCGTGCCCGCCGTGAAATCCGTTGCATTGCTGTCGGTATCGGTGCAGCCGCTCGCCGTCCTCAGGGCCGCCGTGGTGTTGCTCGGCGCGGGCGTCGGCCCGCTGCCTTCGAAGCAGTTTGCCGTGGTGCCGAAACCGGCAAAATCGACCACGCTGCCGCCCGTTGGACAGGCGCCGGTGAGCGCCGTCGTGCTGCTCGAAAGCAGAACCTTGCCCGCTGTGCCGCTCATGGCAATCGTTCCTGTTGCGTCCGGCGTGGGCAAATTGGTCGTTCCGCCAGCACCCACGGCCTGTTGAATCAGGTAGTACTGCCCCGGTTGAAGGGTCACGTTGGTCAGATTGGTAACCTGCCATGTTGTGCCGGTGGCACCAGCGTATTGAACCGACCAGCCGTTCACGCTCTGCGGAAGCGATCCCCGATTGAAGAGCTCAATGAAGTCGTTCTTGTAAACCGATCCGCTGTTGCCGCCGCCGCCATACACCTGACTGATCACGATGTTTGGAGACGCCGCGAAGGCGGGCATGAAGACGAGGGGCATGAGTGTGGACAACACCCCTAAAAAATTCGTGAAGCAGCGACAAAGCAAACGGTGCAGCAAAGCAGTCTCCAGAAAAAAATCACGGTTCAGAGGCACGCCCTCCGCTCACGGATTATCCCCATGTCATTAAAAACCACAAGCGCGATTTCATGACAGGTTAGCCACTCTGTGGCCGCAATGGGCAAGCCATCAACGCGCTCTAAATCGCAAACGCACGAATCGGGCCGCAGCATGCCGATGGAGAGCACAGGTGGCGAAATTGGCGCGATGTTGGTCGGCGTGGCCGCTCAGCCCGTGTTCAGCTTTTTTGTTCAACCCCAGCTTTGACAGGGGCTACAACCCATTTATCGGCTAAGTCGATTAGTACGATTTATCGAGCTTAGCCCACACTCACAGGTCAGTTCCACACAAAGCTGAAGCATTTTTTAGCGGATACTCAAGCGCTTTTCGCCGATCCCAAAAAATGATGGACGTGTCCGGTGTGATTGGCAATTTTTTGCGGCATCAACGAGCCGCCAATCATCCCGGAAAACGCCGCGAGAATGCCTGCTAGCTGCTGCGGAAACACTTCACCCCAGCCCGGCGCAATCATAAACAGGAGCCACGTGCCGATGCCGAGGATGATGGAGGCAAGCGCGCCCTGAGTCGTCGCCCGCCTCCAGTACAGCCCGAACACCAGCGGCACAAATGCGCCCACGAGCGTGACCTGATAGGCACCTGAAACCATGTCATAAATCTTGGTGCCGCGTGAGGCCATTGCGTAGCCGAGCACGAACACCGAGAACAGCAGCACGGTGACGCGCATCGCCTTCAACGTTTGCTGATCGTTCATGTGTTTATTGAAGTGCTTGTAAATGTTTTCAACGAATGTCACGCTGGGCGCGAGAAGCGTCGCCGACGCTGTGGATTTGATCGCGGAGAGCAGCGCACCGAAGAAGATGATCTGCGCGATCAGCGGCATCTTCGTCAAAATCAGGGTCGGCAAAATCTTCTGGGTGTCGCCTTTCAACAATTCAGCCGTTTGCTCTGGCAAGATCACCAGTGCCGCAACCACGAGAAACATGGGCACGAAAGCGAACAGCAAATAGCAAATGCCGCCAATTACAGGGCCGCGCGTCGCTGCCTTCACGTCCTTCGCCGACATCACGCGCTGAAACACGTCCTGCTGCGGGATCGAGCCCAACATGATGGTGATCGCGGCGGCGAAGAAAAACAACATGTCCTTGAACGTTGGTTCCGGGAAGAAGCGAAACATGTCTTTGCTCTGCGCGTAGGCGATCACTTTGCCCGCACCGCCCGCCATGTCGCCCGCGATGACGGCGATGATCGAGAGTCCGAAGACGAGCACAATCATCTGAATAAAGTCCGTCACCGCGACGCTCCACATGCCGCCGAACAGCGTGTAGATCAAGATAGAAACGACGCCGATCACCATGCCCCATTCAAACGTGATGCCGCCCGCCGAGAGCACGTTGAACACGAGTCCCAGCGCCGTCACCTGCGCCGCCACCCAGCCCAGATACGACAGCATGATGATGATGGAGCACAAGATTTCCACCGATTTTCCGAAGCGCTGGCGGTAGTAATCGCTGATTGTCAACAGCGTTAATTTGTAGAGCTTTGCCGCGAAAAACATGCCAACGAAGATCAAACAGAACGCCGCACCGAACGGATCCTCCACCACCGTGCCGAAATTGCCCTGCACGAATTTCGCGCCAATACCGAGCACCGTTTCGCTGCCAAACCACGTCGCAAACGTGGTGGTGACGATCATGTAGAGCGGCAGGCTGCGACCGGCAATCGCAAAGTCGGCGGTGTTTTTCACACGACGCGCAGCCCACAAGCCGATGCCAATCGTGACCAGCAAATACAGAAATACAAAGCCCAGCAGCATCAGGAATCCTCGTCGGGGAACATGCAAACTTGAAGACAGAAGTTTAGCGGGCAAGGCCAGCCATTGTGGGAGCGGTTCCACAGCGATTGCCCGGTTAACCAATCGCGGTGGAACCGCTCCCACAGGCTGCCGTCTACAATTCGATGTGGATATGCAGATTGCGTGCCCATAAACGCTAGGGGTGCTGGCTTTCGCATAGTTTGTGCGGAAGTCGGCTGAGATGAAACCCTGGAACTTGATCAAGGTAATTCTTGCGCAGGGAAGCGTCGCTGATTTCACCCGGCATGGCTGGCTAAGCCGGGTTAGTTCGTGTACTTCTGCCCTGCCGTCGATGAAGGAAATTCGATGGCCTACATTTTAAAAACCGTACAAAAACCTCTGGCTTCGGCAATCGCTGCGGCCCTCTCCTGTGCTGCGTTCGCGCAGACTCCACCCCCACAAAAGATTGACCCGGTGACCGTCACCGGAAAGTCTGCTCCGGTGCTGGACGCTGAAAACGCTGATGTCGGCGGCTTCAACGCGCCGCTTGCCAAAACACCGCAAAGCATCACCGTCATTGGCGCAGATTTGCTCGCCAGCACGGGCGCGCAGACGCTGTCGCATGCGCTTAAGCTCGACTCGTCGTTGGCCGACTCATACAACACGTTGGGCTACATCGAGAGCCTGTCGATTCGCGGCTTTCTTCTCGACCAGACAGGCAACTTCCGCCGCAACGGTCTGGCGATGACGAACTACGCGCCGATTGCGTTTGAAAACAAGGAACGCATCGAAATTCTGAAAGGCGTTGCAGGCCTGCAATCGGGCGTCTCTGCGCCCGGCGGGCTGGTGAATTACGTCACCAAAGTGCCGATGAAGGAGGCCTTCACCACGGCCACCGTCAGCGGCGATCAGTACGGTACCGCCAAGGCGCATATTGATGCCAACACCTCAATTGGAAACGTCGGCGTGCGCCTCAACGTCGCGGCTGAGCGCCTGCGCTCGCAGTTCGATCACACCAACGGTGATCGGCAGTTTGCAAGTCTCGCGATGGCAACGTCGCTCAGCTCGCAGACTTCTGTCTCCGCCGATTTCGAATACCACCGCCGTTCGCAGCCGGATGTGCCCGGTCTCGGCCTGCTTGACGTCAATGGCGACGGCGGCGGCGACACGCTGCCAACACGCATCAACCCGCGTCTCAATCTCAACAATCAGTCATGGTCGTTGCCGTTTCAGACGACGACATCAACCGCGCAGGTCGCGCTCAATCACCGCTTCAACGCCGACTGGCAAGCACGTATCGCAGCCAATCTGCAGACCAGCAAATTGAATGACCGCATCGCGTTCCCGGATGGCTGCAGTAACGCGACGAACTACGTTTACCCCGGACTGTGCGCGAATGGCGATGTCGATATTTACGATTATCGAAGCGAAGGCGAGAAACGAAAAGTATCGAGCTGGGACGCCTATCTCGATGGCAAATTTTCTGCATTCGGCTTGCAGCACAACACGCGCTTTGGCTTTGCCGGTCGCAGCATCCGCGCCGATTTGCCGCCAATGCAGGCGTACAACTACGTCGGCAGCACCAACATTTACACGCCCGTTGCCGCGCCGTCCGACCCGACGCTAACGGGGCTCAATACGAACAGCCGTGAACGCGCGATTGAGGGTTATGCGAGCTTGCGCTCGAACTTAACGGCTACCGTGCAATCGTTCGCCGGGGTGCGTATCTCGCAAATCAATCGGGCCAGCGAACGAAGCAACGGCTCGCGCGCTGTGGCCTACGATCAAACCGTCACCACACCGTGGGCGGGCCTTGCGTGGTCGCCGTCGGCGAGCACGATGCTCTACGGCTCATGGGGTCAGGGCGTGGAGCTGGAAGTGGTCCCGAATCGGTCGTCGCGTTTTGTGAATTACGGTGCGGCGCTCCCTGCACTCAAAAGCGAACAAATCGAGATCGGCGCGAAGTGGCAGGCGAGCAGTCGCTTGCTCGTAACCGTTGCCCTGTTCAATATCGATAAGCCGTTTGCCGATGACGTCGCCACTGCCTCGGGCAAGCCGATTCGTGTTGCGGGCGGAAAAGAAGCGCGCCATCGCGGGCTGGAGCTGGCGGCAACAGGTCGCGTTGACGCAGCGTTGTCAGTGCAGGCGAGCATGACCGTGCTCGATGCCAAATTCACCAAAGCTGTTGACCCGACGCTCGTTGGCCAGCGCGTGACCAATGTGCCACGCGTCAAAACATCCCTGTTCGCCGATTACAAGATCGCAGCGCTGCCGGGCTTGGCGCTGAATGCGTTAGTTGTTTTTGAAAGCGGAAAAACGGTGACGGCTGATGGCAGCGTGACCTTGCCAAACTCATGGCAGCTGGACGCGGGCGCGCGCTATCAAACCAAATTGATGGGCAAATCGACGCTGCTGCGACTCAACGTCGAGAACCTCACCAACCGCGTCTACTGGCGCGAAGCCCCGACGCAATCATGGGGCGGCATCTATCTGTTCCCATCGACGCCACGCACGGTGCGAGGCAGCGTTACGGTGGATTTTTAAGACCCGCGCGTAATGCTTGAAACTGCATTCACGCTCTTGGGCACCGCAGTCACCTGGCTTGAGGTGATTGCGTTTGTGCTCGCGCTCGCGAACATCGCCTGCAACGTGTTCGAGATTCACTGGGGCTGGCCGCTGACAATCGTGGCGAGCGCGCTCTATGTGTGGCTGTTTTATGTGAGCAAGCTCTATGGTGAGGCGGGCGTGAATGTGTTCTTTGCGGTCGCTGCGATCTGGGGCTGGTGGCAGTGGTTGCGCGGCCATCGGGCGGAGTCAAACGCGCCGCTGAAGATCGCGCGACTTGGCCGCAAAGGCGTTGCAATCAGCGCTGGATCGTGGGCGATCCTGTGGGTTGTCTGCGCGTTGCTGCTGCGGGCCGTTACCGACTCCGATGTGCCGTGGGCTGACGGTTTTGTGACGGCGGGCAGCATCGTGGGCACGGTGCTGTTGGGCCGAAAATTTATTGAAAACTGGCCGCTGTGGCTTGCTGTGAACGCTGCCAGCATCGCGTTGTTTGCGTACAAGGGATTGCACCTGACCGTTGCGCTCTACGTGATCTTTTTCCTGCTCGCCATCTGGGGCTGGATCGGCTGGACCAAGCGCCTTCACGTGTTGTAAGCGCCTTGTGAGTTCACAGCCCAAACTCATCTGTCTGATCGGTGCCGAGAGCACCGGCAAGACCACGCTCGCGCAGGCCTTAGCGGCACATTTCAATTGTCCGTGGGTACCAGAATATCTGCGTGAATTTTGTGAGTCACGCAGGCGCACGCCGACGCCCAGCGAGCAATCATTGATTTTGGAAACGCAAGTCATTCACGAATCGGCAGCACTAGCGAACGCGCAAATCGCGACTGCACCTTTTGTGTTCTGCGACACCGCCCCACTGCTCACCGCGATCTACAGTGAATTCGTATTCGGCGATCAATCCCTCTTCCCCCGAGCCCGCCATTTGCAAACGCGTTACGCACTGACGCTCGTGCTCCAGTCCGACATCGCGTGGGTAGCGGACGAGCAACGCGAGGGCGCGCATGTGCGTCAGCCAATCTCCGCGATGATCGCTAACGAACTCGCGGCGTTGAACCTGCCAACCGCAAAAGTCACTGGACAAGGTGACGCGCGATTTGCTTCGGCGCTCAATGCGATCGTTGCGTTGGACGAGTAGGCTGGGTTTCCACCCAGCAATCCCGTTATCGACGTGCCACGATGCTGGGTCACGACCCAGCCTACAAAAACTTGATATTGCAGCCCATGCTGCAAAATGCCCGTCATGGAAGCATGGTTCGCGAGTCTCCTTCAAGCGCTGGCGTTGCCGCAGTACGGGCTGTCAACAGTATTCATCATCAGTCTGGTGTCGGCGACGCTTTTGCCGCTGGGTTCGGAGCCTGCGGTGTTCGGGCTCATCAAGTTAAATCCCGAGCTGTTCTGGCCGACGATTGTCGTCGCGACCGCAGGCAACGCTTTGGGCGGCGCCATCAATTGGTGGATGGGTTTCGGCGCGAAGAAAGCGTATGAGGGCTACAAACAATCGGCCGTCCAAGCGAAGGCTTTGGCGTGGTTGGAGCGCCTCGGTCCGCGAGCCTGTTTTTTTGCGTTCTTGCCCGTTGTCGGTGACCCGCTCGCGACGCTTGCAGGGTGGCTCAAATTACCGTTTTGGCCCTGTTTTTTGTATGGCGCGCTAGGCAAATTTTTGCGGTATCTGGTGATGACCACCGCGCTGCTCTACGTCTTTCCGGGGCAGTTTCAGCCGTGAGCTTCAGCACGCAAAGCCATCTGCTGCGTCAATCAGCTTTTCGCTGAAACAGCCGTTGCGTAGGGGCTTACATCAATATTCGTCTTTAGTCGACTTTTTATAAAAATCGCCTCTAGCCCAGATGTAATGGTCATTTCATGATGAAGCTGACGGTCAGGAGTCATGATGAACGGTCGAACGAAATTGAGTACGCCTAAAGTCCTTTAGTCTTCCGCGCCGTTTCCGAAATCGCATCCAGCGTCGCCCCCGGCGTGAGATCCTGCGGATCCACTTTCAGCTCAATCACGGCGGGCTTCTTTGCGGTTCGCGTGAATGCCAGCGCGGCAGCGAACGCGACATCAAATTCCGCGTTGGTCGTAACCGTAAAGCCCTGGCCACCAAAGCTCTCGGCGTACTTCGCAAAATCAGGATTGACGAGTTGAGTGCCGTACACACGCGACGGATGTTCGCGCTCCTGATGCATGCGGATGGTGCCGTACATGCCGTTGTTGAACACAATGCAAATCGGCGCGCCGCCATATTGCACAGCGGTGGCCAGCTCCTGCGACGTCATCATGAAATCACCATCGCCCGCGAAATTGATCGTCGTGCGCTCAGGCGCGACGATGGAGGCCATGACCGCCGCCGGCACGCCGTAACCCATAGCGCCGCTGGTGGGCGCGAGTTGTGATTTGTTGCACGTCTCAATGCCAGCGTACGGCCAAAAGCGATGCGCCCAGGTTGCGAAATTTCCCGCGCCGTTGGTGATGATGGAATCTGCGGGCGCAAGGCGTTTCAGCGTTTGCACGACTTCCCACAAATTGAGTTTGGCGGGCTCGGTGCGCTTCGCGTATAGCGGCGGCTCGGCCTGCCACGCGGCAAGATCGCTCTGTACCGCAGCCAAGTCGTTCGAGCCCCTATCTCTTGAGGGGAGAGGGGTTGGGGAGAGGGTGTTGCTGGCATGAGCAACGTTGGTGCTGCTGGCAACCGTCCCCCTCTCCCCCCGCCCCTCTCCCACCAAGGGCGAGGGGAGCATTGCACAAAACTCCGCAACGCCCGCCGCAATCATCACTTCAGCCTGATACACACGTCCCAACTCATTCGGATCACCGTGCACATGAATGAGTTTTTGCTTCGGCACTGGCACATCAAACAAGGTGTAACCCGATGTCGTCATTTCCCCCAAGCGTGCGCCAATACACAAAACCACATCCGCATTCTTCACCCGCGCCGCAAGCTTCGGATTGATCCCGATGCCCACGTCTCCTGCGTAGTTCGGGTGACTGTTATCCATGCAGTCCTGAAAGCGGAATGCGCAACCGACAGGCAGATGATTTGCTTCAGCAAACTCTCGTAATTGCCGCGCTGCATCGCGCGTCCAGCCGAAGCCGCCTGCGATGACAAAAGGCCGCTCGGCACCCGCAAGCAACTCCGCCACGCGCGCCATATCCGCTGCGCCGGGATGCGATTGAACTGAGCGATACGGCTTCGCTTCGGCCACACTGGCCATCGCCGACAACATGTCCTCTGGCAGCGCCAACACGACTGGCCCCGGACGCCCGCTGGTGGCGATCTGAAACGCATGCGCCATGTATTCCGGCACGCGCGCCGCGTCATCAATCTGCGCGACCCACTTGGCCATCGGGCCGAACATGCGGCGATAGTCGAGCTCCTGAAATGCTTCGCGCTCAACAAAGTCATTGCCGACCTGCCCGACCAGCAAAATCATCGGCGACGAATCCTGATGCGCCGTGTGCACGCCAATGGCGCCATTGGTCGCGCCGGGGCCGCGCGTGACAAGGCAGACACCCGGTTTACCAGTGAGCTTGGCATACGACTCGGCCATGAAGGCGGCACCGCCCTCCTGCCGACAAATCACAAAGCGGAAGTCATTGCGATGCTCATACAAGCCGTCGAGCACGGCGAGATAGCTCTCGCCGGGAACGCCGAAAGCGGTGTCGACGCCGTGGGTAATCAATGCGTCAGCGATCAGGTGACCGCCAGTGCGCAACTTTGGAACTGGGATAGGGTTTGTACTATTCATAGGTGTAAGCTTATCGAATGAGTACAGTTTTGCCCGCGTCCGATTCTTCTTTTCGGATGGACGCCACGACCATCAGCGTCGTCGGCCTCGCCCACGCCACCTCGCACTTCTTCCAGCTCCTGTTGCCGCCGCTGTTTCCGTGGCTGGCGACGGAGTTTTCGTTGTCGTTCGCGGAACTCGGCACGCTGGCGAGCCTTTTTTATCTGGTTTCCGCGTTCGGTCAGGCAGCTGCGGGCTTTGTAGTGGACAAGGTCGGCGCACGAGCGGTCATGTTCGGCGGGCTGGTGCTGTTCGCGGTGGCGGCGGTGGTCGGGTCGCTGGCAAATGGCTACGCCATGCTCGTCGCCTCGGCAGCCATTGCGGGCATCGCAAACTCACCGTTTCACCCGGTGGACTACAGCATCATCAACCAGCGCGTCTCTACCCGCCGGATCGGCCATGCCTACAGTGCGCACGGGCTGAGCGGCACGCTGGGCTATGCATCGGCGACGCTTGTCATGGTGCTGATGGCGCAGCAGTTTGGCTGGCGCACAGCACTTTCGGCAGCGGCCGGATTTGCGCTCTGCGTACTGGCCGTCGCGGTGATTTTTCGTGATGCCATCGACACCCGCTCGCTAGCTACCGCACACGCCGCCCGCCACGATCTTGAGCCTGGGCAACCGATCGAGTCGCGCTTCGCCTTCATGCGCCAGCCAGTTGTGTGGATGTGTTTCGCTTTTTTCTTTGTCATCACGTTCAGTAATTCGGCGATTCAGAATTTCGCGACTCCGGCACTGCAAGCCATCGTGGGCCTGAAGCTCACCGTGGCCGCCACCGCACTCACTGGCTACCTGGTGTTCAGCGCCATCGGGCAGTTGGCAGGCGGCTTCGCCATCAGCCGCCAGTGGGCCGATCCCGAGCGCATCATCGCTGGGGCCCTCACCGGTTCCGCAATGCTTCTGTTCATCGCCGCCTCAGGAATCGCCGGTGGTACGGCGACCTTGGTGCTGGTCATGCTGGCGGGGTTAGGTACAGGTGTCGCTGGGCCTTCGCGTGATTTGCTGATCAAACGCGCGACGCCGGCCGGTGCGACCGGTCGTGTGTATGGCATGGTGTATTCCGGCCTCGACGCCGGACTCGCGGTGTCTGCGCCAATTTTTGGCTGGATGATGGATCATGATTTGCCCCGCTCGATCTTCATTGGCGCAGGTGCTGCCATGTTGATTTCGATGCTGATCGGACTTGGGGTGGGACGTTTTGTCCAACAGCGCGCCGCCTGACGCTCACAGCAATACGCCTAACGCTCAACAGGCAGAACGCGCTTACGTTCGCGCCTTCACCTTCGGCAACTTCCTGATCGGTACTGGCGTCATGATGGCGCCGGGGTTGTTGATCGTGCTGTCGAACGACCTGGGTGCGAGCGTGCCGCAGACCGCGCTCCTCATTACCGTCGCCGCGATTGCGATGTGTTTCGGTTCGCCGATCTTGGCGACGCTGACGTCACAGATCGATCGCCGCACCGTGCTCGCTGGGTCGCTCGCCCTGTATGCGGTAGGTCACGCGCTGTGCGCGTTCGCGCCTAATTTGTTCACGCTCATTGTGATGCGCGCGATCACGATGCTCGGCGCTGCGATCTTTACACCGCAGGCCGCCGCCACGCTGGGCATCGTGATCGCACCCGAGCGCCGCGCTGGCGCGATCACGGCGGTGTTTCTCGGCTGGTCGGTCGCCTCAGTGTTCGGCAGTCCGCTGTCGGCGTGGCTGGGCGCGCATGTCGGCTGGCGCGGCACATTCGGCTTATTCGCCGGGCTGTGTCTGGTTGGCGTGGTCTGGGTGTTTCGGGTCGTACCCAAAGGTTTGCAAGGCGTGCCGTTGTCGCGCGACGCATGGATTCAGGTTGCGAGGCATCCTGCGCTGATTGCGATTTTGCTCGTCACGATGGTCTCTGGATCAGGGCAATTTACGACGTTTGCCTATATCGCGCCGTACGTGGCAAACACGCTCGATTCCACGCCGAATACGCTGTCGCTGGCGCTGGTGCTGTTTGGTCTGGCCGGTGTCATCGGTAACGTGTGGGCAACGCGGCGCATCGGAAAACAGGGTGCAACCTCCAACGTGACGATTTCCCTGATATCCATGTGCGTGGGCATGTTGACGCTCGCGGCCGTCGGCTCGACATGGATCGGCTTCATCGTCGGCGCGTTGACCTGGGGTGCGGGCGTGTTCGCCAACAATTCATCGCAACAGGCGCGCCTCGTGGGCGCATCACCGCAGCTCGCAGGCGCAAGCATCGCGCTCAACACCAGCATGATTTATCTGGGTCAGGCCATTGGCGCGTCGGTGGGCGGTGCCGTGATCGCGAACGCCGGGTATCGCTGGTTGCCGCTGATTGGGGCTACGGTGTTGCTGGGTGCTTTGGCATTGTCGTATCGGGCGACGCGAAAAAGCGGGGCGGAGTCGTAGTCACAGCGCGAACCAGGCGGGTTGCACCCGGCCCCCGGGTTAACATGATTTTTTGGTTGTCAACAGCGTGCTGTGCTTCTCATGAACCTTCGCAATGCCCTGCTCGTTACCGCGTTTTTTGCCGCGCCCGCCCTGGTCACGCCGTGCCTTGCGGCCGGAACGGTAGTCGCTGAAGGCAACATGCTGGCGCTCCGTTCGTCGCTCATTCCGAAGCATGAAGTGGCGGCCGATATCTTTCTGAAAGCGCATCCCACGTGGGACGGGCGCGGCGTTGTGATTGGCATTTTTGACACGGGCGTCGACCCAGCAGCGGCAGGGCTCGCAGTGACCAGTACGGGCGAAAGAAAGATTGTCGACGTCATTGATGCTTCGGGTTCAGGCGACGTTGACACCAGCACCCGGCGAAAGCCCGATTCGTCGGGAAAGCTGCTTGCGCTGAGTGGGCGCAAGCTCACGTTGCCGCCTGGGATCATCAATCCGTCCGGCGAGTATCGGCTCGGCCTCAAGGCAGCAAACGAATTGTTCTACGGCGAAGTGCTCAAGCGGCTGACCGAAGAACGCACTTCGGCGCGTGCGGCGGCGGCGTCGCTGCGCACCGCCGCGCGCGACAGAAGCGACGCCGCAGGGCTTCTCAAGGCTGCACGCGCAAAGGCTCCCGACGAGCGCAGTCGGGCTGATCGCGACCTCATCTCACGCGATCTGGCGCTCACCGCGCTCGACGAAGGCAAAGACGCGGACGCAACGCTTGTGTACGACTGCGTTCTGTGGAACGACGGCACTGGCTGGCGTGTTGTGATCGACACCAATGGCGACGGCGATCTGGGCAACGAGCTCGTTCTCCGGCCGTTCGGCATCGCTGGCGAATTTGGTTCTTTCGGCAGCGTTGCCAATGCAAATTTCGGGGTACAGGTTTACGAGGGCGGCGAGTTGTTGTCGATTGTCACTGTGAGTGGCAGTCACGGCACGCACGTCGCGTCTATCGCGGCCGGCAACTCACCGGAAGAGCCCGCCCGCAACGGAATCGCCCCCGGCGCGCGCATTCTGTCGATCAAGATTGGCGACATTCGCGCTGGCGGCAGCTCGTATGGCACCAGTGAGCTGCGCGCCACGGCGATCGCGGCACAACATCGTGTCGATATCGTGAACGCGAGTTGGGGCGGCAGATCCACGCTCCAGGACGGAAAAAATCAAAACAGTCGCGTGTACGACATCATGGTTGAACGCTTTGACATTTTGGCGGTGATCTCGGCGGGCAACGACGGACCCGCTTATGGCACGGCGGGCGGTGCCGGTGCAGAGGCCAGTCGTGTCCTGGGCGTGGGTGCGTACATGTCGCGAGAAATGGGCGCGGTGCTCTACAACACGCTGAAGGACACCGCCAACGCGGCGCAGCAGTTCAGCAGCCGGGGCCCTACCAAGGATGGTGATTTTGGTGTCGACATCATGGCGCCGGGGGCTGCCTATGCGTCGCTGTCGCCTGAGTCGCAGAAGCGGTCCGATATGTACAACGGAACATCCATGGCGTCTCCGTCTGCCGCGGGGGCGGCGGCGCTGGTGCTGAGCGCAGCCCGGCAAAACAAGCTTGCAGCTGGCCCAGCCTTGCTGCGTTCGGCGCTCATGCTGGGTGCGCAATCGATACCCGATGAGAGCGCTTTAACCCGGGGTTCGGGGCTGATTAACGCGCCGGGCGCATGGAAGAAATTGAACGATTTGCAGAGCGTTCCGGCGTTTCGCAACTTCTACGATATTGAGGTCGATCAGGGTACGTTCACCAGCAAAGGGCGGGGACTATTGCTGCGCGAATCGATCAACGAAGCCCGAATGAGGGTAGGCGTAAAGATCACACCCGCGTGGGCTGAGTCCACACCGCAAAAGGCACGATTCAACTTTGAAACCGATTTGCTTCTAAAGCCGTCGGTGCCCTGGATTTCCGCGCCTGAGTATGTGCATATGACCAATGGGTCGCGCAATATTTCCATGCTGGTGAATGTTCCACCGATGGCCAAAGGCGCCATCGGTTCCGTGCATGTCGCTCAGGTTGACGCGGTGGTGGCAAACCAGCGCTCGCTGGGGCCTGTGTTCTCGATTCCAGTGACCATCATTCAGCCCGCGCCGCCGAGTGCTTTCGTCAAAAACAGGCTGGAGGCGGTTGTGGATTTGAAACCGTCGATGACGAAGCGCCACTTTGTTCAGGCACCCGCGAACGCCTCCGTGCTGCGCATCACAGTCAAGCACGTCGCAAAGGATTCACTGCTGCGTCGCTTCAGCGTGCAGGCGGTGGCTTATGCAGCGCAGACCCCTGTGGCGAGCATGGAAACGGTTCGCCAGCTGAATCTTGCGACCGACGCAGAGCAGACGTTCGACCTGATGTTAAGGCCCGGCGTTGTGGCCGAAATTGCGTACACACTGCATTTTGGTGCGGTAGGCGACGCCTCGCTGCAAACCCGTCTGGAATGGATCGGTACAGGCCTGGGCAACACCGCGATTAGCGTTCCTGCCAATGCCGGGTGGGCCACCGTGACGCTCAACCCGCTGGCTGATCGGGATGTCAAAGCGGAAGCGAAAATCGACCGGGCGATTCACGTATTTATGCCTGAGTCGACGTCTGAATTGAAGCTCGACGAGCGCGCGGAACTTCCCGCTTCCCCACTGACACCGGGGCCCGCGCGAACGCATCTGCTGCGGCAACGCTTCGCACTCGACTTCAAGGAGGGTCTGACAGCGCATGTGCTGGAGGCGCAGGACTACGACCTGGATGATGCGGTGGGCGGCGGTCGAATCACCCTGACCCACGAATCGGGTGAAGTGATTTTTGATTCGCCCGGTCGAAACATGCTCACAGGCCGTCCGCCAGTGAAGTTTCCCAAGGGCAAGACCACCGCCATTGTGGAGTACGCCGCAGCAGAGATCGATTTGCTCAAAACGGTCGCGGCAACACCGCTACGACTTTCGGAACCGCTTAAGGCACCACGCCCGCTGCCGATTCGAGCCAGTCTTCGCGACAGACTGTTTGGCAAGGACACGACTGAGCTCAAACTGAAGCGGGGTCGAGAAGAAATCGTATTTCTTCAGGACAAGGCGATCGACGAGCTGGTTAAACAGGAACCGAAGCCCGCGCATTTTGCGGGCGAATTGGCGCTGCGCGACAGTGAAAACCGGGTGCTGGATCGGCAGCCCATCGTCTATATCGCCGGCGCGTCTCCAGCCAAGGTGATCAACGCAGACCCGAAGGCGAAGCCGGTAAAGGACGAGCGCTCGGACGCAGAAAAATTGAGCGACACGCTGTTTGATGCGCGTCTCGCCTTCGTCCGGGAGCAACGCGGAACGATGGATCAAGCGGTAGCGGCGCGTCGCGCCGAACTATTGCTAGCGCTGCGTAACGAGCGCGCTGGTGATGCGGCGATTGTGTTTGAGCAGGCGCTGGATGC
>JANXUB010000001.1 GCA_025352105.1 Burkholderiales bacterium | reverse complement strand
GTTGTGGAACAACCAAGGATTACTCTGATGAAATCAACAATTAAGTGGGTCGATAACGTTCAATTTGTGGCGGAAACGGGCTCTGGGCATGCTGTGGTGATCGACGGCGCACCCGAATACGGTGGGCGAAATACCGGAGTTCGCCCAATGGAGTTAGTGCTCGCTGGCGCGGCAAGCTGCACTGCGTTTGACGTCGTGTTAATGCTTAAAAAGTCGCGTCAGAATTTCACAAGCTTGCACGTCGACGCCGACGCGGTTCGCGCCGAAGCCGACCCGAAAGTGTTCACCGCGATCAAACTGACGTTCAAACTGACAGGAAAAGGCCTTGATCCGGCTGCGGTTGAGCGCGCCGTAAAGCTGTCAAAAGAAAAATATTGCTCTGCAACAGCGATGCTCGGAAAGACTGCCGAAATTACGACTGAAATTGTGATCACTGAAGCGTGATTGACTGAGCTTGAGGCCCGATGGGGCAGGCGGACCGCGTGCCGCCGAACAGCTTTTTGCGGAAACTATTTGCAAACGTGGGCTATATCGCAAAAATTATTAAAGTCGACTTTGCACATAACTTGCGTTGAGCCCCTAAGCTACCTGCGTAGCAGAAAAAAGCTATATCTGCCCAGTCGCCTGCAACTCGGCAAATGACCCAATCCGCCCCAGAATCGCGCTTGCCGCCACGGTCGCCGGACTCGCGAGCCAAACGCCGCCGGGCCCGCCGCGACCGGGGAAATTGCGGTTGATCGCGCTGATCGTGACTTGCGAGGCGTCGGTCGACGTGCCTGGCCCGCAGTTGGCGCAAGCACCGCATGCCGGTTGCAGCATTTCCGCACCCACCTGCTCAAACGCCGCGAGATAGCCGCGCTTGACGCAGTAATCGCGAACGTCCACCGTTCCAAATTGCAGAAACAGCTTAACGCCAGACGACACGCGCAAGCCGCGCTCCGCCGCCCACGCCAGCACGGCGTGATAGTGATCGAAATCCTCGCGCTTGCCGGCCGTGCAGGAGCCGCCGTAAGCGATGTCGACACGTGGGCGCTCAGCCATCTGAGCCAGTGCCACGCCGTTGCCGGGATCGCCTGGCGTGGCAACCATCGGCGTGAGCGCCGCGCAATCAAGCGTGAGAGTGTTGGCGTAGTGCGCGTCAGCGTCGCTGTGCATCCACGGCTCCAGCACAAGGTCGACGCCGCGCCGCTCACGAAGGAAGGCAAGCGTCTTTTCATCCGGAGCGAACAATCCGGTGAAGCCGCCCAGCTCGGCGCACATGTTGGTGAGCGTTGCGCGCTCGTCGATGGACAGGGCATGTGCCACAGAGCCCACAAATTCAAATACCTTGCCGACCCCCAGCCCCGCCCGAATCTGCGGCAGCGCCAGTAGATGCAGCACGATGTCTTTCGCAGCGATGCCCACGGGCAGCTCGCCGTCGAGCACCACGCGTAGCGACTCTGGCACCGTCATGCGGATCGCGCCGGTCATCATCGCATTGGCCATGTCGGTGGTGCCGACGCCAAACGCGAGACAGCCCAGCGCGCCGCTGTGCGGTGTGTGTGAGTCTGTGCCAACAACCACTTGGCCGGGCAGCGCATAACGCTCGGCCATCAGCGCATGCGAGATGCCTTGCGACCCACCGTCGTAGCCCTGCGACTCAGGCAAATAACCGTGATCCTTGAGCCCGTAGTCGTGCACAAACGCGCGATGACCGTCGGAGAGCGCACGCACATTGGGCATCAGGCCATTCTTGACATGCATCACGCTCTTGTGCGCGTACGAGTAATGGTCTTCGAACGTGAGAATCGTTTCCGGCTCATGCAGCGAGAGGGGCCGACCAAAAGTTTCGTGCAACGAATGCGCGCACATCGCGGTGTAGATATCGTGAATGAAGCGCAGATCGGCGCGCACGAAGACGCCGTTGCCGACCGTGAGTTCGGTGCCTGTATTGGCGGTTGCGAGCACGTGACGCGTGAGGATTTTTTTCGGTGAGGGTTTGCCCCCCTCTCCCCTCGTGGGAGAGGGGTTGAGGGAGAGGGGGCCGGTTGTACCCAGCGGCGAGTTTGCTTGCGCCGTCAACGTTCCCCCCCACCCTGGCCCTCTCCCGCGAGGGGAGAGGGGACAAATATTGCTGCCCATAGCGCAACAAACCACCCGCACGCAGCACCGCCGCCGCCAGCGCATCTCGCCCGGCCACGAGTTCGTCAATTGCGATGGTTTCGCCGCGCGCGATGCGCTCGATCAGGCCGAAGTCGGTCGAGGTGAACAGTCCGAGGTTATCTGCGTTCTGCCGATAAATGCGCTCGAAACTTTTTGCGATCATGAGGCGAATGCCCGCGCGCGATTCCGCTGCCGGACTGTGCTCGCGCGACGAGCCTTTGCCGTAACGACTACCCGCAACGACCACGCCAAACCCGCCGTTGCGCACCGCGTCCACCGTGATCGGCAGCCGGTCGCCGCACTTCACCCCGGTGTAGGGATAGCGGCCGAGGCGTTGGTCAAAATAAACGAGCGAAGCGAGCGGTGTAATCTCATCGGTGGACACGTCATTCCGCAACGCCCCAGCCTCGGTGAGCGTAAGATTTCGTCCGTCGACTTGCGCATCAACAAGCGAAGGATCGCTACTCAGAAAAAGTAAGCGCGAAGACAGAAGGTTGATCGAATCCGACACGGTGAGCATGCGCTGGGCCAACTAATCCAGCTTGACGCCAGCTTTTTTCACGAGCTTTGCGTACTTGTCCACTTCACTCTTGAAGAAACTCGCCGCGGCTTCGGGCGTCGAAATGGTGATCGAGTTGCCCTGCTTGCCCATGCTTTCCTTTACCTCGGCAGACGCGAACGCGGCGGTGAATGCGCTGTGAATTCGCTTCACCTCGGTCGCGGGCAAATTTTTCGGCCCGATGACGGCAAACCAGCCATCGACGATGTAGTTCGGCAGACCCTGTTCGGCAAACGTCGGAATGTCCGGCGCAGCCGTCAGCCGCACTTTGCTCGAAGTGCCGATGGCGCGCAGTGCGCCGCTCTTCAGATGCGCCTGAATCGATGGCAGCGCGAGCACGCCAAAATCCACCTGTCCACCAAGCAAGTCAGTGATCATCGGGCCAACGCCTTTGTAGGGAATGTGTTTCGCTTTGACACCGGCTTCGTCAAGAAACATCTCTGCCGCCAGATGCAGGATGGTGCCGTTGCCGGAGGATGCGTAGTTCAGCCCATCCGGTCTCGCTTTAAGCAGGGCAACCAGCTCTTTCGAGTCTTTGGCGGCAACCTTCGGATTAACGACGAGTATCAGCGGCGTGGTACCCATCACGGCAATCGGCGTGATGTCGTTGATCGGATCGAACGGCAGCGATTTGTAAACGCTCGGGAAGATCACATGATTGTTTGACACTACCGATAGCGTTGCACCATCGGGTGCAGACTTTATCATTGCCGCTGTGCCAACGACGCCACCTGCGCCAGGCTGGTTGTCGATGACCACAGGCGTGCCGAGCGCACCGGATAGCGCCTTGCTGCTGGCCCGCATGATGGTGTCCACGCCGGAGCCCGCCGCGACAGGCAGGATGAATTTGGTGATCTTGTCGCTTTGAGCGTGTGCGGATGACGCAAGCACGCCAACGCAGACCATCAAGGCCATGAGCGCGTGACCTGCCTTTGTGTGTTTCATGTTGAAGTGACTCCTTTGGTTCATCAATTTTTTTATGCAGAGGTCTTTTGTGCGCGATCAGGCCACAACGCCGTCGCGCATCAGCTGGTCGACGCGCTCCGCGCTCACTCCGATTCCGGCGAGTAGGTCCTTCGTATGCTCACCGAGTTTCGGCGGATGCAAGCGCACCTGAAGCCGCTCACCGTCCATCGTGAACGGAAACAGCGTCGTCTTCACGCTTTCACCGGCGCGCGGGCCGTCGGGGAGCTGCACGTCGGCGAGGCCTCCCGTCGCGATCAGATGCGGGTCATCGTACAGATCCTCAGGCCTGCGGATCGGCGCGAAGGGTAGCCCCACCTTTTCAAACAGATCTGACAACTCCTGCGCCGAGCGATGCGCCAGTCGGGCCTGCAGCGTTAACAGCAGCTCGGGTCGCATCTGCACGCGTTGATTGTTCGTTGCGAGTGAGGCGTCGTTTTTCAAATCGTCAAACCCGAGCGCATCGCAAAACGTCACCCACTGCGCGTCGCTCACGGCGGCCAGAAAAATCTGCTCGTCATCCTTCACCGTGAACACGTCATATACCGCCCACGGATTGTCACGCGCGGGCATCGGCGCGGCAGCCTTGCCGGTCATCGCGAATTGCAGCATGTGCTGGCCTACGAGAAACACGTTGTTCTCGAAGAGGGCCGATTGAATCTCCTGCCCCTTGCCCGTGATGCCACGCTGCACAAGCGCGCCCAACGCGCCAATCGCGCCGAACAGTCCGCCCATGATGTCGTTTACGCTGGTGCCCGCACGCAGCGGATCGCCCGGCCGACCGGTCATGTAGGCGAGGCCACCCATCATCTGCACCACCTCGTCGAGCGCCGTGCGATGGTCGTACGGGCCCGGCAAAAAGCCCTTGCAGGTAACGTAAATCAGGCGCTCATTCACTTTGCTCAGACTCGCGTAATCGAGTCCGTATTTCTCCATCGTGCCGGGCTTGAAATTTTCAGCAACCACATCGGCCGTCGCTGCCAGCTTGCGCGCGAGCGCCGCGCCCTCAGGCTTGTGCAGGTCAATCCCGATGCTTTTCTTGTTACGGTTGAACATCGGAAAAAAGCCCGAACCCGCACCGAGCAGACGGCGAGTGCGGTCCCCATCAATCGGCTCAATCTTGATGACCTCCGCACCCATGTCCGCGAGCACCATGCCACAGGTAGGGCCCATGACCATGTGGGTGAATTCGACCACGCGGAGGCCAGTCAGGGGCAGCGGTTTACTGGCTTGCACGGCGAGGCCAGCACGAGGAGTTGGTTGGTGTGAGTTCATTGCGAGGATTTCGGAAAATTTGTTGCGACGCAGATCGCACGGATCGTCGCCATCAAGGAAGTGTCCGGATGGCTCAGTCGAGCTTCACGTCCGCCTTTTTTACGAGCTTCGCGTAGCGCTCCTGCTCAGTGCGGAAGAACTTGGCCGAGGCGTCCGGAGACATCGGGTGAATGACGTTGTCCTGTTTATTCATGGCCTCACGGCTTTCCGGGGTGGTGAACGCCGCAACGATGCCATCGTGCAGTCGTTTCACTTCCGCAGCCGGAAGTTTGGCGGGTCCGATGAATGCAAACCAGCCCGCCACATCGACATCGGGGAAACCTTGCTCGGCAATCGTCGGCACGTCGGGCAGCGACTGAACACGTTGCTTGCCCATTACCCCAATCGCGCGCAATGTGCCCGCTCGCACGAATGGCGCTGCCACGGGAACTGCGACCGCCGCCAGATCAATCTGTCCGCCCACGAGGTCTGCAACCATCGCGCTCATCCCTTTGTAGGGAATATGTTTGATGTCAACGTCCGCCGCGTCGGCAAACATCGCAGCGGCCAGGTGAATGATGGTGCCGTTACCGGATGATCCGTAGTTGTACGTGCCTGGCTTGGCCTTCAGCTGGTTTTGCAGCTCTTTGGCAGTTTTTGCAGAAATCCTGTTCGGGTTCACAGCGAGCACGAACGGCGTGTCGCCCACGACGGTGATCGGCGTGATGTCAGCCAACGAATCGTAAGGAATCTTTTTGTAAACACTCGGATTGACCGAGTGGTTGTTCGACACGAGCGCGATGGTATTGCCATCGGGTGCGGCCTTGACGAGCGCCGATGTGGCCGTGATGCCGCCAGCGCCGGGAAGGTTCTCGATCACCACCGGACGGCCGAGCGACTTGCTTAGGGCCGGTGCGACCGCGCGGACCGTAACGTCAATGCCCGATCCGGCGCTGTTGGTGACGATCACGCGCAGCGGCGACGTGTTCTGTGCAAACGTCGACAGACTGGTCATCGAAAGTGACGCGGCAAGCGCAGCACTTGCCAGAAAGGGCATGCGGTTGAATGATCTCGGCAACATTAAAGCTCTCCAGTCGAACGGTAAGAAACGATACTCAGCGCGAACGTGTGTGAGCGGGTTCGCTCACGCTGTCTTGCAGCTGCTCAAAACTGACAATGTGTCCAGCAATGGCGCTGGCAGCGACGGTTGACGGGCTGGCAAGCCACACCTGCCCTGGCCCCGACCGCCCCGGGAAATTGCGGTTAATTGAACTCACGGTCACCTGGCTCGTGCTGTCGGAAACGCCCGGCCCGGCATTGACGCAGGCTCCGCAGCCCGGCTCCACCAGCTCCGCACCGATGCGCTCGAACAGCGGCATCATTTCGGCGCGAACGCAGTGCTCGCGTACTTCCTGGCTGCCAAACTGGAGAATGAACCGCGTGCCCGTTGCCACGCGCAGACCTCGCGTGTCGGCCCAATGCAGCACTTCGTGCACTCGCATTACGTCGTCGAGCTTGCCACCAGTGCAAGACCCGCTGTAGGCAATATCCACGCGGACGGGCTGTACGAGCTGATCCGTAGCGATGCCAAGTCCTGGATCACCGGGCTGTGCGAGCATGGGGGTTATTGCCGAGCAGTCGATGTCGATCACATTCGCTACTTCGGCATCTGCGTCGCTGCCCATCCACGCTTCCGGTGCGAAGTCCACATTGCGTCGTTGTTGCAGAAACCGCCGCGTTTCCGCGTCAGGGACTACGATGCCCGTGAAGCCGCCGATCTCTGCAACCATATTGGTCAGCGTGGCGCGCTCGTCGGTGGACAGCGCTGTCAAACCACTGCCGCTGTATTCGAAAATCTGGCCGATGGCGTGTCCCTCGCGCACGTAGGGAAGACGCAGAATGTGCAGCACAATGTCCTTGGCCTCGACACCAGGCTTCAGCGAGCCATGCAATTGCACGCGGCACGTCTTCGGCACCTGCATGCGCACTTCGCCCGTGAGCCACGCACAGGCCATCTCGGTCGATCCTATTCCAAACGCAAGCGTACCGAGGGCGCCACAGTGCGGCGTATGCGAGTCCGTTCCCACGGCCAGCTGTCCGGGCAGCACGTAGCGCTCGGTCATGATCGAGTGGCTGATGCCTTCGCATCCGTCGCGATCCTTGAGGAATCCGTGCAAGCGAATACCGTGATGCTCACAAAAGCGCTGCTGCACTTTACCGAGCATCTGGGCGAGGTCAAGCAGACCGAGTTTGCGTCGCGCTTCCGGCATCACTTGATGAATGAAGGGCAAGTGATCGGAGAAGCAGATGATGCTCGCCACGTCCGCGAGCTGCACATCGCTACCCATCGCGCGCTCTAGCGCAGCGATGCCGAGCGGTGAGTTGTACTCGTGCGCATAACGCCAGTCAGCGCGGACGAACACACCGTCTCCCGCTTTCACTGATGCACGACCCGCAGCGCGGGCGATGATTTTCTCGGCGTAGGTCATCGGACCCGCCGGTGACGCGGTGGGCGCTACGCTGGTCGACGGCGACCAGCCTTGCTGGCGGGCACGCATCAGCGCGAAGAGGCCACCGCGCCGGATCAGCTCTGCGGTGAGCTCATCTTCGCCGCGGGTGAATTCCTCAACGGGAATGGATTCTCCGTTACGGATTCGCTCGATCAGACCAAAGTCGGTGGACGTAAAAATGCCCAAATTGCGGCAGTTCTGGCGATAGGTGCGCTCAAAGCTTTCAGCGATAACCAGCTGGATGCCTGCGCACCATTCGGCAAACGGACTCGCTTCGCGCGACGAGCCTTTGCCATAGCGTCGACCGGCAACGGTCACTGCAAAGCCACCCGCTTTGACGCTGCCGGTAGCAAACGGCGCAACGTCGCCGCACCTCAAACCGGCGTACGGATAGTCGCCCAGTTTTTCGTCGTAGTGGTAAGTGACCCAGGTCGGTGAAATTTCGTCTGTTGAGACGTCGTTACGCAGCGGCAGCGCGGCCTCTGTCGCGATGTCCTCGCCCGCGAGTTGCCTCGCGATGAGGCTCGCGTCCTGCGAAAGAAACAGGATGCGACCCGCGAAATTTACGGTCGACTCCAGTGAGTGTTCGACCGGCATTGACCGCGTGGTCGTCATCACCGGATGGGAGCCTGCTGCGAGAATGACGCCATCGGCGGAGTCGCGCGAGCACTTGACTTCGGTACTCCCGCCCGCCAGATCGCGCCGCCAAGCTGTTCGCCCTTGAGCCATTCTGCGATTTGTTTGCGCAATGCGAGTAGCTGGTCAAGATCGATCCCGGTGTCGTAGCCCATGCGTTCCAGCATGAACACCGTGTCTTCCGTTGCGGCATTGCCGCTCGCGCCGGGCGCATGCGGACAGCCGCCGATGCCAGCGAGCGACGCGTCGAACCGACGCACGCCGACATCGAGCGCCGCGAGCGTGTTGGCCAACGCAAGTCCGCGCGTGTCGTGAAAATGACCGCACGTGAGTTTGTCGCTCTGCGTACCTAACGCGCGGAAAGCCTTCTCGAACAGGCGTCGCACCTGCGCCGGATCGGCGTAGCCCACCGTGTCGGCAAGACCCACACGCTCGGCCCCAGCGTCAAGCGCGGCGCGAAGCAAGCGAATCACTTCATCCTCTGAAACATCGCCCTGAATTGTGCAACCGAAGGCCGTGCTCATGCCGACTTCGATGAACGTCTTTGAGCCCGCTGCGTCGCGAGCGGCGCGAATTTGTGCGATGGAAGCGATCATTTCGTCTGGTGTTTTGCGCACGTTGGCGGCGCTGTGTGCGGCGCTGGCCGAAACGGGGATCAGCATGGCGTCTGCGTCCAACTCAATCGCGCGTTCGGCACCTTTGAAATTGGGTACCAGCACCGACGCAACGAGACCCGGCAAGGTTTTCGCATGGGCAACGAGTTCAGCGGTATCGGCCAGTTGCGGCAACAGGCGCACGGGCACAAACGATCCGACTTCAATCTCCTTCTGACCGGCCGCGTAAGCCGCGCTGATCCATTCCAGCTTTTGCGCCGTCGGTACGATGGTTTTGATACTTAGCAGGCCATCGCGCAGACCGACTTCGCGGACGATGGCGTGGGGGAGGGACGAGGCGGACATGGCTTGACTCGAAGGAAGGATTACGGCAATTTTAGAGTTGCCATTGCGATCATATTACGATATAAAAGAACGCTTGAAGTTCCAAACAGGAATAGCTAAACCACCACCGTGCGCGAACTCGATCTGACCACGCTGCGCCTCTTTGTCGCCGTCTGCGAAACGCGAAACATCGCCCGCGTCGGTGAGCAGGCGAACATCGTTGGCTCGGCAATCAGCAAGCGGCTCGCACAGCTCGAAGACATTGTCGGCGTGCAACTGCTGCAGCGCCGCCGTCACGGCGTAGAGCCCACCGCCGCCGGGCAAACGCTGCTCGAGCATGCGCGCGAAATGCTTGCCACGTCGCAACGCATCGAGCGTGCGATGGGCGGCTACGCGGCGGGCGTGCGCGGCGAAGTGCGCGTGCTGGCGACGGCCTCTGTGATGGCGGAATCGCTGGCCGATGATGTCGCGGAATTCCTCGCGCAGCCCGCGCATCGCGACATTCAGGTGAGCATGGACGAGCGGATCAGCCCGGATGTCGTGCGCGGCATTCGGGAA
This sequence comes from Burkholderiales bacterium, assembly GCA_025352105.1. Lineage (GTDB taxonomy): Bacteria > Pseudomonadota > Gammaproteobacteria > Burkholderiales > Casimicrobiaceae > Casimicrobium. The sequence goes on along the minus strand of JANXUB010000001.1, from coordinate 371 downwards.
GGCAGCGCGTCGCTCGGCATTTGCTGGGACGCGGCGGATTTCACGGGGCTCGCGTCATGCAGCTATCGCAGCGACACGCTGGCGCTGGCGGTACATCCATCGCATCCATTGGCAAAAAATAAAGTACTCAAATTTGCCGATACGCTGGCCTACGAACAGGTGAGTCTGCCGGTGTCGAGTGCTGTTCACGTAATGTTGGCGCGCGCCGCAGCGGCGGTTGGCAAGCGCGTGCTGCATCGTGTTGTCGTGACCAATTTTGAAGCAGCGCTGCGTGTCGTTCGCGCGAACTTAGCCATCTGCGTGGTGCCGCGTGAAGTGGCCGAGGCTTATCTTGAGGTTTACGGTTTGCGCTGCATTCCGCTCGATGAGCC
>JANXUB010000111.1 GCA_025352105.1 Burkholderiales bacterium | reverse complement strand
GTCAAGGAGGGATAATAATGCCTTATCATCTGTGCACTGGATCTCTTTAAGGTAGTTTTTGGTACTGTGCAACTGTACTACCAGCCGGCTGCGGCTGCTCATCAAATCCTTCAGCTTCATAAATACATCCGCCCAAGGTCGTGTTCACGCCGTCGATGGAGGGCTACTGCAACCTGTTCACCACGCGCTCGCGGCAGACCGAGGAATACATCCGCACCCTGCCGCCGGCGACGAGCGCCTGCGACAGCCTGGCGCGCAAGAACAGCATGGTGGTCGTGAGCCGATCGAACTACCTGCCGCGGTTCCTCAATTCGCTGATCATCGCCGTCGGCTCGACGCTGCTCCCTGTGGGCCTCGGCGTGATGGCGGCCTATGCCTTCTCGCGCTTCAAGGTGCCGCTGAAAGACGACCTGCTGTTCTTCATCCTGTCCACCCGCATGATGCCGCCGATCGCGGTGGCGATTCCGATCTACCTGATGTACCGCGAGCTCGGCCTGTCGGACACGCGGCTGGGCATGATCCTGCTCTACAGCGCCGTCAACGTTTCGCTCGCGGTCTGGTTGCTGAAAGGCTTCATCGACGAGATTCCACGCGAATACGAGGAGGCTGCAATGGTGGACGGCTACACCCGACTGCAAGCGTTTCGCAAAGTGGTGTTGCCACAAGCGACCACCGGCATTGTGGCTACAGCAATTTTCTGTTTGATCTTTGCGTGGAACGAGTACGCGTTTGCCGTGCTGTTGACTTCAGGCACTGCGCAAACCGCACCGCCGTTCATCCCCATCATCATTGGCGAGGGCGGACAGGACTGGCCGGCCGTGGCGGCAGGAACCACGCTGTTTTTGATCCCGATTCTTGTGTTCACTGTGCTGCTTCGCAAACATTTGCTACGCGGCATCACTTTTGGAGCGGTACGCAAATGAAACAGTCGTCGTGGCCGAAATATTTGCGTCGCGGGCCAATGGAGTTGGTGGCCTGCGTATTGATTGCATTGGGCATCGTGATGTTATTGCAACCCTTTGCGATGTTTTTCTTTACGTGGTCATTTGTGACCACGCTCTTGGGTGCGGCCATGTTCATGGTCGTGTCGAAGTTTCCTGATTAGGCGGACGGTCATGGCGCAAATTCGCGTTACACAGTTACACAAGGCGTTCGCCGAATTCACGGCCGTGCAAGACTCAACGTTCACGGTGCGCGACGGTGAGTTTTTCTGTCTGCTCGGCCCGTCGGGCTGCGGCAAGACGACCACGCTCAGAATGATCGCTGGGCTTGAGCTGCCCACCTCCGGTCAAATTTTCCTCGATGATGACGATGTGAGCTTTAAGCGGGCGTCGGAGCGCGATATCGCCTTTGTGTTTCAGATGTTTGCGCTGTATCCGCACATGAACGTGCGCGAAAACATCGCGTTTCCGCTGGTCTCGCAGGGTTTGCCGCGCGCAGAGATTGATCACCGCGTGCAGGAGGCCGCGCGCACCTTGCAGATCACGGGTCTTCTCGATGCCTCGGTGTCAGGGCTGTCGAGCGGTGATCGGCAGCGCGTGGCGCTTGGTCGCGCCATCGTGCGGAAACCACTGGCATTTTTGATGGATGAGCCGCTCGGCGCGCTGGACGCGGAGTTCAGGGAGGTGATGTGTCGCGAGCTTCGTGCGCTGCATGATCGACTGAATGCAACCACGGTGTACGTGACGCATGATCAGACGGAAGCGATGTCGATGGCCGACACCATTGCCGTGATGAACAAGGGCTTAATCGAGCAATTGGGCGCACCGATGGATGTTTACGAGCGCCCCGCAAGCGTGTTTGTGGCCGATTTCATCGGCTCGCCGTCAATGAATTTTCTTCCGTTCGAAACGACGATTGCCGCCGGTGCGCAAGCTGTCAATGTGAGCGGTGCAACCTTGGGCATGCCCGAATTGCGCGAGAACGTCGAGATGCGCAAGCTCTTGTATGGCGTACGACCGGAACATGTTTCCTTCGACGATAACTCGTCGCTGCGCGGCGAAGTGCTGGGTAGCGAATATCTCGGCACCAGCCAAGTGGTGACAGTCGCGTTGAGCTCGGGTACGACGCTGCGGGCCAAGGTCGATGCTGATGTGCCTGCAACACGCGGTGATCAGGTTGGCCTGCGTTTCAACGCGTCCGCTGTTTCGCTGTTCGATCAGGCGAGCGGTCGTGCTTTGCGCACTGCGCGCGATGATGCTGCAAGTTATCAACGCCCGCGCGGCTACGGAGCGCAGCATGGCTGATTTGCGGCTTGAAAGTGTGAGCAAGCGCTTTGCTGATGTGCAGGCGTTGCACGGCCTTAATATTGACATCAAAAGCGGCGAGTTCATCGTGCTGCTCGGCCCGAGCGGTGCTGGCAAAACCACCACGTTGCGGCTAGTGGCCGGTCTCGAAACGCCCGAGGAGGGACGTATCCATATCGGCGGGCGCGATGTCACCACACTTGCACCGGCACTGCGCGATGTGACGTTTGTGTTTCAGCAATATTCGCTCTATCCGCATCTCAGTGTGTTTGACAATCTCGCGTTTCCGTTGCGCTCGCCAATGCATCCCACGTCGGCGGCTGATATTGAGCGTAAGGTCAACGAAGTTGCGCGGATGCTGCGTATCGAAGACAAGCTGCTGAATTCCGCGACGCGCTTGTCGGGCGGGCAGATGCAGCGTGTCGCGATTGGTCGCGCGTTGGTGCGCAATCCCGCTGTATATCTCATGGACGAACCGCTGTCTTCGCTCGACGCAAAACTGCGCAGTGAATTGCGTCTTGAGTTGAAGCGAATCCAGCAAGATCTAGGTGCCACAATGTTGTACGTCACCCACGATCAAACCGAGGCGTTGACGCTCGCTACGCGCGTCGGCGTGCTGCAAAACGGCGTACTGGTACAGCTGGGTACACCGCGCCAGATTTACGAAGACCCGGTGAGCAGTTACGTGGCCTCACGCCTGGGTGCACCGCGAATCAATCTGGTGCCGCGTAGCACGTTACCTGCTCTCGCCGCGCCTCTGCACGCAACGACCGTGGGCATTCGCAGCGAGCATCTGCTGTTGCGCGCGCACTCGGCGGTGGATGATGGCCGCGCGGATGCGGGTCGCGTTCTGCGCGTTGAGCGACTGAGCGATCAATATCTCGTGCATGTGTCGATTAATGGCAGCGACCATGAAGTGGTCGCCGCAAACACCGCGAACCCAGGACTCAATGCGGGCGACGCGGTGCAGTTTGAAGTGCGTCGGGCGCTTTGGTTTGGTGCCGACGAGCAGCGCATTCATTCCTGAATTTATTTTTCTACATTCCCCAAGGACACCCATGATCCACGACCAACTAATCCGGGCAGCTACGCAAATCCTGATTGATCATGTTGACGAACTCACCGCCCTCGATCAAGCCATTGGGGACGGCGATCATGGGCTCAACATGCGGCGCGGCGCGCTGGCTATTCAATCAAAATATGACGAATTGGCGGCGCAGTCGTTGAACGACGCATTAAAGACGATGGGCATGACCTGTATGTCCACCATCGGCGGCTCCTCTGGCCCAGTGTTTGGCACTTTGTTGGTGACGCTCGGCAAAGAGTTACCTGCCGAGCCGCAGGCGGCAGACCTCGCCCGTGCGCTCGATGCCAGCATCAAAGCGCTGACGCGCTTGGGTAAAGCCGAGGTCGGGCAGAAGACACTGCTTGATGTGCTGGAGCCAGTACGTATGCTCCTGACAACGAGCTCGGAGCAGGGCGCCGCGCTTGTGGCACGAGTTCGTCAATGTGCGTTCGACAGCGCCGAGGCTACAGCCCAGATGGATGCCACACGCGGACGCTCGTCGTTTCTCGGCGATCGTGCGCTCGGTCACGTCGATCCGGGTTCCCGCTCGATGGCGTTGATTATCGGCGCGATTTGCGATGTACTGCTAGCGGCTCGCTGAACGCATTAGCACCTAAACACCTAAAAACCACAAGGCCCTTGAATGAAAAAACTCATCAATCACGTCGACACGGTCTTGGCGGAATCGCTGCATGGATTTGCCGCAGCGCATGCCGACATCGTCACCCTCGATCCGGGGCTGCAATTTGTCCGCAGACGCACGTTGAAGCGTGGCAAGGTGGCCTTGATTTCAGGCGGTGGATCGGGCCACGAGCCCCTGCACACGGGCTTCATCGGTCATGGCATGTTGGACGCGGCCTGTCCCGGTCAAGTATTCACTTCACCCACACCCGACCAGATGCTCGCTGCCGCCCACGAGGTGGAAACGGGTGGCGGTGTGCTGTTCATCGTCAAGAATTATTCGGGTGACATGATGAATTTTCAGATGGCCGCCGAGATGCTGGAGCGCGACAACGAAACGGTCATCATCAACGATGACGTGGCCGTTGAGAACTCCACCTACACCACGGGCCGACGTGGTGTTGCAGGCACCATGATTGTCGAGCGCATCGTGGGTGCTGCTGCCGAGCGTGGCGATGGACTGGCCGCACTCAAAGCGCTGGGCGATGCGGTCAACAAAAGCACGGCTAGCATGGGTGTTGCGCTCACATCATGCACCGTGCCAGCTGCGGGCGGGCCGACGTTTCAAATGGGCGCGGAGGAAATGGAGATGGGTGTCGGCATTCACGGCGAACCGGGGCGTCGTCGCGTAAAGCTGACCAGCGCCGACGACATCGCAGCGGAGCTGACTGGCGCGGTGCTGAAGGACCTGTCGTTGAAACGCGGGCAAGAGGTGGTGCTGCTCGTCAACGGATTTGGTGGCACGCCGCTGATGGAGCTCTATGTGATGACACACGCTGCTAACAAAGTGCTCGCAGCAGCGGGTATCAAGCCCGTCCGCGTGCTAACCGGCTCGTACGTCACGTCGCTTGAAATGGCGGGTTGCTCAATCACCGTTAACGCTGTCGACGCAGCCATGCTCGCCCTGTGGGATGACCCCGTACACACTGCGGCGCTACGATGGCGGATGTAGCGAGCCTGAAGGGGGCGCGTGGCATTGTGCTCCCTGCCTACAGGAACAGCTTTTCGCGGAAATCCTTATTCCGTTTGGGCGTGGGCCAACATTCTAAAAAAGTCGAGATATGACGCTTTGGCGACGGAGCCCTCATGAGCGCTGGATTTTGTGATTAAGTTGGAATCAAGATACGACTGATCGCGTAATGGTCGCGGGGCACGGATTCCTGATCTTCACCACCTGCCGGTCAGACGGCGGTTAGCACCCGCCGCTCGAAGCGTGTGCGAAAAAGCTGTTACCGCATATTGCCGGTATGCCCCAGCGAATAGCGCCCCGGTTGCGGCCACACGGTCAGGCCATGCGGTTCACGCCCGACCTTGATCGTGTCCACTGCGCCGCTCGCTGTGTTGATGCGGTAGACGACGTTGTCGTATCGTCCCGACAGCCACAGATACGCGCCATCTGCGCTCAAGTTTCCCATGTCCGGGCTACCGCCGCCGGGGATCGGCCAGGTTTTTACGATCTTGCCGGTTGCAAAATCCATCACCGATACGCTTCCTTTGCCGAGCGGCTTGCCGCGAATTTCGTTGCCGCCGCGGTTGGCAACGTAGAGCATTTTGCCGTCGCGACTTGGGTACAAACCATGCGCGCCGACACCCGTGGGAACGAAGCCCGTCTGCTTGAACGTTTCGCCGTCGACCACATGCACGCCGTCGGCCATCATGTCGGCCACATAGAGAGTTTTGCCGTCCGGCGATGAGCGTACGTCTTGCGGCATGCCGCGCGTGGTGCAGATTTCGCCGCCCGCAGTCGTTGGATCTGGGATGTAGCGCGGCTTTTTGCCGGGGGTCGCCAGCGTCTTCAGCACATCGGGACGATTGAAATATTGCGACAACGAAATCGTGCCGAGCACCTTGCGGTTGACCAGATCAATCTTCGTAATGCTGCCGTTGAACTCGCAGGTGAAATACGCGATCTTGCCGTCAATCGAGAAGTCCGCGTGATTGATGCCAGCGCACTTTGGCGTGGCAATCGAATATTCGAGCTTCATCGTCTGCGCGTCGCGATAGTCGAGCCGCTTGTACGCCTCCGCCACCACAACGGCGTACTTGCCGTCGGGCGACCAGTACATGTTGTAGGGATCGTCGACCGGCACTGAAGCGCCGGGCTTGCCGGTCTTCGGGTCAATCGGCGTAAGGCTGCCGTCGGTGCGACCTTCGGCGTTATTGGCAACCCACAACGTCTTCATGTCCCACGACGGCACGACGTGCTGCGGATTGATGCCGACCTTGAATTTGTCGACCACTTTAAGCGTCGCCGGGTCGATGACCGAGACCGTATTTTCGCCGCGGTTGGGCACATAAACACGCGGCAGCGCGCCATCGACCGCCTTGCTCATCACGCCGCTGCGCGTTTCGCTGTAGAGATTCGTCGCGTCAAGTACGGGCGGCATGCCGGGAACCGTGGTCACGCCACTGGCAGCGGGGGCCTGAGCGGTGCTGGGATAAACGACGGCGAGCGTAAGGACGGCGGTGGCGACCGTGGACAAGGCCGCCAGGGGGAAAGAGGGGTTGAATGTCATGCCGTTATTTTCTTACAAAACCCACGGTACAAGCGCACGGGTAAGCGCTAGCGCTTAGCTGCCAGCGCTTTTCGGAGGTCACTGACGCTTGCCGCAACCATGGCATCCACGCCCAATTGGCCCAGTGCAGCGGTCGCAGCGCGCGGGTCGCCCGACACGCCATTGGCCGGACCCCCGTGTTTGGCCTCAGCAGCGTCGTTAATCCGATTAACGCGCACTTGATCTGGATCAACCGCCAGCATCAGCGAAGTATCGGCAGTGCCCGCGTGCAGGCCGATTTGCGTGTCGGTCAGCCCTTTCTCGCGAAGAATTTTTGCGTACGGCGCGACGCTCGTGCGGTAGTAGTCCGCGATGAAATGGGCGCGCGTCGATGACCCTTTCCAGCGTTTGTTCAGGCTGTCGGCCACGGCAGCAAGCTGGCTTTGATAGCTGCCATGATCGCCGATAAACACGATGTCGGTAAAACCGTGCTGGGCAAAACTGCGCGCCGCTGAATCGAGCAGCGCCTTGAACGTTTCATCAGAAATACTGATCGTTCCAGCGAATTTCATGTGCGCGGCGGGCGGCGAAATGCTTCCTTCCGGCACATAGGCGAGCGTCGGCGCGACGAGCGTATTTTTCAGCTCGACAGCGATGCGTCCCGCAAGCGCCCGCACCCGAACATTGTGCTTGCCGAGGGTCATATGTGGGCCGTTTTGCTCGGTGCCGCCGATGGGGATGATGATGGTCGTCGTCCCCGCTTTCACCGCGTCGCGCACCTCCGGCGAGGTCATTGCTTCGAGGTACACCTGCGCTGCAGAGGCCGTCGTATTCGCCACACATGCGACGGTCGCAGCGAAAAAAATAAGTGCGGTCAAAAAACGTTGCATGAGCGAAAAATAAGAATGCAATACACAAGGATCGTGAGCGTATCCTGATCGCGCATCAGAAGGACGCTCCTGTGCTCGGTTAGCGAACGCCACGGTCGTTAACAATGGCTTCTGCAGCATGGCGCAGCGCGACTGGCGTCAACGATTCAATGGCCACATGCTGCGCGGTCGTCAAGCTCGGGTAGTTGCGCTTGATCGCGGTGGTGTAGAGCGGATCGTAGTGATCCACCAGCAACGATTCGACCACGCCGTCAATGTCGCCGGCGTTTGCCAGCGTCTGCCAGCGACCCAGCATTTCACCGCCACGCAACGCCTTGAGCGGTGCCAGCTTTTTCATGAGCAATGTCGGATCTGCGACGAAATGTTCATATTCACCACGCAAATGCTGCACCCGCGCCGCGACCGGCACATCAAGCCACACGCATTTGCCCGCTGCCATCTGTTCGCGCATCGACTCGGGCATTTGCACGAGGCCGATTCTCTTGCTTTCCGACTCGACGAACACCGGACGCGCCGTGTCAAGCGTGCGCAGTTCGGCCCACAGCGAACTGTCGAAGCGCTTCTGCGTCGGCTGCGGTGCGGTCACACTTTCGCCCAGCAGTGATCCTTTGTGATTGGCCAGCCCTTCAAGGTCAATCACCTGCGCGCCAGCGTCGCGTAGCGCGTGCAGCAAGGCCGTTTTGCCAGTGCCGGTGCAGCCGCAAATCGTGACGTAATGAAATCGCTTCGGCAGTTCGGTTAATTCTGTGGAAACCCGCGCCCGGTAAGCTTTATAGCCGCCTTCGAGCTGTACGGCCTTGAAACCGATTTCACGCAAAACCAGCGTCAGGGAACGCGAGCGTTTACCGCCGCGCCAGCAGTAAATGAGCGGGGCCCAGTCGCGCGGCTTCTCGGAAAAATGCGCCTCCAGCATGGCCGCGATGTTGCGCGAGACGAGCGCCGCGCCCATCCGCTTGGCAGCGAACGGGGAATCGACTTTGTTTAACGTGCCGACGCGGGCGCGCTCTTCGTTGTTGAGCACTGGATGATTTTTTGCGCCGGGGATGAAGTCCTCCGCGTATTCACCTTCGGATCGGGCGTCGATGATGTCAGGATAGTTGTCGAGATCGGCAACGGTTATGGAGCCGGGGTTTGCGGAGTTAGGGGTGACTGCGCTCACGGCTACACTCACTTCAGCAACTTCACCAGCGCAGGCCAAACGGTATCGAGCAGCACGGGCTGGGCCGCAGCGGTCGGATGAATGCGATCCGCCTGAAACTTCGAGAGGTCAGTGCCGATTTTTCCGAGCAGCGTCGGCACCAGACCGCCATTCACCGACTTTGCCACGTCGACATACATGGCCTCA
>JANXUB010000195.1 GCA_025352105.1 Burkholderiales bacterium | reverse complement strand
ACATTTTTCTTCACCAGTGCGCTGCCCGCTGCGGGCATTGCTGCGTTCGTGGGGTTCGTTGGCGCGATGATTTTGAAGGGTATTTTCGGCTCGCTCGGCCACTCGCCGCTGGGTGGACGCGGCGTGTATCGCGGTGGCGGTGGATTGGGCGGCGGCGGCTGGTCATCCGGCGGCGGCTTTGGTGGAGGTAGCAGTGGCGGAGGTGGTGGCGGTTTTTCCGGAGGCGGCGGCAGCTTTGGCGGCGGTGGTGCGTCCGGTGGTTGGGGTGACGGCGGCGGCGGGAGCAGCGAATGAGTCGCGCACTTAAACACATCACAACAACGCGCGGTGCCGTAAAGAAAGCCTTGCCAGAGTCTGCGATGGACGCTCTGGAGCGCGCCATCGGCATGGGCGAGCGCGGCTCCAGCGGGCAAATTCGGCTGGTCGTCGAAGCGCACTGGCCGCTTATGCATGTGAAGCACATGGATCCGCGTCATCGGGCGATTGAATGGTTCTCGCAACTGCGTGTTTGGGACACCGAGCACAACAACGGTGTGCTGCTCTACCTTCTGTTCGCCGAGCGGCGCGTAGAAATTGTGGCGGATCGCGGATTCAACAAAATCGTTACGCAGGCGCAGTGGGACGCATTGTGCCGGGCACTGGAAAAGCACTTCACCAACGGTGCGTTCGAGGCTGGATTGAGCGAAGGGATCAACGCCATTGGTGAGCTGCAGCGCGAACATTTCGCGGCTGACATGGGGCCGAACGAGCAGTCAGATCGTCCGGTTTTAGTCTGATCTGGAAGTTGATTGAGTGTCGCAAGTTCGCATCGCGCTGATCCACGCGCTGACCCATTCGATTGTGCCGATCAACAGCGCCTTCGAGCGCCTTTGGCCTGAAGCAGCTCGACAGAACCTGCTCGACGATAGCTTGTCAGCCGATCTCGCCGCGAACGGTGGCGCGCTGGATGAAGGGATGCATCGGCGCTTCACAACGTTAGCTGATTACGTCGTCGAACATGGTGCAGGCGCGATTCTCTTCACCTGCTCGGCTTTTGGTTCATGCATTGAGCGTGTCGCGCAAGAACACGCATCAATCCCCGTGCTCAAACCAAACGAAGCGATGATTGCCGACGCCGTTGCAACGGGTCAACCGATCGGCCTCATTGCAAGCTTCGCACCGACTTTGGTCTCAATGCCACCGGAATTTCCGTCTCACGCGCAGCCTCGATGTGAGTTGGTTGCTGAAGCGATGACTGCGCTCAATGCGGGCGACACGGCGCTGCACGATCAGCTTGTCGTTGACGCCGCGAGGCGCTTGAAAGCGGAAGGTGTCGGTGTGATCGCTTTGGCACAGTTCAGCATGGCGCGCGCTCGCGATGCGGTCGCGGCGGCAACGGGCTTGCCGGTTTTCACGACGCCCGACAGCGCTATTCGATTGCTCAAAGCAAAACTCTCGTAGCGCTCCGTGAACAGGCATCGCTAAACTCCGCGTTGCGGTTGTCGCACCAAGGAGTTCCACGATGGTTACGAGATTTTTAGCCACGCTAATCGCGCTTTCTGCCGCGCTTTGTTCAGCGCAAGTCTGGCCCGGTAAACAGCCGATCAAGCTGGTCGCCGTTTTTCCGCCGGGGGGCTCCGTGGATCAGGTTGCGCGCATCTTGTCGCAGCCGCTGCAGGCGCAGCTCGGGCAAACCGTCATCGTCGAGAACAAGGGCGGCGCATCGGGCTCCATCGGAGCGGCGTTTGTCGCGCAAGCCCCCGCCGACGGCTACACATTCGCGGTCGTTTTTGACACGCATGCGGTCAATCCTGCGCTGATTCCCGGACTGCCGTACGACACGAAAAAAGATCTGCCCCCCATCGCGTTGATCGGCACCGCGGCGATGGTGATCGCCACGCCCGCCACTTCGGAATACAAAACGTTTGGCGACGTCGCGACCGCACTGAAGGCGAACAAGAATGTGAGCTACGGCAGCATCGGAAATGGCAGTCTCGCGCATCTCGCGATGACGCTCCTCGGTAAAAGCAACAACCTCAACTGGCAGCATGTGCCGTACAAGGGCGGCGGCCCGATGATGCAGGATGCGGTCGGCGGTCATGTGCCGCTGGTTGCGGGCTCCGTATTCGTCGTCAAGCCGCATATCGATAGCGGACGCGTGCGCCCACTCGCGGTGACGACCGCGAAACGCAGCCCTGAACTGCCCAATGTGCCAACACTGGCCGAACTCGGCTACGGGCAATTTGACGCCCCCGCGTGGTGGGCTGTGCTCGCGCCTGCAAAGACGCCACCTGAAATCGTTGCCCGTATGAATGCTGAAGTGAACAAGGCGATCCAGAGCCCAGAGATCGCGAAGAAACTTCAGGCCCAAGGCATCAACATCATCGGCGGCACACCAGAAACCGCGCGCGTCTTCATCGAGAAGCAAATCGACATCTGGGGCAAAGTGGTCAAGGATTACGGAATCAAGGCTGACTAAGTGAAAGCTCCCCTCCCCCTCGGTGGGGGTGGGGGTGGGGGAGGGGCTGGGGGAGAGGGGGACGGTCGATTGATGAGTACACGTTGTTCTCCATTTCAACGTCCCCCTCTCCCTAACCCCTTCCCTCGAGGGGAGAGAGAGCAAATCCATCAAACTTCGGCGTAACGGCATGCAAAACACCCAACCCATCATCGTCATCCTCGACGACTTCGAGCGCGTCGCGCGCAGCTACGCCGATTGGTCTGGCATCGACTCGCGCGCCGACGTGCGTGTGCACACAGAGCCTCTGCGCGGACAGGCCCTCATCGACGCGCTCAAGCCCGCAACCGCCATCGTGCTGATGCGTGACCGCACGCCACTTCTCGCCGATCTCATCGACCAACTGCCGAATTTGAAGCTCGTGCATTTCACGGGCACTCGTAACGGAGCACTCGACACCAAGGCGCTCGCAGCGCGCGGCATTCCGGTGCTGCACACAGGCTGGGGGCCGAACAAGGACGCAACCACCGAGATGACCTGGGCGCTAATCCTGGCGGCACAAAAACGTCTGGTAAGCCACAGCAATGCGCTCTTGCGCGGTGAATGGCGACCCCATGATGCGATGTTGCCTGTACTGCACGGCCAGCGCATTGGCGTCGTCGGCCTCGGCGAAATCGGCGGGCGGGTGGCCAACATCGCGCGTGCGTTCGGCATGGAAGTCGTCACCTGGTCGCCGAACATGACAGCAGAGCGCGCATCGGCGAAAGGCGCAACCTCCGTCACGTTCGACGAGTTGATCGCCACGGCGCACATCATCACCGCGCATCTTGTGCTCGGCCCCGCGACAAAGCACTTGTTCGGCGCGGCGCAGTTTGGCGCGATGCGATCCGACGCCATTTTTGTGAACACCTCGCGCGCCGGGCTCGCCGATGAAGCGGCGCTGGTTACCGCGTTGAAGGCGGGTCGTCCGGCGATGGCCGCGCTTGATGTGTTTAGCGAAGAGCCGTTGCCCGTGACGCATCCGTTCGCGGGGCTGCCCAACGTTGTGCTCACGCCGCATCTCGGCTTCGTCTGCGAACCCGTGTTTCGCAAGTTCTATGGCGATGTGGTTGAAGCGCTCAATGCGTGGCTCGACGGCCAGCCACTGCCGCGTGTGCTTTCGACCCCCTAGACCTGGGCGATCAGCAGCACGCTACGTCGTTTGCCGGGTCCTGAGCAGCGGATCATTGTTAAAACGGCTGACGATCACCGGAGCCACCCCTCCCACAAGCACCAAGACGTCAAGGTACCGGTTGAAGACAAACACCGTTCAACAGCTTTTAGCCAAAACGACCACTGAACGGGGGCTAGCTTGACATAAAATGCAAAATCGACAAATGCATAAATGGGGCGCTAGCCCCTATTGTGTCTTCAAATTCTTCGCAAGCTGTTAGCTATTGACTAGCGTCGTCAAGTCTTTGGCAATCGCGTCCGCCCCTGCCTCGTGGCGGATCATCAGGCGAATGCGGCCTTGCGGGTCAAACGCGTACATCTGGGTTGAGTGATCGACCATGTAGGTGGATTCGCTTTTTACCTGTGCTTTTTGGTAGATGATCTTGAACTCTTTGGCGACTGTCGCGGTTTGCTGGTCGGTGCCGTACAAAGCAGCAAATGACGGGTTGAACGCACGCACGTAATCGGTCAGGATTTTCGGTTTGTCACGCGCCGGATCGACGGTGACGAAGACGACTTGCACCTTCGCCGCATCGGCCGGTTTCATCTTCGCGAGCACGTCGTTCAGCGTTGTCATCGTCGTCGGGCAATAGTCCGGACAATACATGTAACCGAAGAAAAATACGGTCGCTTTGCCTTTGAAGCTATCGAGCGTACGTGCTTCCTGCGTCGCCGAATCGTTCAGCGCGAGCGCCTTGCCAAACGCCGCGCCGGTGATGTCGGTGGCGTTGAATTTGACGGCGGATTTATCGTTACCGCACCCTAAAAGCGCCAGCGCGGCGAACGTCGCAACCGCTAACAATCGCGCGCTAATGTTTGTGCTCCGCGTGGTCATGCGCGCCCGACTTCTCGGCGGTTACCTGCACGGTGATTTCACCCGCTTTCTCAAACTTGAGTTTCAGCGGAAATTTCGTGCCTTCTTTCAGGCCATCGGGAATGCCGATCAGCATGACGTGAAAGCCACCGGGCTTTAATTCCGCCTTGCCGTTGGCCGGAATGTCGAGCGATTTGATCTCGCGCATTTTCATCACGCCTGCCTCGGTGATCATGCTGTGAATCTGGATTTCTTTGGCGACGGTGCCGGTCACGCTAAGCAATTTGTCGGCCGCGCCCTTGTTGTCAAAGCTCATGAAGACGGCAGAATTTTTCACCGCACCCGGCGTCGCTCTCGCCCACGGATGGTCGATGGTGATTGCGCCAATTTTGGTGTCTTGCGCGAAGGCGGCGGTCGCACTTAGCGCGATAAGGAATGCAGTAATTTTTTTCATGCGGCAATTTTAGGCGCTGTGAGGCGCGCTGGAATACGAGTCACTTTCTGACCGCGCAGCCGACGAACCGTTCCCAGAGGGCGAACGCGACTACAGCATCAAATTCAGGCTTTGCGTATTAAATCGCGACAGATTCGGGAAGATCGCGGCCAGCTCCCCCGGCGACGCGCCGAGCCATGACGCCAGCGTCGCCGCATAGGCGTCCGATGAAACTGCGGGCAAGAGTCGCCCTTCACCCACATCGGTCGCCGTATTCAGCGCCACCGTCGGGAACGTGCCGGCGAAACGCCCGCCGTTGACTGCGCCGCCCAGCACCAGATGATGCCCGCCCCAACCGTGATCGGAGCCCTGCCCGTTCGAGCGCAGCGTGCGACCGAAATCACTCATCGTCATCGTGGTCACATTATTGGCGATGCCCATCGACGCCGTCGCGCGATAGAACGCGTTGAGCGCGACATCAAGCTGGCTCAGCAGGTCGAAATGTTTGCCAGCGAGTAGCGTTTTATTTCCACTCACGGAGTCGCGACCAAACTGATCGCCGTGATTGTCAAAGCCACCGAGCGACACGAAGAATATTTGCCGCGTGACGCCGAGCGCCTGCCGCGCTGCGATCATTGCGGCGACGGAATGCAATTGTGCGGCGAGACGATTGGTCGTGGGCCAGGTGCCGGGTACCGCGTTCTTCAAGGTGTACGTCGAGCCGGACGTGTTGTACATCGCGTTTGTCACAAACGCGCCGACGTCCAACGAGGCTTTGTTCACATTTGCGTACTGCTGCTCCAGCAAATTCGCGCGCATTTCGTTGTTGTTATTGACGAAAACGTCTTGCGGATAGCGGTTCACGCCACTGCCTGTCCAGTTCCACGAAATATCCGCGTCGGCGGTGCGCGCGATGCGCGAAGACGTATCGATGACGCCGCTCGAATACTTCATCGGCGTGACGGTGTAGGACGTGACGACATCACCTTTCATGAAAATATTGCCGCCGCCCAATCCCGTGGACACAGGCAACAGTCCGGACGAAGCGCTTCGGAAAACATCCGCCATGCGTCCGCCCCAGCCAGTGTCCGCCGGGAAATCCGGGCGCATGGTCTGCCAATGCATCTGCATGTCGGAGTGCGAGAAAAGTTGTGGCGGCAAGGGAACCGTTCGCCCCTGATATTGGGCGAGCGTGGTGGGGGCCAGAAGTGGCCCGGCATTGGGCACCACAGCGAGCTTTTTGTCAGTGTTGAACAGCGCGGCGAGATTGGTCATCGCCGGGTGCAGGCCGAAACTGTTCGCGCCCAAACCCGTCGGCGAAATCGGCAGTAGCGAGCCGAGCGGCAAGGCCAGTCCGTTCGCCTCCGCCAGTCCGCCGCGCGCTGCCGAATACGCGTTGTACTCAGCACCCGTGATCGGCACGATCATGTTTTGGCTGTCGTTACCACCAAACAGGAAGACGCACACCAGCGCCTTATAGCCCGATGTGCCCGCTGCGTCAGCGGACGAAATTGAAAACGGCGGCAGCAGCGGCGTAGCAGCGAGGCTGGCAGCGGAGCGGATGAAATGTCTGCGATTCATGGTCAACATCCTCAGCGCTGAATGGCGTAGTCGGCCGAGTTAATGATCTGCCACATGACGGCGCGGAAGCGGTCATTGCGCTGATCCGCAATGGCGCCGCGCGTGATGTTGGTCGCCATGGCCACGAGGTTCGCCTTGAACGTCGTCTTCAAATTATTTGCTGTGAGCAGCAGATCGAGCTCATCCACCAGCGCCTGCGGATTGTCGGCCACCGCAGCGCCTGCCGCACCGGTCAGATAGCGGCTGTAATTCGGCTTGATCCACTTCGGATCACCATCGTACGAACGGAACCCACCGACCACGCCCCACTTGGCAAAATCAGCGAATCCGGCGACGGTTGACGTCGAGGTAATTTCAAATTCAGGCCCCAAAAGATAGGCTGACGCCATCGCGCCCGCAGGCTCAAAATCGGGTGAGTAGTAGTTGAACACCGACGGTGCCTGCAACGCGGACTGGCCGAGCGTGTCCGAATCACTGGTGTTCCACACTTCGTAATAGCCGCCGCTGGCAATCGCACCAAACGCGCGATGCAGCTGGATAAATTTGATGACCGGCTCCCGCAGTTTGCCGTAAATGTTGTTACCCGCGATGTAGTTATCGCGCGCTTCAACGTCGGTGAGTATGGCGCGAATCACGGCCTTCATGTCACCGCGCGTACCCGTTCCGTTGTTGTTGAACGCTGCGGTCACGCGGCCCACGTACGCAGCGCTCGGGTTGCTCGTGACGAGCCGCATGATGAGCTGTTTGCCGATGAACGGACCGACGTTCGGGTGATTGAAAATGTTGTCAATCGCGTTTTCTACATCCATCTGCGCAGTTTGATTGGCCGGCAGACTGGCATACGGTGCGCCGCTGTATTGCAGCAAGGTTTTTGTGCCCGTGTGATGCGGCGGTGGATACGAGCGCAACGGATCAGATACCGAGCACCAGGTTGCAGTCCCTGCGGGCCAATGCCCGTCCTGCGGACATCTTCGCCCAGCCCACGGCTTCATCGACTGCGTCCAGTCTTCGATGGGCCAGTAGAAGCGCCACGGCTCCGTTGCCTCCGGTTGATCATGAAAATGCCAGCCGGTAAACGCTTTGGAAAAGCCCTGAACCACGTCCTCGGTGTAGGTCGGAATCAGTTTCCCGTTGACGTCGCCCTTCGGCGTGCCGTCGTCGTTGAGCATCAGCGTGCCCACCGAGAAAAGCTGCAACAACTCGCGCGCGTAGTTTTCGTTCGGGCTCTCCTGCGCACTGCCGAGCATGTCGAGATAAACGCCCATCGCTGGATGCAGCGTCACGTCACGCAGCAGCGTTCGAAAATTGCCAAAGGCGTGCGAGCCCAGCATGTCCATGTAGTTCGGCACGCCCGTGCCGGCATCGAGCAAACGGTTGTTGCCGATTGACACCACGAGAATTTGCATCAGCGCATTGACCATGCGCTGGCGCAACTGATCATTGCCCTCAAACGCCTGCTTGTAAAACGCGGGCACGTTTACCGCCCATGGACAACCGTTGCTATCCGTGCAGCCGTTTGCGCCCGTCTTGTTGGCCGCGATCAGGCCCGCGGCATACGTCGTGTACGACGTCGCGGGAACATTGAATTGCTCGTTGAGCCAAGCGTTGGTACCGATGCCCGCAACCCGATTGATCTCGGTGAGCGACGCGCCCCAAGTGCCTTGCTGCAACAGGCGCGCAGCGTCCTTCGCGGAGAAGCTGCCGGGAGCCGGTGCCGGGCAGCCGGCATTCATGAACGCCTCGATGGTTGACGCGGTTTTGCGCTGCGCATTTGGCGCGAAAACGACGCCGTTTAACCACGCACCGGACGTGAAACCCGACATGTAGCGCGCAACAATCAGCGCATCGGTGG
Source organism: Burkholderiales bacterium (assembly GCA_025352105.1). Taxonomy (GTDB): domain Bacteria; phylum Pseudomonadota; class Gammaproteobacteria; order Burkholderiales; family Casimicrobiaceae; genus Casimicrobium. The sequence goes on along the minus strand of JANXUB010000195.1, from coordinate 4,468 downwards.
CCGTGAACGCGCCGTCGCCATCCACATCAAGCCGCGACAGATTCGAGCCAATCACCGCCTCAACGCCCAACAGGTTCGACGCCGAAACCTTGTTGATCATCGGCGCACCACGAAGCCCCACTGCGTACCGCAGCAACAGCATGCCATCAACAGAGAATTTCGCAGCGCCTGACGCACCGGTCAAGTTGAACGGGCAATTGGCGATTTGCGCAGTAGATGCGCCCGGCAGCACAAGCGCGCCTGCACACAACAACCCCAGTATCCAGCCTCGCACACGAATTGAATCTATCAACAAAATCTTCATTACATCCTCAATCGCCCGACGCCTAGCGCCTTACGCCACGATTTTTATCCCCCAACCGAAGGATAACGTATGTCATGACGTTGGCATAGTCCGTAGCCTCGATGAAGCTACAGCGGAATCGAGGAACCGTCGCTTGTGCCACCAACCCACGATTCCGCTGTGGCTTCATCGAGGCTACTTCATTATGGTGCGTCGATCTCCGGTGCAACGGCCCAGTCAGCATTCAAAATCCCGCGTTCGATGTACTTGTGAATTGACGAATGCGACCAATCGACCGGACGGGCCGAATGACCATGTTTCACTGGATTGAAGTGAATGTAGCCGACATGGTTTTCAAAATCGCGTTCGTCGCGAATCGTGTGTTCCCAGAAATGGCGTTGCCACAAGTCGTAGGCACCGGACGAATCCTTCGCCATCGAAAGCCTGACTTTGCGGCATGCCATCGTGAAACGCGATTTGATCGCACGCCAGCGCACTGAGTAATCGGAATCACCTTCAGGCAGCGTCCAGATGCAATGCAGATGTTCGGGCAGCACAACAATGGCGCCGGTCGTAAACGGTCGATCCCGTTGAACACGCGCATACGCGGCACGCAAATTATCGATTCGTTCAACCAGCAAGCCACTTGATCGATCACGCAGCGTCAACGTGAAAAAGTAGGTGCCACCCGGAACGAAGTTACGCCGATAAGCAACCATGAGTAAATCAACAACGTAGCCGCGATGCAGCTACAGCGGAATCGCGGAATGGTGGCGTGCGCAACGAGCCCTCGATTCCGCAACGCAGCGACGCACTCCCATCAACGCCACACATCTGCGAACTCATACCGTAGCCGCGATGCAGCTACAGCGCAATCGCGGAATGGTGGCGTGCGCAACGAGCCCTCGATTCCGCTGTAGCTTCATCGAGGCTACGACTAGTTCCCAGCAAGCGACGCGAGCGCCTCCCCTAGCTTGGCCCCATCCACCCCACCCGCCATAGCCATATCCGGTCGTCCGCCGCCTTTGCCACCGACAATGGCTGCCGCTTTGCCAACGATGTCGCCCGCCTTGAATTTACCGACCAAATCCGCAGTTACGCCAGCACACAAGGCAACCTTGCCATCCGGTGATTTGCTGCCGAGCAACACCACACCCGAACCCAGTTTGTTCTTCAACTGATCAACCATTTCGCGCAGCGCTTTGGCGTCTGCGCCTTCGATTTCAGCAGACAAAAACTTCACGCCGTCGCGTTCGACGACTTTGCTCAGCAGATCACCGCCCGCTGCAGCGGCGAGCTTGCTCTTAAGCCCCGCGAGTTCCTTTTCGAGCGCTTTGACGTGATCCTGAATCTGCGCGATTTTGGTGGTGACTTCTGCTTGCGGGATTTTCAGTGCACCTGCAACCTCGCCCATGCGTGCGTCTAGCGCCTGCACGAAAGCCATGGCGTTCAATCCCGTGACGGCTTCCACGCGGCGCACGCCTGCCGCTACGCCGCCTTCAGAAACGATCTTGAAGAAGCCGATGTCGCCGGTGCGCGCCACATGTGTGCCGCCGCAGAATTCCTTGCTAGTGCCAATTTCGAGCACGCGAACTTCGTCGCCATACTTCTCGCCGAACAGCATGGTCGCGCCGCTGGTTTTTGCTCTTTCAATCGGCATCACTTCGGCGTGTGTGGCCGTATTGGTGACGATTTCGGCGTTGACTTTGGCTTCCACTTCGCGAATTTGCGCATCCGTCATCGGCGCGTTGTGCGCAAAGTCGAAGCGCGTTTTTTCGGCATCAACCAGCGAGCCTTTTTGCGCGACGTGCGAGCCAAGCACTTCGCGCAGCGCTTTGTGCATGAGGTGCGTCACCGAGTGATTGCGGATGGTGCGGGCGCGTGCTTCGGTGTCGACCTGCGCGCTAACGCTGTCGCCCACTTTCAGGCTGGCTCCGCCAAGCGTTCCGTGATGACCAAACACATCGGGGATGACTTTGAGGGTGTCGGCTATGGTGAACTGAAAACCATCCCCTCCCCTGCCCTCCCCTTGAAGGGGAGGGAGCAACTGGCCGCGATCGCCCACCTGCCCGCCGCTCTCGGCGTAGAACGGCGTGTGATCCAGAACCACGACGCCATCATCACCCACATCGAGCGATTGCACGGGCGTGCCGCCCTTGTAGAGCGCGACGACTTTGCCCGCATGCGAGAGCGCTTCGTAGCCGTGGAACACTGTCTTGTCGCCGGAATACGCGAGCACGGTGTCGGCCTTGAATTTACCCGCAGCACGCGCCGTCGTGCGCTGCTTTTCCATCGCGGTTTCGAAGCCAGCTTCGTCAACTGTAACGCCGCGTTCACGGCAGACGTCGGCGGTCAGATCGAGTGGGAAACCGAAGGTGTCGTAGAGCTGGAACGCAATCGCGCCGTCGAGCGTTTTCGCGCCATCGGCCAAAGCCTTTTCCAGAATCGCCATGCCGTGCACCAGCGTTTCGCCAAAGCGAATCTCCTCGCTGTGCAAAGTTTCGGCCACTCGATCTTTCGCCGCACGCAGCTCGGGATACGCATCACCCATCTGCGTATCAAGCTCTGCCACGAGTTTGTAGAAAAACGGTTTGGTCTGGCCGAGTTTGTAGCCGTGACGCAGGGCGCGGCGGATGATCCGGCGCAGTACGTAGCCGCGACCTTCGTTGCTCGGGATCACGCCGTCGGTGATGAGGAACGAGCAGGCGCGGATGTGGTCGGCGATTACGCGCAGTGATGGGTTGGCGAGATCAGTGCAGCCGGTCTCAGCCGACGCTTTGTTAATCAGCGCGACGAACAAATCAATTTCGTAATTCGAGTGCACATGTTGCAGGATGGCGGCGAGGCGCTCCATGCCCATGCCAGTGTCGACGCAGGGCTTAGGCAGCGGCAACATCGGGCCGTCCTTGACCTCGCGGTTGAACTGCATGAACACGAGGTTCCAGATTTCGATGAAGCGGTCGCCGTCTTCGTCGGGCGAGCCGGGCGGGCCGCCGGGAATGTGCTCGCCGTGGTCGTAGAAAATCTCGCTGCAGGGGCCGCAGGGACCAATATCGCCCATCATCCAGAAATTGTCGGACGCGTAACGCGCGCCCTTGTTGTCGCCGATGCGCACGATGCGGTCCACCGGGACGCCGATTTCGTCCTTCCAGATGTTGAATGCTTCGTCGTCATCGGCATACACCGTGACGAGCAGCTTTTCTTTCGGCAAACCGTAGACGACCGTCAGCAATTCCCATGCAAACTTGATCGCGTCGCGCTTGAAATAATCGCCGAACGAGAAGTTGCCGAGCATCTCGAAAAACGTGTGGTGACGCGCGGTGTAGCCGACGTTTTCGAGATCGTTGTGCTTGCCGCCAGCGCGCACGCTGCGCTGGCTGCTGGTGGCTCGCTGATAGGCGCGCTTGTCCGCCCCGGTGAACACGTCCTTAAACTGCACCATGCCGGAGTTGACAAACATGAGCGTCGGGTCGGCTGCGATGAACAGCGGCGACGACGCAACGCGCGTGTGGCCCTTGGATTCAAAGAAGCTTAAGAACTTTTCCCGGATTTCAGCAAGTTTCATGTTTATTTTTTGCGGTGAATTGAATCGGTTGCGATGGGGTTCGTGGTCGCGCCCAGCGCCCGCCCTGATCAGGCGAAGCCTGTGATTTTACGGGGCGACGTGTGAGCACGCACTGCCGAAGAAATTGTGAATCAGGCCGAATCGGCATAGCTGCGCTGAATGCTACAGACATTACAGCTTTTCGTCACAGCGCCTACTGCATCGGGGGCGAAGGCCTGAATCGATCATAATCAACTTCAGGCGATTTATCGTTCCAGCCCATGAGCGTAATGGGTTGTGTGCAAAAGCTGATAAAGCCACACAAGCGAGACATTCGCGCCAAAGCCGTGCGGCGTCGCGAGATAATTGTGCGCTTGGAACGTTTGCCCCCCTCTCAACTCGTCGTCGACGAGCCCTCCGCGCCGCCAGACCAGCCTACGCCCGGCGCGCCCGCACCTCCGGCGTTGCCCCGCGAGCTCTACCTGCTGGTGCTCTTGCTAATCATCGCGCACACCGCATTCAACGGCATTCGCATTACCACCTCGCTCGCGGCGATCAAGGCCGGTGGCGGCGCGCTATGGGTGGGTTTGCTCACGGCGATGTTCAATATCATTCCGGCGTTCGTTGCGATTCGCGTGGGT
>JANXUB010000169.1 GCA_025352105.1 Burkholderiales bacterium | reverse complement strand
GCGAGGCCTGTCGCCTGAACGCCGTCGCGTAACGGAAATGATTCGCTGCCCGGATAGACGACGTAGCGCGACTGCACCGCGAGGTCGGCGGTCGCCACGGTAAAGCCGCGCTCTACCGTCGGCGCGGAGGATCGCTTCACTTCGATGGCGATTTCTGGCGTGCCCACGCGCTCAAACACCAGATCAACTTCCGCGCCGTCATGGGTTCGATAGAAATACGCTTTGCGCTGCGGCCCTGCGGCCTGAATCAGGCTTTCGATCACAAAGCCCTCGTAGCTCGTGCCCGCCACCGGATGTCCGAGCACATCATTCCACGTACAGAGTTCCAGCAACGCATGCACGATGCCGCTGTCGCGCACATAGACCTTCGGCGTTTTGGTCAGGCGTTTGCCAATGTTCGCGCTCCACGGCGGCAATCGACGCACCAATTGCAAATCCACCAGCAGATCAACGTATCGCGTGAGCGTGGGCGCACCGATGCCGAGGCTCGCGGCGAGGCGCGCCTGATTGAGCAGCGCGCCCTGCTGATGCGCGAGCATCAGCCACAGCCGACCGAGCGTCTCGGTCGGAATGCGCGGCGCGAACATCGGCACATCGTGCTCAAGGTACGAGCGGATGAAATCGCGCCGCCAGTCAAGGCTCGTCGTATCGCTCGCCGCCAGCAAACTCTCCGGAAAACCGCCGCGCACCCACAGCGTTTGCCCATCAATGCCCGCCGACTCTGCGTCCAAAATGTCGACCGGGCTGATTTCCATGTACGCCACGCGGCCAGCCAACGATTCGGACGACTGCCGCATTAGCTCAAGCGCAGCCGAACCGAGCAACAGAAAGTGACCAAACCGCTCGCCCGCCGCGCGACGGTCATCAATGATGCCGCGCAGAATTTCAAACAATCCCGGCAGCCGCTGAATCTCGTCGATCACCACCAGCTTGCCCGCCTGCGCCCGCAAATACGCATCCGCATCATCAAGCCGCCGACGATCCGCCGGGCGCTCCATATCCAGATACACCGCGCCGCCCGGCCAGTCTGACGCAATCTTCTTCGCAAGCGTCGTCTTGGCCACCTGCCTCGGGCCAAGTAGAACGACAGCTGGCACGACCGATCCAAGTCGGCTACGCACCAGATCTTCGACATTTCTCGCAATCATTACCGTAAATCTATCATGTGATGAACGAATTACGGGAATAATTTTTGTCTGCAATGATATAAATCGGCAACCACGCTAACATTATGCATACAGCAATTAATGTTGTTTGGAAATCAAAATGCACCAATTAACGTTCGACCAGTTCAGAAGCGGCGCTGAAACTGGTGCGCTACTTTCCGTCACTATTCGCGCGCTGGGTGCGAAATTCCGCATCGAGGCCGAAACCCGAGGTGGGGACGCCACACTGATCACGCGCCGGGACAAAACGCCACGAGAGTTTGCCAATCCGATCAAGGCGTTTTCGCTGTTGCGTGAACTTGGCATCACCGAATATCGCGTTGACGCAAAAGGCTGGCGACCCGACGAGGCAGCAGCCGACCGACGGTCGCGACCTGACCGGGCCGAAGCGCTCCGCGCGTCGCACGATGCGTATGTGCGCATAAAGCTTGCTCGGTCTCTCGCAGACACGCGCCCTACTCTCTCGCACGACGACGTGATGGCGGAAGCCGGGGCCGTGATTGATGCAGTGGAGCGAAAGTCGGCTAGTGCGGCTTGAGTGGCGCGCTGCGGCGCGCGACGACCTGCTCGCGATCATCAAGGCCATCGCTGAAGACAAACCGTTGGCTGCCCGAAAGTTATTGGCCGATGTTGAAGCGCGGGTATCTGCGCTGGCCGCTTTTCCGGAATTGGGCAAGACATCTGACCGCGAAGGCGCAACCGGCTTGCGCGAGCTGGTTGTGCATAGCAACTACATTTTTTCTATCGGGTTGACGATGTCCAGGTGGAAGTCATTGCCGTGATTCACGCTCACCGAAGCTGGCCTTAAACCGTTCACGCAAGCTCTGGTTTTCACGAGCAGCGATCGAGCAGCGATCGAGCAGCGCCTGGCTCGAATGACAGACAGTCCCGCTACGCCGCTTCAAGCTCCACATGCACGCGCTGCCCGAGCGCTGCCGCAATGTTCACAAGCGCATCGAGCGAGAACCGCGAAATGCGCCCGCGAAGCAGGTCGCTGATTCGCGGTTGGGTCAAACCACAATGCGCTGCCGCCGCAACCTGATTCCAACCGTTAGCGGCGATCAATTCAGAAAACTTGTCCAGCAACTCCGAGCGCACACGAAGGTTCGCCGCCTCTTCCGGCGTGTCGGCAATGGCGTCCCAGACGCTTTCGAATAGATCAGTCTGTGGCTTTTTCATATCGAACCTCTCATCAGTTCAGCGAATCTAGCAAATGGCTTACGATCCATCGCGCTGAGTAATATTCGGGCAAGAAATCATGACACGCACCGCACACTACGAAATCGGCGATTCTGAGGCCAGAAACAGTCTGAGCGCCCTGATGGTCCGGGTTGAAGCAGGCGAAGAAGTCGTCATCACGCGGCGTGGCCGTCCTGTTGCGCGCCTCATTTCGACGAATGCTGGCCATGATCGTGTTGCAGCCAAGCTCGCCGCTGACGCCCTCCTCGCTGTCACGCGTGGCTGGCGGCTGGACGGCATGACAGTGAATGAGCTCAAGGCGGAAGGTCGTTGACCGCTGCGTGATGACGGCAACATTCGACCTCAAACCTTTGCAGAAAATCATGAAGACATTTCCACGAACACTGCCAGCCGACCCCGTTGATACCGCTTCAGCCGAGGCACGCGAACAGATGCAATCGCTCGCCGCACAGCGAATGTGCGAATTCCTTGACAGCCTCCCGCGTGAACCTGCCGACCCAAGCGCGCCACCGTTGACGCGGAAAGAGATCAGCGCGCTTATCCGCGACATGGAAAAGAACGAATAGCAACGCAAAGCGGACAAAATGTCCGCTATTATTCCCAGATAAACAATTTCTGAGGAATTTATGGCGACTGTGCTCACCACCGGCGTGCCGAACTTGGCGCACGAATATCTGGCGCAGGCGCGCAAACATCTGTCGCAGGCCGCGCTCGCGAAGCAGCTCGACATCCACGTGCGCACGCTGCGGCGCTGGGAAGCGCGCGAAATTGAGCCGCCCAAATACATGGCACTTGCGCTCAAGCAGTTACTGCTGCCGTTGACGTCTGCGGCGGAGTCGTCCGCGTCGCGTGAATTCACTTTTATTGACCTTTTCGCAGGCATTGGGGGCATGCGAAAGGCGTTTGAAAAAATTGGTGGTCAGTGCGTGCTCACGAGCGAATGGGACGCGTACGCCGTCAAGAAGTACACCGAAAACTTTCGCGGCCTGCATCGGCTCGAAGGCGATATCACCGCAGTCGACGAACAGTCAGTGCCCGATCACGACGTGCTGCTCGCGGGATTTCCGTGCCAGCCATTTTCAATCGCGGGCGTATCGAAAAAGAACTCGCTGGGTCGGCTGCATGGATTTGATGATGAAACACAAGGCACGTTATTTTTCGACGTTGAGCGCATCATCGCAGCCAAGCGGCCGCGAGCGTTTCTGCTTGAAAACGTCAAGAATCTCAAATCGCACGACAAGGGTCGCACGTTCGAAGTCATCCACCGTACGCTCACGAAAAAGCTCGGCTACGATGTGCATTTCAAGGTGATTGATGGCGGGCATTTCGTACCGCAGCATCGCGAACGCATCATCATCGTTGGCTTTCGGGAGCCGGTCGCGTTCGACTGGAACATGCTGGAATTGCCGCCGAAAACGAGCCATACGCTCGCCAACATTCTCCATCGAACAGACGGCACAGAGCCGCTTCTAGCTTTGGACGCAGACCGCTTTTTTGATCACGGAAAGAAAGCGGTCAACCCGAAATACACGCTAACCGAAAACTTGTGGACGTACCTCCAGAATTACAAAGCGAAGCACGAGGCCGCAGGCAACGGTTTCGGGTTTGGATTGGTCACGTCAAAGCAAACGTCGCGCACGCTATCGGCTCGTTACTACAAGGACGGCTCCGAAATTCTGATCTCACAGGGAGCGCGCAAACGCCCGCGCCGCTTGACCCCGCGCGAATGTGCACGGCTCATGGGGTTCGGTGATGACTTTCAAATTCCGGTTTCGGATACGCGGGCGTATCAACTGTTCGCCGATGCTGCAATGCCACCGATGATTGAGGCAGTGGGTAGACTGGTGGTTTCCGCTCTATTCCCAAAGCGCGATGAAATCGACAAAACTCCAGCAAGCATCAGCCGTTCTCCGCGTGAGGACATCATGAGCGGCGGCCGTTGGACTCGCGACCAACTCAAGCTCGCATTTTTTCTCTACTGCCAGCTACCGTTTGGCAAACTGGATCAGCGCACCAAGGAAGTCATCGAGTTGGCCTCCCTGATCGGGCGAACGCCGTCTGCTGTGGCGATGAAACTCTCCAACTTCGCCAGCCTTGATCCCGCGATCACAAGCACGGGACGAAAGGGGCTCGAAGGTGCGTCCGCTCTGGATCGGGAAATTTGGCGGGAATTCAACGCCGATTGGGAAAAGCTCGCGACCGAATGTGCGCTGCTCAGGGAATCGTTACGCAGCAGCATTGACGCTGAAGTCGAAAACGCAGACGAAGTCGAGGAAGTTACCGCAGTGGACTACTCGGTGGCTGACAAGAAAGCAGTCAGCCTCATACGGGTAAAGCAGAATTTCTTCCGACGCGCCGTTCTGAGTAGCTATGAGAGTCGCTGCTGCATGTCAGGGGTTTCCGATGCGCGACTGCTCGTCGCTAGTCATATCGTGCCGTGGAGCGCAGATGTTACGAACCGATTAAATCCAAGAAATGGGCTTTGCTTGTCCGCCATTCACGACAAAGCTTTTGATCGCGGTCTGATTGCCTTGACTGACGACTTCCGTGTGATTGTCTCGGACAGCGTTCGACGCTCGCCCGACACTTTTGTCCAAGAGGTTCTGGTGAAACTCGAAGGGCGCGAAATTACGTTGCCTTACCGATTCCGGCCCACTCTGGATTTCGTCGCGGTTCACCGAAAAACTGTTTTTGAGCGTCTTCAGAAATGATGGGGCGGCTCGCGCCTCCGGAGATGGAGCTGCACGAGGACACGTTTTACGAGTACTTTCAGCCGTATCGTCATCCGAACACCACCGACGATTGCTTTGGCGGCATCGGACTGGAGACGTTTGGCGCAGACCGGGAGCTTGCGTACTCACTGGATTCTGACTTTGTGTGGACCGTTACCGATGGCACCGAAAATGGCCGTCTCTACATTTGTACGGGCTGCCACTATGTCAATCGCGTTGCCTATTTAGTATCGAAGCGGTCACATCACGGATTGCCAATTGGGTTTCGTTGTGATGGTCGCCCTGCATCGCTTACGCCGCTTGGGCTGCGACGTCAGGTCAGTCGGCTTACTCGATACATGGCGACATACTCGCCGTTGACGGCGGCGAACTAGCTCGTTACAAGGCCAATCGGCGACAAGATCAAGCGCATGACACCCGAGCCAAACGGCGGTTACTACGGGGAAAATGGTGTTACTGCATTTGTGCGCAAGTACGGCTATACGTCCAGCGCTGATCGCCTTGACTTTACGAGCTTGCACAAGCTGGGTAGTGAAAATCAAAAGACTCGCCTCACCTCGACGCTAAGCGGTTTCGACGTAGACACGAACAAAATTGAGGATGTCGGCGGAGCTGTTGCGCTGCTCGACGCAAAAGGGTCTGTTGCGGTGTCATGGAAGATCGCAAAGCTGCTCGAACACTGAAATCGCAAGCATGCGTTCGCAGCGTACGTGCCGTACACACACCGCAATACGCCATCCGGTTACCGCTACGACAGCCCAGTATTGCTTGGGGAGGGCACAAACTTTCCGAAATTCCTCGCGGCGCTGTGCTCGCAGCACGTGGCCTACGACCCCGGCTGCAAAATGGGAGGATTGTTTACCGGGAAGATCACGCAAAAGGCGCGAAGCCAGTTTCGTATTTCGCTTAGGAGACTCAACGTTTTGTATAACCGGATTGAGCCGGTTGATCTGTAGTAGTTTGCAGGCTAAATTAAATGTTTTAACGCGTCATAAAATACGTGTTAATGTGCATTTTTGAGTAAAATGTGACCCATATGCCGCGCACCGCCCCCTCTCTGTTACCACGCCTCACCCGCTTGCTGGAAGCCTTGGGCGGCAACCTGAAGCTCGCCCGCCTTCGCCGTAAATTTTCGGCTGAGACGGTGGCGCAGCGTGCCGGGATTTCGCGCAAGACGATGTATCGCGTTGAGCAGGGCGACCCGGCGGTGGCTTTGGGCATCTACGCGCGGGTGATGCAGGCGCTGGGGCTGGAGCAGGATTTGTCGCTGCTGGCGGCGGATGATTTGTTGGGGCGGAAGTTGCAGGATGCGGCGTTGCCGGTGCACCGGCGTGCGGCCAAAAAGAAGACCTTTGGAACTGTGGTGGACGACGCGACCACCCTCACCCCAGCCCTCTCCCGCGTGCGGGAGAGGGGGCCAGCGAGCGAGTAGATGGCTTCGCTGCAGCGGTTCAAGTTTGCGTTGACGGCGAAAGTCTGGCCACGCCCGCGTTGATGGGCACTTTGCATTGTCAGCGAACCGGGACGGGCGAAATCCTCTCGTTTGAGTACGACCGTTCGTGGTTGCGACGCCCACAAGCGTTTGCGTTTGATCCCGATCTTGCTCTGGTGTCTGGCGCGCAATATCCGGCGGCAGATCGTGCATCGTTTGGAATATTTCTCGATTCGTCGCCCGACCGGTGGGGCCGTGTGCTGATGCAGCGTCGCGAGAACACGAGAGCCCGGCGTGAAGCGCGGCGACCGCGCGGGTTGACTGAGTGGGATTTTCTGCTGGGCGTGCATGACGAGACGCGCTTGGGCGCGCTGCGGTTTCGTGAAACGGACGACGGGCCATTCATTGATAGCGATGCACGACTCGCCGCACCGCCGATGACGTCACTGCGCGAGTTGCAGGCGGCGAGCCTGCGCTTTGAAGAGCACGTCAACGACGAGACGCACCCGGACTACGAACGCTGGCTGTCGCAACTCTTTGCGCCCGGTTCATCGCTCGGCGGTGCACAGCCCAAGGCATCGGTACGCGATGAGCGCGGTGTGTTGTGTATGGCGAAGTTTCCGAGCCGACAGGACACACGAGATGTTGGCGCGTGGGAGCTGGTGGCGCATCGGTTGGCGGCGGACGCGGGCATTGCTGTGCCGCCCGCGTGCCCGCTGCGATTGCCCGATAGCCCCTACACCACGTTTGTCGTCGAGCGATTTGACCGAACATCAGCGGGCGGTCGTCGCGCGTTTGTTTCGGCAATGACGCTCACCCAACGCAAGGATGGCGAAGGCGGCGCGAGCTATCTTGAATTGGTGGATTTGTTGCAGACGCGCGGTGCGGACACTCGCGCTGATTGCGAGCAATTGTTTCGCCGCGTTCTTTTCAACGTGTTGATTCACAACACCGACGATCACTTGCGCAACCACGGATTTTTCATTGCTGCGGATGGTATTCGACTGTCGCCCGCGTATGACATGAATCCATCCATCGAACGGCGCGAGTTGTCGCTGGCGATCAACGAGGTTGAGACGGTGTGTGATGTTTCGATTGCGATGGATGCGGCTGGCGACTATGGCTTGTCTGGTGCGGATGCGGTTCGTGTTTTGCAAGAGGTGCAGGAAGTGATCGGTCAGTGGCGCACTGTGGCGAACAGCCTGGGCATTCCAGCTTCGGAGCAGGCGCTGATGGCTGCGGCGTTTGAGGTCGAGTGAACTGCCTCGCGAAGCGACGGCACGGCGTAATCTCCCGCTAAGGTCGCCGCCGTATCATCGGCGTGTCTCGCATTTCAGATACAAACGCCCATGCCTTTCACCAACATAAAAACCGAAGACGACAAAGATTCCCCGATCCCGCCTGCGGAACGCGCGGCGGCTGCGGCGCGCTCAACCTGGGTGAGCGTGGGCGTGAACGTGGTGCTTTCGACGACGCAGATTGTGGTGGGTGTGTTGTCGAAGTCGCAGGGGTTGATTGCCGACGGGATTCATTCGCTGGCCGATCTGGTTTCGGATTTTGTGGTGCTGTTGGCGAACCATGCGAGCCAGAAGGATGCGGACGAGGATCATCCCTATGGGCATCAGCGCTTTGAGACGGCGGCGTCGCTGGCGCTGGGGGTGATCCTGATGGCCGTCGGCGTGGGCATGTTGTGGTCGGCGGCGATGAAGCTGGAGAACCCGGAGACGATTGCCGAGGTGCACATCATTGCGCTGTGGATGGCGCTCGGGGCGCTGGTGGCGAAGGAGCTGTTGTTCCGCTACATGCTGGCGGTGGCGAAGCGCGTGAAGTCGAGCATGCTGGTGGCGAACGCGTGGCATGCGCGGTCGGACGCGGCGTCCAGCCTGGTGGTTAGCGTGGGCATCGTCGGCAACCTGCTCGGCTACCCGATTCTGGACCCGATTGCGGCGTTGATTGTGGGGTTTATGGTGGCGAAGATGGGTTGGGGCTTTGGCTGGGACGCGCTGCATGACCTGATGGATCGCGCGGTGGACGAGGAAGAAGCGGCAGCGATCCGCAAGACCGTGGCGGAGACGCCCGGCGTGAAGAACGTGCACGACATTCGGACGCGCAAGATGGGCGACCTGA
>JANXUB010000164.1 GCA_025352105.1 Burkholderiales bacterium | reverse complement strand
ACAGTCGCGATGTGCGCCGCTCTGGCGCTCACTACGACTGATGTTGACGCCAAAAAATTCGGCGGTGGCAAATCCGTCGGTGCTCAGCGCAGCTCGGTCTCCGACGCCAAATCCGGCGCGCCTTCGGCCTCGCCAGCAGGCGCACCAGCCAACGCTGCTATGGCAGCCCCGGCCGCTGGTGCAGCGGCCGCTGCGGCCAAGCCAAGCATGATGTCACGGATGGCTGGCCCGTTGATGGGCATTGCGGCGGGCCTTGGTCTGGGCTACCTGTTCTCACAAATGGGCGGCGGTGCCGCTGGCATGATCGGCATGTTGCTGCTTGGCTTGCTGGTCGTGGGCGCTCTGGTTTTCTTCGGTCGCAAATTATTGAGCAAGCAGCAACCCGCGCTCGCTGGAGCCAACGCGGGTAATCCTGCCGCTCCATTTGGTGCCCCTGCCTCGGCGCAACCTATGCAGTATGCGGGCGCAGAAACAACGGGCACCGCAACGGCGGCGATTGCCGGCGGCGCAGCGGTAGCAGGAGCTGCAATGGCAAGCGGGCTCGCTGGCGGATTCGGGATTCCAGCCGGTTTCGACAAAGTGGGCTTTGAAGAGCAAGCCAAAAAGCAGTTCATGAGCCTGCAGGCCGCAAACGACAAGGGCGACCTTGACGCTGTGCGCGATTTTTCGACCGATGAGTTCTACAACCAGATTGCCAAAGACGTAGTCGGCGGCAACAAGGAAGCAACGCATGTTGAAGAGCTGCAGGCGCACCTGATGGGCATCGAAACGGAACGTGGTCAATACTGGGCCAGCGTCGAATTCACGGGCAAGATGCGCGAAGACGGCATGGTGATGGGCTCCGTGTTCAGCGAAGTCTGGAACCTGATCAAACCTGTTGATGGCAGCAAAGGCTGGCTGGTTGCCGGGATTCAGCAAGCCTGATCACTGACCGCATCGAAAAAGCCGACCTCGCGTCGGCTTTTTTGTGTCTGGTTTTGTCTGCTCCGCCGCCTCTGCGAAAATAGAGGAATGCTTCCTTCAAGTCTTATTGCCCGCGCCCTCACCCGCCTGCTCTCGCACGATGACGCTGCGCGCAAACTGCTCGCAGCGCACGTTGGTGAGACGCTGCAGGTGCGCATGCCACCGCTGTCGACGACGCTAAAAATAACGACCGACGGCACGTTTGAGGCGGGCGCATCATCGCTGTCCGAGAAAGACTTGACGGTGAGCGTTGAGTTTCCGTTGTCGGCCTTGCCATTGATCGCGCAAGGCAAGGAAGCGGCCTTGCGCAGCGCGAAGATCTCGGGGCAGGCGGCGCTGCTGCAGGATATTTCCAGAGCTTTCACGTCACTGCCGCTCGCAGCCGAAGCAGAGCTTGAGCGCGTCGTCGGGCCGATTCTTGCGAATGAAGCCGTTCGTTTTTTCCGGGCGCTGAAAGCGCTCGGCGATAACGCGCAGAGCAGCTTGCACGAAGCCGGAAAGCGTTATCTCCACACCGAAGCGCAGCTGGTCGCCGAGCGCGACGATGTATCGAAATTCGCGTCCGATATACAGCGTTTGCGCATTGATTTGCAGCGCTTGCAAGCAAGAGTCGCGAAGCTCGCGTAGCTAACGTAGCGCTCGCCGCTATTTCGCAGGCGGCACCTCAAACACCAGACACGTCGTCGACGCATGCGCGTACAGCGTGCCGTCATGCCCCACCAATCGCCCTTCAGCGGTCGCGACCTGTTTACCGACATGCACGGTGTAGCCCTCGGCGCGCACCAGCGGCACTTTGAGCGAAATGCTGCGCACGATATTGAGCTTCAATTCCAGCGTGGTATAGGCACGCCCCACCGGCATGGCCGTGTGAACGGCGCAGCCAACGGCAGAATCAAGCAGCGTCGCGTACCAGCCACCATGCACAGTCCCCAGCGGATTGAGTAACTTCGACGACGGTTTCCCCTGAAACACGGCGCGGCCAAACTCCACATGCACCAGCGCGAAATCCATTGTTTCTGAAATCGGCGACGCAGGAAATTCGCCTTGCAGCAGTTTTTCCATTTGCTGCAAACCCGTCAATCCAGCCATCTGATCACGCGTAGCCACGCCGCGTGTTCCCACCAAGCGCTGACGCGCTGCTGCCTCGTCGTCTTGCCAGCGTTTCAATATTTCCTGCGTTTCTTCAACCGTCATGCGTCACTCCGTGTTGTCATTTTCAATACATTGCAGCTACAATTGTTGCATATGCATACATTATTGCCAAGTAAAGTGACATGACCAAAATCAAAGCTACGATCATGGAGGCGGCACCGAGCGCGCCCCGAGGCTGCACCAACTTCAAGCTGCGGCAACTCCTGCGCCGCGTGTCGCTCGTGTACGACCGCGCGATGGCTGAATGCGGCTTGAAAACGACGCAGTATTCGCTGCTGACCCACGTCGAAAAGCTGGGGCCGATCACACAAGCCGAGCTGGCCAAAGCGATGGCGATGGATTCGTCAACGCTGTCGCGGAACTTAAAGCCGCTGCAATCGGCAGGCTGGGTCGCGATTTCCGCGGGCAGCGACGCCCGCAGCCATGCGCTGACAATGACCGCAAGCGGTCGCAAAAAGCGTGTCGAAGCGCAAATATTGTGGAAGCGAGCGCAGCTTCAGTTAAACGAGACCGTCGGTCTGCACGACGTCATCGCACTGCATGGCCTGATTGATCGCATGACGGATGCTCTGGCCCTTGAGACAGAGGAAGCCGCATGAGCGAGGCCATAAAAAAGCACGCGATCTGGCTGGTGCTGCTCGCTGCCGCCGGAACGTTCGCGCTCACGATGGGCACGCGGCAGACGATGGGTCTCTTCCTGGCCGACGTGAACAAGTCGACCGGGCTCGGCATCGCTGACATCAGCCTCGCATTTGCGTTCGGACAATTGTGGTGGGGCCTCACGCAGCCTTTCGCTGGCGCGTTCGCAGATCGCGTGGGCGCGGGGCGGGTGCTTGTCATCGGCGTTTGTCTCGTGGCGCTGGGCACCGTGTTGACGCCTATGATGACGAGCACGGTGGGATTGATTTTTGCGATTGGCGTGCTCGCTGCGGGTGGTGCTGGCATGGCCGGGCCGTCGGTGTTGATGGCGGCGACGACTCGATTGCTACCACCGGAAAAACGCGGCATGGCGACGGGTATCGTCAACGCGGGTGGTTCGTTCGGGCAGTTTGTGCTGGCCCCCGTTGCCGTCGGGCTCACTGCGCTGTTGGGATGGATGGGATCGATGCAAACGCTGGGGCTAATCGTGCTGCTGGCATTGCCTGCTGCGTGGGTGTTGAAGGGCAATTCGAATGCGGTGGCAGCCACCAGCGGAGCGCCCGCGACCCCACGCATGAGCGCGGGAACCGCGATCAAGAATGCGCTGAATGACCGCAGTTTTCTGCTGCTCGGCGCGGGCTTTTTTGTGTGCGGATTTCATGTGGCATTTCTCGGCACTCACTTGCCGAACGTGGTCGCGATGTGCGGCCTGCCGCCTTCGATCAGTGCCTGGTCGCTGGGACTCTTGGGCTTGTTCAACATTTTTGGCAGCCTCGGCATGGGCTGGGCCGTGAGCCGCTGGCGTATGAAGTCGCTGCTCTCGCTCGTCTACGCGGTGCGCGCAGTGGCTGTTATGATTTTCCTCGCGTCGCCAAAGACCGCCACCGTGATGCTGATTTTCGCAGCGGTGATGGGGCTCACCTTCCTGTCCACCGTGCCGCCCACAGCAGGTCTCGTCGCCAAGTTCTTCGGCCCCGCGAACATGGCCACCCTGTTCGGCATCGTCATGCTCTCGCATCAGGTCGGCGGTTTCCTCGGCGCGTGGTTAGGCGGCAAAGTGTTCACCATGACCGGCAGCTACGACACCATCTGGTTGATCGACATTGCGCTGGCCATCGGCGCGGCGCTGATTCATATGCCGATCAAGGAAGCGCCGTTGGCGTTGAAAGCGCAGGCGGCGTAGCGATGGTTGCGCCGTCGCGTTGTCTCTCTTCTTTCGTGGCAAGCTTGTCGAACCATGAACCCGTAAATAACTTGGGCGCGCTTTAACGCACCCAAATTTATCCCAACCGCGATTTATTTTGCGAAGCATGGTGCGTTAGAAACGCACCCTACGCCCCTATATTTTCCGGTGTTGCGATCGTTCGCGTCGCTTGGCTTTCGTCAATACGAAATACAAAAAAATACTCACCACCGAAAAAGTGCACAGATACGAAATGGGCGCGAACATTACTTGCGCTGCGCTCGGTGGGTGCGCTTTCGAGAAAACAATGAGATACGCTGGCAACATTGACGCGTGAAAACCATAGATTGGTGCGATTCCGGCCGAGATGACGGCGCTCGCAAAGGCTATCCGAAACATCAAACGCCATCGCCGCGAGAACATCAAAAATAGCACTCCCGGAATCACGAACGGCGCACCCAAAATCAATTGAAACGGCAGTTGAAAAAGCGTCGCAATCGTAATAACTAACGCGGAATTGAAATAGTCCAATGTGTCTCTGAAGGATGTCAATTGAGATGCGTACATTTCGCGAGTCAACATGGCCGCACACGCACTCTTGGATCGCGGCAGAGCCTCTCCTACAACAAAGCAACAACGTTAGGAGCGGGTCTGCCGCGACTCGCGTTCAGCTACTCCATTTCCGCCTTAGCCGCCTCCACATCCAGGCACTCCATCGCATCCATAGGCTCAGACGCGGCAGCCTCAGCGTAAAGCGCCTCCACATCCTTCATCTTCTTGTCGCCAAACAGCTTGTAAAGCCCGTCCGCCTTTTCGGTGCGAGCGACAGCTGATTCGGGGTTGAGCTTGAGCGCCTTGTCGTAGTTTTCGACGGCGGCTTCCTTGCTGACGCCGTAGGTCATCTTGCCGATCATGCTGCCGACTTTTTCGATGACTTCGGCGTTGAAAGTGCCTAGCGCGATGTGCGCGTCGGCGTGCTTCGGCTCCAGTTTGATGGCGGCGTTGAGCGCGGTGCTGACCTTGCCGCCGATGCCTTGCGTGAGCGCTTTGGCGACGCCGATCAGCTGGCCGTAGCGGCCGAGCGCGTAGGCGGCGAGGTAGTACGCGTTGGCGTTTTTCTTTTGCGAGGCTTGCAGTTCTTCGCAGCGGGCGGCGATTTCTTCATACGCCTTCTGCTTTTTGGCGTCGCTGGTTTCGAGGTAGTTGTTGTAGATGCAGGCAGCCTTGTTGGCGGCGTTGTAGCCGTCGAGGCCAGCCGCTAAACCTGCCTCGTAGGCGCCCTGAAAATCACCAGCGTGATAAAGCCGCCAAGCTTCTTCGACCGCCTTGTCCATCGGGAACGGCTCCGCGTCGCCCTTGTGCAGCCGCGCCCAGTTTTTCTTGAGTGCCGCACCGTCGTAAACGAATGCGCTGTTGTCGTGTGGGAATGCGGCCCAGCCGCCTTTTTTTGCCATGAGTCTCTCCTGAAAATTTTTATCGATATTCGCCAGCTAATTTCTCAAACAACAAACGCGCATCGCCCTCAAGATAGGGCGCAAGCAGCACCATCACCTGAAACACGCCTTGCCCCATGGCATTGGCCTCGTCGAGCTTTCGCGGGTTCATGACGTACGAGTACGAATGCCAGTAGGTGGCGAGCATGACGAGATTCGTTGCGACCGCGCGAACTTCGTTGTCGGTGGCTTTCAACTGGTTGATCGAGCGCATCTCCAGCATCAGGCGCTCGGTGTTTTTCTGCGCGTTTTGCAGGATAGTTTTGAAGTGCGTTTCGATGATGCGATTTTTCGACAAGAGGTCGTTCAGATCGCGATAGATGAACCGGTATTTCCAGATTTTTTCGAACAGCAGATGCAGCCAGAACCAGGTGTCTTCGACGTTCGCCGGACGATCCTTGCCCATCGCAAACAGCTCGTCCAGTTCGCGCTCGAATTGCGCAAAAATCTTGGTGACGATCTCGTCTTTGCTGCGGTAGTGGTAGTAGAGATTGCCCGGCGAGATGTTCATTTCGTCGGCAATCGCATTGGTCGTCACGTTCGGTTCGCCGAACGAATTGAACATCGCAAGCGACACTTCGAGAATGCGCTCTTTGGTGCGGCGGGGGGCTTTACGTTCCACTCGTGGCTCCATGAGCGTATCCAGTGTTCGGTTCCATAGTGTTTGCACACGTATCGCCGACGTCGGTGATGCGGTGCGCTCCGTCCTTTTTTTTCTACCTCTGCGGCAATTGTGGAGGAAGTAGCGGGGGAGCGCAAGAAATTAGAGTGCGTCGATCAGCTTTTCGCTGGAAAGCCCATTTAATATGGGCTAGTAACGTAAATTGGCATTAGTCGGCTTTTAATGAAACTGGCGCATTGCCTATATAGAAAAACCATTTCGTCAAAAAGCTGATCGACGACTAACGCAGCAACGCGACTTCCAGCGAATCCAGCGCCTGCGTTAGTTTTGACGCGGCTGCACCGGTTTCTCCGCGTGCGACCTTGCGCGCCGTCGGCAGCAATTTTCGATGCGGATCGGAGAGCGCATTCAGATTTAGCTTGACGCCATACTTCGCAAATTCAGCAGCAATGGCGTCCGCGCGTGCGAGCAGTTGAGCGCGCGTGTGCTGATACGCATGCTCGGCCAAACGACGACGATTGCCGTAGCTGAACAGGTTGGAGAAGAACAAATCGGCGTCGCCTTTTGATGGCTCCAGCACGATGAGCTTCGCGTCTTTGTATGTCGTCGCGTAGCTTTGCAGGCTCTTCTCAAGACGCGAGTGAATCAGTGCGCGAAAGGTCTGCGAGAGCACTGTCGGCAAACCACGTTCCACCAGATGCGACTGCGCGCGCGCGGCGACCGTACCGTCAAACGGCACCAGCGGATTGACGCAGATTACGAGCTTGGCGCCGGCGTTCAGCGCACCCGACGCATGCAGCGTTTTGTTGAGCGCGCCGTCGACATAGTGGCGCGCGCCGATTTTCACCGGCGGGTACATGCCAGGCAGCGCAGCGCTCGCCTGCACGGCCTGCGAGATTGGGATGTGGTTCATCGTGGCGGAACCAAATTCCACCGTCTCGCCGGAGTCCAGATCGGTGGCGATCACGAAAAGATTGGCCTTGAGTTCGCGGAAATCGTTGGTACGACCCGGCTTGCTAAGCAGCGAGCGCATGGCCTGTTCGATCGCGCGATTGTCGAAGAGCCCGGTGGGGATGACTGCGCTCAGGCGCTGCAATTCGGAGAGCATGCGGCTCGGTTTCAGCGAACGGGCGCTGGCCCAGAGCGCACCCACAACGGCAGAAGGAAGATTGGACAAGCGCGATGCGTATTCGCGCAGCGCTGGGCGCATGAACACGCCGGGCGCGAGCGCATCGCCGTCTTCGCCCTCGTTCTCGATGAAGAGCTGGACCATCTCGGGCGGCGTGATCCCGTTGGCCAAACCTGCCGTGACGAAGGCTCCCGCGCTCACGCCAACGTACGAATGCAACTTGGTGAAATCGAGCGTGGGCAATGCTTCGTGCAGTGCAGCAAGCGCGCCGACTTCATACACTGCGCCCAGCGGGCCGCCGCCAGCGAGGGCTAGAGCGATGGGAGGCGTGTCAGTCAGCGTGTTCGAATTCATTGCGGTGCAGCATAAAAATGGGTAGTTGAGCGCCGGTGAATGCGCCAGCGCACATCATAGAAAAACGGCCACCGAAGTGGCCGCGTTTCGTCGTAGTTCGGAACAACCGAACTACCTTTTTCTTACTTCTTACTTCTTGGCAGCTGGCTTGCGAGCGGCTGGCTTTTTGACAGCGGCAGCAACTGCGGCAACAGCCTTAACTGGAGCAGCTTTTGCCGGAGCGGCTTTCGCTGGAGCTGCTTTGCCCGAGTTCATCTTTTGAACCTGCTTGGTCAGCTCTTCAACGCGCTGCGTGAGCTTGGTGATGTCTGCTTTGGTTGGCACGCCCAGACGGCCAACAGCGCGGCCTACGCGGTCTTCGAACACTGTTTCCAGACGATCCCATGCGCCAGCGGCTTTGCTGGTGGCTTCGGTGATCTTGCCGGAGACTTCGTTGGTCACGTCATTCATGCGCGAGTCGGCGAGTGAACGAAACTTCTTTTGCAGACCGGAGCCTTCTTTAACGAGTGCTTCAAACACTTTGCTACCTTCTTCTTGAGCTTTGGAAAATGCGCCGAGGCCAGCCAACCAGATGTGGCTTGACGACTCTTTGACGGTGGCGAGCAGATTGCTTTCGGCTGATTTAGCGTCTGCGGCTTTGCTGAATTTCTTGACCATTTGGTAATTCCCTTTTGAGTGAAGTTTCGATGGGTGAACTTTATGCCTTGCCCATAGAGCGAGCATCCTAGAAACCCGCTATTTCCCTAGTAGAATGGCTCTAGAATGGTTCGAGGGCATTTCGCGCAACAGCCGCAATGCAGTTTGAAAACAAGGAGGCCACATGACATATTTCGTAACCGGAGCATCCGGATTTATCGGCAAACAACTGGTTAAAAAACTGCTCGGCCGCAAGAACACAACTGTCTACTTTTTGATTCGCGCCGAGAGCAAAAAGAAGGTCTCGAAGCTGATGGAGTTCTGGGGCAGCGAAGCGGCCAAGCGCTGCATTCCCGTTGTCGGCGATATCGCGAAACCGGGCCTCGGTTTGTCGCCCGCCGACAAGACGAAGATCAAAGGCAAGATCAAACATTTCTTTCATCTTGCGGCCGTGTACGACATGTCGGCGAGCGCTGAGGCCAATGAGCTGGCAAACGTCACCGGCACTCAGAACGCAGTTGCCCTCGCCAACGACATCAAGGCGGGCCTGTTCCATCACATGAGCTCGATTGCCGTCGCTGGCAACTACGAAGGCGTGTTCAGGGAAGACATGTTTGATGAGGCGAAGGACTACCTCGATCATCCTTACATGCAGACCAAGCATGAGAGCGAAGCCTTCGTCCGCAAGAACTGCGACATGCCGTGGCGCGCGTACCGTCCGGGCGTCGTGCTCGGTGACTCAAAGACCGGTGAAATCGACAAGATTGATGGCCCGTATTACTTCTTCAAACTGATCCAGAAAATGCGTGCGATGTTGCCGCCATGGATGCCGGCCATTGGTATCGAAGGCGGGCGCATGAACATGGTGCCGGTGGACTTTGTCGTCGACGCGACCGATCACATCGCGCACTCGACCGACAAGAGCCTGAACAAAAAAGCGTTTCACCTCACCGATCCTGCGCCGCTGCGCATTGGTGATTCGCTGAACATCTTCGCGCGCGCGGCACATGCGCCGCAGATGGCGTTGCGCGTAAACGCCGCGCTGCTCGGATTCATTCCGCAGAGCGTGATGAAAGGCATGATGGCGCTGCCGCC
This sequence comes from Burkholderiales bacterium, assembly GCA_025352105.1. GTDB lineage: Bacteria > Pseudomonadota > Gammaproteobacteria > Burkholderiales > Casimicrobiaceae > Casimicrobium. Next base: position 1,361 of record JANXUB010000164.1, on the reverse strand, counting down.
CGTGCGTCGCATCAAGAACGCGGTGGTGAAGGACCTGGGCATTCCCGAGGACACGCTGTCGTTCATTAACTATCCCGTGCGCTTTGATTGCCGTGAGACTTTGAAGGCGCTCGAAGGCACGAAGATCGCGGTGCCTGATCTTGAGAGCTACGCCTACAAACTGTGGGATTACTGGGAGCGAAATCTTGATCCTGATCTGTTCATCGATCACACGCTGAAAGGTCAGATCACCGGCAAAGTGATTTTGATTACCGGTGGCACGTCGGGCATCGGTCAGGCGACCGCGATGAAGATTGCGGCAGCGGGCACGGCCAAGGCGGTGATCGTTTGCGGGCGTGATCAGGAGAAGATTGACGACACCTTGAAGCTCGCGAAAAAGCTGGGCGTCAAGGTTTCAGCGTATCCGGCAGACGTTGCGGATGAAGCTGGCTGCAAGGCTTTCTGCGCGATGCTGGAGACAAAGTACGGCGGCGTCGACATTCTGGTGAACAACGCCGGTCGCTCGATTCGTCGCGCCATTGAAGCGAGCTACGACCGCTTCCACGATTTCACGCGCACGATGGATGTGAATTATTTCGGCGCACTGCGCATTACGCTCGGCCTGATTGACGGCATGGTCAAAAAGAAAAAGGGCCACGTCATCAACATCTCATCGATTGGCGTGTTGACCAACGCGCCTCGCTTCTCGGCGTACGTTTCGTCGAAAGCTGCGCTTGATGCATGGACGCGCTGCGCGGCATCCGAGTTCGCTGATCGTGGGGTGAGCTTCACCACGATCAACATGCCACTCGTGAAGACGCCGATGATCGCGCCGACGGCGATCTATAACAACGTGCCGACCCTGTCGCCCGAAGAAGCGGCCGACATGATCATCCGCGCCATCGTCTACAAGCCGGTGAACATTGCCACGCGTCTCGGCACCTCGATGCAGGTGCTGCATGCGCTGGCACCACGCATCGCGCAAATCGTGATGAACACGAGCTTCCGCATGTTTGGTGATTCCGACGCGGCAAAGGGCAAAAAGAATGAAGTGGTCGGGCCATCGGCTGATCAATTGGCGCTATCGAATTTGATGCGCGGGATTCATTTGTAGGCACGAGACAGCTCTTTGCTGAAAGGTCGTTTCTCAAGGGGCTGGCTGCTCATTTATGCCTGAAGTCGACTTCAGGCATTTCTTAACGCTAGCCCCTTTGACCCGTATACAGAGCATGAAAAGCTGTTTCCGATGCTAAATTGTTGCGTAGAGGGAACTTTCGCAAAGAAACTTGCAAAAAAGCCTGTTTTTGCACTAGTCACAGCCAACAAATTGGTCTCTAATCCGCGATGAACTTTTCGATGTACGTCAGAGCGAAATCAGGGCG
>JANXUB010000159.1 GCA_025352105.1 Burkholderiales bacterium | reverse complement strand
CGAATACGATGAGCACATCTACAAGTCACGCCACTTGATCGAAAACGCTTTCCTTGGGCTCAAGGGCTGGCGAGGTGTCGCCACACGCTATGCAAAGAAAGCGTCTTCATTCCTCGCCATCGTGCAAATTCAATGCGTTATGCTCTGGACTCATATCTTGTGACGACAGCGCATAAGTAAATGAGCGTTCCACCGAAAAGCTGTTGGTTCTCATCGCGGTGTTCGTTCGCGATCAAGACGCGTGATTTAGCGCGTCGATCACTTCGTCCACTTGTGCTGCCGTCATGTGCGGCCCGATCGGCAAACTCAGCTCCTCGTTGGCGGCGCGAGCGGCATGCCGCATCTCGCCTTCCGAGCGATGCGAACCCGGCTGTGCGTAGGCGCCGCTGGCCACCGGCAATACCGGATAGTGAATCAAGGTGGCAACGCCTGCACGCTCTAGTCGCGCCGATAACGCATCGCGATCCTCCGAAAGCACCGGAAAAATGTGCCAGACGGCAGACTGACATACGCCGGAGGCGCTGCTGGTGGCCTGCATGCGCTGCGGCAGCGTCACGCCACTGGCCGTGATGTGCTGCATGTAGCGCGCCGCTATGGCACGCCGCTGCTCATTCCACGCCTCAAGCCGCGCCAGTTTCACGCGAAGCACAGCGGCTTGCATCGGGTCAAGCCGCGAATTCACGCCCGCCACGTCGTGATGGTATTTGCGGTTGGCACCGTAATTGCCAATCATGCGCACGCTGGCCGCCAGCTCGTCGTTATCGGTCGTCACGGCACCGGCGTCGCCCATCGCGCCAAGATTTTTGCCGGGATAAAAGCTCCACGCCGCGCCGTCGGCCAGGCCGCCCGCGCGCCGCCCGTCGTAGCGCGCGCCCTGTGCCTGCGCGGCATCTTCAAACAGCCACAGGTCATGCTGATCGGCAATCGCCTTCAGTGGCTTCATGTCAGTCGGGCAGCCGTACAGATGCACCGGCAGAATCGCGCGTGTTTTCGCGGTGACTTTACGCGCTACGTCCGCGGTGTCGATGTTGAAGCCATCGGCCTCCACGTCTGCCGCCACTGGGAGTGCGCCCACCTGGGTCACCGCCAGCCACGTGGCGATGAAAGTGTGCCCCGGCACGATCACTTCGTCGCCGGGGCCGATCCCGGCGGCACGCAGCAGCAGCACCAGGCCATCAAGCCCGTTGCCCACGCCCACGCAGTGTTTAACGCCGCAATAAGCAGCGTATTCGCTCTCAAAGTCTTGCACTTCGGCACCGCCAATGTACTGACCCGACTGACAAACGCGGGCTATCGCGCCAGAAATTTCACCACTCAGCTCGCGATACGCGGCCAATACATCCAGAAACGGAACCACTCAGCATCCTTTCGATAATCTCGCAACGGTAGCCAATCGTCCTGTCCACCGCACCTGATGGACGAGGATGTTAGCGCTGTACTAGCCTGCGCTCCGGGTTCGGCAGCCGCACCGTCGGGCGCTGCAAACGACACGTTGTCGCTTTTTATGCGCCCGATGCGTCTGTATCCATGCCTTTGCTCCGTCTGGGCTTGGGTCGCCTGGAAAAGGCGCAACTAGAACTGACTGAACTCAATACCCATCCCGCTTTTAGGAGAGCCTACACATGAAATCATTACTAACCATCGTCGCTGCGGCCTGTGCCGTAGCAGTGATGCACAGCGGTAACGCCCAGGCCGATGCCGCAGGCGGCCGCAGCGGCGCGGCACAGCCATCAGCCATCATGATTCGGGGGGCACAAATTGCTCCGTCTCAAGTTATTAACGGCATGACCCCGCCACTTCAGGCGTGGACGGGCGACATGCAGCCGATGGCAGTCCCTGCCGGTGTGAACCTGAGCCGAGGTGACCGTCAGAAGTCATCAACCTCTAACCTGATGCCCTTTCAACGCATCACACCCTGCCGATTGATTGACACGCGCACTGTTGGCGGTGCCGTTGGAGTGGGTGGTTACCTGGGCGGTGGCGCATTCACCGCCGGCACCACCCGCAGCTACACCATCAATGGCAAATGCGGAATCGTCGATAAGGCAACGCTAAATTTGTCGAGCAGCACCTACGCGGCAGTTGCCGTAAACATATTTGCGCAGCCCGTGGGCGGTACATCAGGTGACGTCGAAATGGCTGAAGTCGCAAGCGGTTCAACTGTTTCGCTGGTATACAACGGCGCTAACGCGAACTATCAGGCCAGTGCGGTTATTGCGAGCGTAGGATCTACTGGTACCTTCCAAATTCAGGATCGTTTTGGGTCGGCCAATATCGTTGTCGACGTCGTTGGCTATTTCGCTGACTTCGCGAATACATCTGACGAGTTTGAAATTCATGCGAGCAGCAGCGAAGGAGCAATACAAGCCTATGCGGACAACTTCAGCTTCCCGGCAATTACCGCCAACGCAGGTTCGAGCGCAGGATATACGGATGTCAACGGCACTACCGGACGGCAACCCAACGTACGTCTCGCAGACGGCTATTGGAACCTCAACTTCCCGTCACAAGGCGGTATCCTTGCTAACAACGGCGGCTACGACGGCGCCAATAGCCGTAGCCGGGACAGTTGGGTGACCCAGGTTGTGGCTGATGCCACCACTATCTGTTCTGCCAATTTACGTGAGGCGATCATCAAAACCACCTTCACCAACGGCAATCCAGGTGCCGTCATCGTCATCACGCCGGCCTACCGGATTTCCAACAATGCCACTACGCTACATAACGTCATAGCGGCAACGTATGCGGTCAACTACAGCACGGCTGCTGCCGGCGTGAATTGCCCCGCCAACACGTGGCGTATTAACCGTGTCGACGGTGGCAACATGGTGACTGACTCGGCATTCAACGTAATGATCGTAAATACCCCCAATCCTTAACCCGATTGCGGTAGGGCAAGAAAAAGGGGCCACACGGCTCCTTTTTTTGTTGGATCGCGCCGCGACTATCGGCGCCCCACTTCCGCAGTGAAATCCTCGTAGCTCCGAAAATAGTCCGCTTCGTCGTACGGCGCAGATGCCAGCGCCATGCACACCGAACCCGATGAGAAGTTATCAATGTCACGCCAGATCATCGGACACACATAGAGCCCGATGTAGGACCGGTTGAGGTGAATTTTTTTTGTCTCGCGCCCATCGTCCAGCGTGATGTCGAAGCTGCCTGACATTGCAATGATGAGCTGGTGCAACGCGCGATGCGCGTGGCCCGCCCGCGTGGCCCCGCCGGGCACGTCGTAGAGGTAGTACACCCGCTTGATGGCAAACGGGATCTGGTCATGATCCTGAACGAAGGTCAAATTTCCGCGCGGGTCGGAAATTTTCGGCAGATCAATCAGACGGCAATCAGATAGCGGCATACAAGCGGTTTGCAGAGGACTTTAACGAATAGGCACGTAGTGTAGTTTGTGCGCAATAGCTGGCCTCGCCTAATTTGACTGCCATGCATCATCAGCTACAAACTACATCGACCCGCTCGGCACCTATGACAACAGCATGGCAAAGCGCGCGGCGGCGCCGAGTGAATCATCTTCGCTCCGCTAACAAAATTCTTGTTTCATGTCCAACTCTTTGGTCAGATTTCGTCTATGAACTGCGTGCGACGGGATCGTGTGTGTTTACGAGCCAGTGCGAGCCTGATCGTCGTCATTCAATTTATTTATTTACCAAAGGAATTTTTATGACCCGGATTAGAGCAAAACACCTGTTGGGACTACTAGCCGTCTCGCTGCTGTCGGTCGCGAACGCGGCCCCGGTGGATTCAGACAAACAGCAAATGGGCGAGGCGCAATCGCCACTGAGCGCTCAGTACATGCCGGGCGCGCGCATCATGAATGACTGGAGTCCGCCGCTACAGTCGTGGGCACCGACTCAAGCCGAAATGAAAGTGCTGCAGAGCGACTTGGCGAAAACTCGCAATGCCGACAGACAGAAGTTTTCATATGCCAATCAAAAATTCACGTTCAAGTCAATTACGCCGTGCCGTTTGATTGACACTCGTTCGGCGGCCCAAGGCGGTGCCGTCGGCAGCGGCGGCACTCTGGACGGTGGCGCCTTCACGGCAGGTCAAACGCGCAGCTACAACATTGGAGGCGCTTGCGGGATCCAGTTTTTTCCAGGGAGTATCGATTCGGCCGGTGTTGTAGCTAACTTATTTGCGCAGCCTGTTGGCGGCACTTCGGGCGATATTGAGGCCGGTTCTTCAATTACCGGGACTGCGGTATCGCTCGTTTATAACGGCGGCAACGCCAACTACCAGGTGGCCGGAACAACCATTACGACCAATACCAGTGGAGGTTTCTCGATTCAGAACCGCTTTGGCAGTGCCAACGTGGTGGTGGACGTGGTCGGGTATTTCACTGACGGTGACCCGGCAGCGAGCACCCCACAGCCACCAGGTGACTTTTTCAACGACAGCGGCGACGCTGTGAAAATAGCTGGCACTTTGGGCGTGGTTGGCGCAGGATCGCTGACCAACTCACCTGCGGCGTCGCACGCGTTCAAGCACATTGTGGTGGCTGGAGCCTTCGGCACAGGAGCGGGTACGCTTTGTGGTGCTTCCACCTCCATCACTGTGATCAACAATAACGCCACCAACAACAACCCGACGGCGCACATTATCATCACCCCTGATTTCACTGGCAGCAGCAACTCTAAACCGTCTGCCGTGCGCTACTTTACGGGCACTATCTGTGCCCCTGACGGTATAGGCCGATGGGCCATTCAGAGATCTGACGGCAGTGCCCATGCGGCCAATGACATTTACAACATCTTGGTCGTGCAACCCAGATAACGCGTAACGACCATCGCGGATTGACTGCGGCGATCCTTGTCCAGGGGCCCGCGTGGAAATCCACGCGGGTAGAAAATGGTTGGCATCTGACAGCGGCGTGCGAACGATTCTCAGAAGACTTTGACGTACAGAGTAGTGGTGTGTAGTTTGTGTGCGCTGGCTGATTCGCCTCATTGGCCCGTCACGGCTCATTAGTCGTCCCTGAGAAAGTCATTTTCGCGGAAGGGCGATTCATTTCGGCCTCGTTTAAGCTGTTGCCATCGCGAGCGAGGGTTGTATGGACTCTGAACTTGGCTGGCGATGACGCAGCGCGATCAAACTGAGCACGATAA
>JANXUB010000157.1 GCA_025352105.1 Burkholderiales bacterium | reverse complement strand
GCCGAACTCGACGCCGGTCGCGATTTCGGTCGTTATCTCGATGTCGATGGCGACGGTATTCCGTTTCGTACGCTGCCCGGCACACACGCGAACAAGGGCAGTTTTTTCACGCGCGGCACGACCAAGGACGCCTACGCGCGTTACTCCGAAGCGGGCCCCGACTACATCTACAACGTGCAGCGCCTGCTGCGAAAATTCAACACCGCAAAATCACTGGTGCCACAACCGGTGCTGCGCGAGGCCGCACAGAAAACCCGGTACGGCGCGATCTATTACGGCTCGACCAGTCCGGCGATGAGCGAGGCGATCACCGGCCTGGAATCCGAGCAGATCCATCTCGATACCTTGCGCCTGTGCGCGTTTCCGTTTCCCGATTCGGTCGCGGATTTCATCGCGGCGCACGACGTGGTGTTTGTCGTCGAACAGAACCGCGACGCGCAGATGCGCAGCCTGATCATCAACGAGTTCGATATCGATCCGGCGCGGCTGATCCGCGTGCTGCACTACGACGGCACGCCGATTACAGCGCGTTTCATCGCGCGCGAAATCACCGGCCGCATTGGCGGCATGAACGTCGCATCCATCGACCAGCATCGAGTCGCCTGACATGACTTATCTCGCCAAGCCAAAACTGCATCACCCGACCCTGCCACAGAACAAACTCTGCCACACGCGGCGCGACTACGAAGGCAAGATTTCCACCTTGTGCGCCGGCTGCGGCCACGATTCGATCTCGGCGGCGATCATCCAGGCCTGTTGGGAGCTCGACATCGAGCCGCACCGCGTGGCCAAACTCTCTGGCATCGGTTGCAGCTCGAAAACGCCGGATTATTTCCTCGGGGCTTCGCACGGTTTCAATACGGTGCATGGCCGCATGCCCTCAGCGCTGACCGGCGCGAATCTCGCCAACCGCGACCTGCTCTATCTCGGCGTCTCGGGCGACGGCGACTCGGCCTCCATCGGCCTTGGTCAGTTCGCGCACGCGATGCGTCGCGGCGTGCGCATGGCGTACATCGTGGAGAACAACGGTGTTTATGGTCTCACCAAAGGGCAGTTCTCGGCGACTGCGGATCGCGGATCGAAGAGCAAAAAGGGCGTCATCAACAGCGATAGCCCTGTCGATCTGGTCGGGCTCGCGTTGCAGCTCGGGGCCACCTACGTTGCGCGCAGCTTTTCCGGCGATAAGGCGCAACTGGTGCCGCTGATTAAGGGTGCGATGGCGCATGGCGGCGCCGCGTTCATCGACGTGATCAGCCCTTGTGTCACGTTCAACAATCACGGCGGCAGCACCAAGAGCTACGACTACGTGCGTGAGCACAATGAGGCGGTGAGCCGCATTGATTTCATCACCTCGCGCAATGAAATCACCACTGAATACGAGCCGGGTGAACTGATTGAAGTGAACCAACACGACGGCTCGATGCTGCGTTTGCGCAAGCTGCTGCCGGACTACGACCCCACGGATCGCTACGGCGCGATGAGCTACATGCAGACGCATCAGGCGCGTGGCGAAATCGTCACGGGTTTGCTCTACGTCGATCCGATGGCGACCGATTTGCACACCTCGCTTAACACGAGCGAGCTACCGCTGAACGCGATGAGTGCCGCGCAGCTTTGCCCCGGCTCGGGCGTATTAGAGAAATTGAACGCGTCGATGCGGTAGTAAGCTCGTGTAGCCCCTCCCCCCCGCGTGGGGGAGGGGTTGGGGAGAGGGGGCGGTTGCCGGGGAGTTCACGCCTTCACTTCACGTTTCTGTCACCCTCTCCCCTCAAAGATAGTCAAACGGTGGTTTCGCCACACGGCAAGGAGTAAACACTATGTCAGAACGTACTGTATTCCAGTCCATGTCCCAAAAACACGTGGTCAGCCTTGGGCCGCAAGCCACCGTCTGGGAGGCCGCGTGCATGATGACCGGTGCCAATTGCGGAAGCGTGTTGATCGTTGACACGCCGGGCAAGCTGCTCGGCATCGTCACCGAGCGTGACCTGATGACGCGGGTGCTGGCGAAGGCCTTAAGCCCGTCGACCACACTGGTGTCGGAAGTCATGACGAAGAATCCGCACTGTGTGACGCCGGAAACGCTGGTGTCAGACGCCGTGCTCCTCATGATCGAGCGCGGCTTTCGCCACCTGCCCATCATGGCCGCAAACGGCAAGCTGCTTGGCGTGTTTTCGGTGCGCGACGCCTTGCCGCGCGAAGTGGGCGCGGCGGTCAGCATGGCGGAATTTAATGAGCAGGTGAATGACGCTCGTGGATAGCGCTTGCAAACCTGGCAACTGAATTCTTGGCGCACACCTTTTCTCTGCAAGCGCCGCCGTATTGGGGCTAACGGCCGTTTTCGTCACAAATCGACTTATGCGCTTTTCGAGCGCTATCCCCTTTTCAATGGCGCTTTAACGAAAAAGTCATATTGATGGGTCGAGCTGCAAATCGCCTGCAATCGGATCCACCCGAAAGTACGACTTAACCTGAACAAAGTACGCTGGATATTCGAGCAACAGCAACTCCGGTTCCGCGAAAAACACCTCACAGGTAACCGCGAAAAACTCATCGATTGACTCGGCCGCGTAGGGATCAATCGCAGTGTCCAGATTGCGATCCACCGATTGGCAAAAGTCTGCGAAGGCCGCATCAATCGCGCCACGGAAAGCCGCGCGGGCGTTGACCGGTAGCGGTGGCAACCCATTCACCGCCCCATCAAGCATGTCAATCTTGTGCGCAAATTCGTGGATCACCAGCGCCATTCCAGTCTCGTCGTACCCCGCCTCAACTGCGGGCCACGACAGCAGCACCGGACCACCTTCCCAGCTCTCTCCGGCAATCGGCTCGTCCAGTCGGTGTACCACGCCCGCTTCATCCTCGAAGTCATAAGTGCGCGGAAAGTCGCCGGGATAAACTACCACGTTTTCCCAACCGTCGTAGTCACGCATCGCTTCGGCAACCGTCGAACCACGCCCCAGTATCAACAGGCACGCCTGCACGCCAATCATGATGCGCATGTGCGCGGTGACTTCGAGTGCATGCACGCCCGATGTCGCGCCGCTGACGATGCTTTTTTCGACCAGGAAGAGTGTGGTCAGATCACGCAGACGCTCGAGAGCTTCAGGCGCATAGTGGTTGAGGAAAGGCAGTTCGCGAAGGGCAGCCCGCCATTCGTCATCCGGCAGCGCATACGCGGTCAGCGCGCGTTCGCGGCGTTTGGTTTTTAGCCAGGAAAACATAAATAACATCGCTCGCGAAATTCTCCGCCAAAGCGCAGTTTGTTCTTTTCCCCTTGTATGCTGAATTTAGTGTCCATTGAAGCGTTGGGGAGTAGGATGGAAAAGGTTTCGGAACGCTGTGCGCATCCCGTGAGCCCTCGGAGCGTTGTAGCTCGTGGGAGAGCAATTGGAGCGCGTAGTGAACCGTTTATTGGCAGCCCGAACAGTTGCCTGAGCCAGCCGATTGCAGCACTTCGCTGCACGCGTGCCAAGCTCGTATCTACAAGGAAGGGCGATGATGAACGATTCTGAAAGCACCGGGCTCAATGGGAGCCTCAATGAGAAAGAGAAAGAGACAGAGACAGAGACAGAGACAGAGACAGTACGCCCAGCCGGGGGTGCCGTCTTTGCGGGTATTGACGTGTCCAAAGCGCATCTGGATCTTGCATTTGCCGGACAAGGCTCAACCGGAGCGCCAGCGCAGAGCGGGCGCCCAGCACAAAGCGGGCGGTATACGAACAACGCGGACGGGGTGAAACGTCTTCTTGCCGAACTCAAAAAGTGTCCCTCGCTCGTTGCTGTGTTATTCGAGGCCACCGGTGGGTTGGAGCGCGAAGCGGCGGGCAGCTTGTGCGCAGCAGGTCTGGCCGTGATGGTGGTCAATCCACGCCAGGCGCACGACTTTGCCAAGGCGCTGGGATATCTGGAGAAGAGCGACACCATCGATGCGCGTGCCTTGGCGCAGTTCGCCCAGACTTTAGCGGGAAGCCCGAAGTTTGAGGCGTTGAAGATGCGTCTGCCCGAGCCCGAGCAGGCGGCCTTGCAGGTGCTGGTCACGCGAAGAGCCCAGTTGGTCGAGATGCGAGTGGCCGAGGGCAATCGCCTGGAGCGCGCGCCGAAGTGGGTCAGAAAGAGTGTGCAAGCGGTCATCGCGCTCCTGGAGCGCCAGATCAAGGCGTTGGACGACGACATCGACGGCGCGCTCAAAGCGCACTTTGCCGAGAAGCTGGCGCTACTGAAGGGACTCAAAGGCGTAGGCCCGGGGACGCAGGCCGCGCTGATGGCGGGCCTACCCGAGCTCGGGCGCTTGACCCACAAAGAGATCGCCAAGATCGTGGGCGTGGCCCCCTTGTCGCACGACAGCGG
>JANXUB010000156.1 GCA_025352105.1 Burkholderiales bacterium | reverse complement strand
GTGTACACGAGCTGGATATCTGCCTTTTTCCGAGAGTCATACCCGCGTCGAAAAATTGTGAATTTTATGACCTGCTCCGCACGAATGCCGAGCTTGGTGACGAGCGCCGTTAGCAAATCTGCTTCGGCGTGATCGAGAGGCAGTTTGAGTTCAGTAATACGCAACATTTCTTCATTCCTGGGCGGAAAGTTAGTCCGCAACAAGGAATGATGTTAGCGCGGCACCTGTTTTGGTTGCAGTCCAAATCGTTTGAGTAAATGATGAAAGGCGCTCACCTTAACCAGCGGCTCTAGCAACGGATCAACCTGCGCTTCGGCAAATCCTCCTTCGTGCGAATCAGCGGCCAGCGTGAGCCACTTCATCGCCTCTTCCAGCTCGCCCAGCTGCGCATAAACCGCCGCGAGAGACGACGGATTGGTCTTCTCGATTTCGCCGCTGGCGCGCACCGAGTTCACGATTTTTCGCGCCTGACGTTTGTCGCCTTCGCGCGCCGCGAGCACGGCTAATGCGTGCCGCGCGCTGGCATCACTCGGGTCGTGCTCGATCACCGCGTTTAACTCACCGCGCGCTGCCTCAAAAGCACCGCACAGCGTGAGCGAATTCGCGAGCGACAGCCGCGTTGCCGTGCGCTGCGGATACTCGGTCAAGAGATCCAGAAACACCCGGTTGGCGTCATCAAATTGCCCCGCAAAATAATAGGCCACGCCTCGATTTGCGCGGATCGCCGGGAACAGCGGATCAACCTCCTGCGCGGCGTCGAGGTGCGCCAGCGCCTCCTGTAACTCGCCACTATACGCGGCCACTGTGCCAAACAGCATGTGCACACCGGGCTGCCGCGGGGCGAGCTTGCGCGCCGTCATCAGCAACATCCGCGCCGCAGCAAAATCGTACTCATAAAAAATCTTGTCACCCGCGAGATTTAGATACGCGCTAGGCTCCAGCGGGTCGATCTCTAGCGCCCGCCGTGACGCCGCGCTGCCAACGCGCCTGGCCTCCTCGGGCGTCACCTGCTCGTACATGGAAAGGTTGCCCATCGTCGCCGCCAGCGACGCATGCGCCATCGCAAAATCCGGCGCTGCAGCAATCGCCGACTCCAGCAGTGCGCGCGCCTGCACATGTCCGTCGGCTGTGCCCAGTGCGCCAGCGCGCCGGGCCTGCACAAAGGCGTTTGCCGCCTCTTTCGGCACATTGGCAAAGCCCTTGCGCTGCGGTGGCAGGCTGTATTCACCGGGCAGCAAATCGGCGAGCGCGTGCAGGCAATCCTCGCGAATCTGACGGCTGACACGGTCAATAAATGCAACATCGGACTCATCGCCTGCACGCGCATAGCGCTTGCTCGCCATCATGTGCCCGTACGGCGCGGACAACAGCATCGTGTGCACATGCTGTGCTTCAGGCTCGCCCGCCATGCCAGCCAACCGCACCCAGCGCGCCGAAAGCACCGCCTGCGCATTCACACGACGGGCCGAATCAAGCGGCTCATCGTCGGCCACCGCACGCGCCGAGTGCGAGCCGAGTACGAGCACCTGCAGCACCGATTGCAACTCACCAATCGTCGATTCAAAGAGCAGCGTTGCCAAAGCATCATCGCGCGCCTCGCTCACAAACGGCAGCACCAAAAAGCGCGGCGCTGCCAGCATGCGCGCACCCAGCTCAACGAACTCCGGCGCGTAGCGGCCTTTTGGCAATTCAATCCGCACCTGCGGCGGCGAATCAAACATCGCGTAATGCTTGACCAGTCGCTCACGCAGTCGGCTCACGTTCACGCGAACGATGGGGTCGTTCTTCGGGTCATACGTCGAGGGATTGCGATGAAACACCTCAATGCCAATCGACATTTCGCGCAGCGCGCCCTGATCGTTGGCAAGGCTGCGCTCCACCAGATACCGCAACAGCCGCAGGTGGCTCGGCGAGCGGCGAAGAAAATCACTGTCGAGCAGGCGTGCCAACTCGCCCCGTATCAAAGTACCGCTCTGTTCGCTCATAGGGTTAGCTTTATCTCACACAGCCAACTGTAGCGCAAGGCTGACTGTCAGACCCTCTCACGGAAACGGCGTACGCAGCAGAACTCCATGTCAATTCGATTTCAGCGTCGGCAAAAAAGCCGGCGTTGCGAATGAAAAGCGCCCTGTCGAACCGCTTCTCACGATGGTGATGATCGGCAGAGGAATCGGCAGTGAATCCACCTTTCCGGTCGCATCCAGCACTTGAAATTCATATACCGAATCGAAACCACCGTCGCGGATGAGCAATTGTCCACACGTGGCGGCGGAGGTGAAGATACAGTTGGGGTCGGATTGTCGCGCCTTTTGCAGGCCATTTCTATAGAGATCATCCGCAGCACCCTGCACATCCTTGATTTTTCCAAACAAGCCGTACAAACGGTAGATCGCCGCGCCCATGCTTTGTGCTGAACCGAGGCTGGATGCGGCGCTGGACGCCTCCAGCACCTTGTCGACCACATCGGGCCCAATCATGATGATGTCGTTGAGATACGGATATTTGAGCTCAAAGCCATGCCCTTCGAGAAACGCACCAGGTGCCTTGAAAACATGAATCGATGGCGACGCACCGCTCACCACCGCCTCCAGTGCGTCACCGTTCAGGCGACTGCGCAATTGGCTTGCCAGCTCAAGCAATGCGGCGCCCTGTTTGGCCGATTTCATCGCGGCATTTTGAAGTTGTTTAGCCAGGTTGATCCGTTCGAGCACCTCATTGACAGCCAACGCCACCAGTTGTTCGCCGAGGGTTGACTTAGTGCCATCCCCGATCAGACGTTTCGGCGCTTCGCGGGCGAGCCCCACCGTTTGCCCCAGATCGTTCATCAATGCGTCCATCAAATCAGGGATCAGCGTTGACACAACGGCCGTGTGTTCCGACTGTGTGCTGATGAGTCCAAATTTCGTCGGGTTGGTTTGAGCTAAGGATTGGGTGAGCGCCGTCAACTCTGCGGTGCGGGCAGCCAGCGTCGTTAATGTGGTGCTCGGCTCGTTGAACTCGGTCACCATGTTTTCGAGCGACGCCACCGCGCGCTCCCACGTTGTGAGCGTGAGAATGTCTTCAACGGTTGCCGATTCGCCTGCCGCCTTCAAATCCGCCACCGAGAACGGAAAACCGGTTTCTGTCGCGACAGGCGTGGAGCGGCGCAATACCCACTGGTCCATGTTGCGCCACAAATTGACGGCATCCACAGCACGTGCGCTTTTGGTTGCAACGTCCGGAGCAACCTGTGCCTGCACCAGGAGCACCCGCACCGACTCGATCACCTCGGCGAGGCGGGCAATAGCGGCCATATCGATATTGTCGTTGACCGTGTCGGGAGGACCTACGACCAAATCGATGGCAGCGGAGATTGCCTGCAACGGATCACTTGCAGTAACGCGGAAGACTCCGCGCGTCGAGGCCGCTGTGCTCAACTGGTTGCCCGATACCGTGGGCGCTGCGCCGGTTGCCGTGCCCGCCAGCGGCGTGATGGTCAGGGTGGCCCCGGCATACGGCGCGTCGACACCGTCAAGCCCAGTTCGCGTCACATTGACGGAGGCTGATTTGCCCGCCGTCAGCACATCCTGACTGAGCTGCACGGAGAGCCCATTGCCGAGCGATACCGACAACACGGCGCTCGCTGGCGACACGGTAGTGCCTGCTAGGGGCGACTGCGACGCCACCACGCCTCGGACGACGCTGCTTGAGTACACATAGCTCACCGTCGGCGTAAAACCCAACGTGGTGAGCGCGTTTGACGCGAGGCTTTGCGTTTTGCCAACCACCAACGGCACGACGACCGGGGCTAGGCCTTTCGACACCAGCAACGACACCGCCTCCCCGTCCACAATCACCGTTGTCGCGCTTGGCGATTGCGAAATCACTCGCCCTGCCGCGACGGTCGACGAATACGACTCGCTCACTTCGCCCACGCTGCATCCTGCGGCGGTGATGGCGCTGGATGCGTTGGCTTGCGTAGCGCCAACAACATCCGGCACCGTACAGCTCGTTGTACTCTGCACCACGGTAAAACTTTGCAGTGCGGTCGCACCCAGACTGTCGGTGGCGCTGATGACAAAAAATGGATCGGTGTTTTCTGAGGCGGGCACATACACGTCGAGTCGCGAGCAGGTCAGCAGTCCGGTGGCACTGTTGATGCTGCACGGAGGCGTGTTGATTTGCGTGACGATGGCGTAGGTGACGGTGTCGCCGACATCAGCGTCGATGGCGGTGGCTGCGTAGCTCAGGCTGCCGTTGTGCCGCGTGGGGGGCGTGGACGTGAATTTCGGAGGGCGATTTTGCGGATCGATGCTGATTTTTACAGTGGCCGGCAGCGAGCTGAGCGCGCCATTGTTTGCGCTGTAGGTGAAGCTCGTCTGGTCGCGCAAGCGCGGATCGACCGGCGTGAGAATTTGCGGTTGAGTGCCGAAGATGTTGCCGCCCGTCGTTGCAAACGTGTTGGGCAAGGGAGAGGCGGTCGGGATCGTGCCGTTGTCGTTCACGTTCGAGCCGTGATATTGCCACTGGTTGTCAATTTTTCGCGTGGGACGCCATTGTTTGGCCGGATCGCTAAACACCATCACGCTGGTCACTGCGTCGGGCGAGCAACACACGTTGCGCGCCGCTGACGACAACATCACGATGTCGGCATGCCCATCGGCGTCGACATCCACGATGCGAGCCATTTCTTCGTACTGCCACACGCCGTTACTTTGCGCTCGTGCGAGCGTCGGGCGGCTGGCTTTCAGCTCGCCGGTCAGCCCGTCGATAAATCGCAGCTCGTTGCGATAGGTGGTCACCACTTCGGGTACGCCATCGCCGTCAAAATCAAATGCCATCGGTCGGCTATTCGATCCATTTCTGAAGTAGCAATCGCCGCAGGGCATGGCGTGTATCCAGCGCACCCGACCGCGATGGTCAATCGCCCATAAGTCAGACGACATGTTGAGCAAAATGTCCGCCTTGCCATCGCCGTCAAGATCGGTCACGGTAATGTGACCGGGCGTCAGGGTGGGGATCGCCATTGACCAGAGCACGCGCCCATCAGCCTTCTTCACACGCAGTTGCGCAGGCCCGTTCGCGGGTTTTTCAACCGAGACAATTTCAATGTCCGGTGAGTCATCAAAATTGCCGAGTGCGGCGGCCCAGGTTCTAATCGGTTGCGAGCTGCCGAAGCGCGTTCCATCGAGGTTCCACACTGCGCCCATCAACGCGATTTTGTTTTGACCGCTGTTGTCAAAGTCGGCGACCAGCGCGCCCACTTCCATGCCGCAGCATTCACCGCCCTTGGCACCGTAAACAATCGTGGTCGCACCCGGAAGACCCGCATCAGCAATCAAGCGCTGGGTAATCGCACCGGTTTCGCCATTGAGGATGATCACGCCGACACAGCTGTAGTAATGCAGCGGCTCTGTCGTATCTGCTCGAAAATTGCCATCGGGAACCGTCTTCACAACGTCCTCGCATGCGGCACGGCGTGACAGCACATTACCAATGCCATCGATAGCGGTGGCGACCGTGCCAAATGCATTTACAGGGAGAACGATGCTGGGCTTTTCTCCGGCCCGCAGCCGAGCAACCGTCAACGGCTGACCGAAGTCAGCAAGGGTAACCGTATCAAGGCCGACCACACCGGGTGCATTGACGTTATCGCTTTTCCATTTCAACGCGCCGGTCCGTCCGTTGAAAACCAGTACCCGATTCATCACGGTGTTTTGAACCGAGCAATGCCCCACGGTGACGATGTCCGGAATGCCGTCGTCGTCGACATCCGCAACGGCGATCTTGAAGGCTTTGCCGACGACCACTGGCCAACAACCGTCCGCACTGCCGTCGGTCTGCCACAGCAGCACGTTATTTTTGATGTCAAACGCGTTTATCTGCCCGCGCAGTCCACTGTTCGAACTAGCCATATAGATCAAGTCGGCATGGCCGTCCCCGTTGACGTCCGCTAGATGCCAGTTAAAGATTCCGGAGTCGTCCCTGATCTTTAGCTGCTTCACCAATTCGGGGTTGAACGCGTTGGCTGCGGGGGCAGCGGGTGCAACGTAGCTGAAACCGCCGTTGGCCGCAAAGCTCGTGAGCGTTCCTTTTGCCGGATCAGTGAGCTTGTTTGCGCTGAGCGATAAGCCCGCCGGATCGGTGTCGTTAGCCAACACGCCTTGCCCCGCCGACACATTGAGCGTTTGCCCGACCTGCACGCGATAGGCATCAGCCACGGCCACCGGCGCGGCGCTGGGCAAAACGGCCACGTTAAACCGCGCAACGTCGACGTTACCGGCGCTGTCGGTGACTTTGATCGTCGCGGTTTGCACGGACACGCCACTGCTGCTGAGCCACGACAGCGCGCCTGCCGCGCTCACGCTCATGCCCGACGGGCCGCTAACGAGGCTGTAGGTCAGCGAATCGCCCGCGTCGGCATCCAACGCTACCAGCGTGCGGGTGAAGGTGCCGCCCCCGGCGACGCTGCCGTCGGCCTTGCTAGGCGCGGTGAATTTTGGCGGTAAATTCGCGTCCAGCACCGTGATGTTGAAGCTTCTGCTTGCCGTGAGCGCGGTGGGCTGGGTGTTGTCCGCAACCTGAACGGTGACGGGGTGATTGCCCACTTGAGACTTACTCGGCGTGAAGCTAAACGCGGCATTGCCCACGCCGCCAAGCGCTGCGCCTGTGGGCGAACTGATCAGGCTGTAAGCTAGCGCCTGCCGATAGTTTGGATAGTTGGCGGCGAGCACGAAACGCAAGGTGTCGCCGATCCTGACAGTCTTGTCCGGGATCGCACCGAACGCGGCGGCCGTTGGCGGTATATCGAGCAACGTCACGGTCACATCTTGAGATGAGGACAGCGCGCTATCACTCACGGTGAGCCGCAACACGTAAACACCCGCGCCGCCAAAGTCGAAAGTAACGGTCGTGTTTTTGGTGTTGGTCGCGCTGAATGACAGCGTGTAGGGCACGCTGGCTGCATTGCTCGGGCCGGACACTTTGCTCCATGCGTAGGTGAGCGCGGCGGGCGGGTTGGGCAAACCATCGTCGGTCACTGTGGGGTTGAACGTAGCGGTGTTGGCGGGCAAGGTGATGGTTTGTGTCGCGGCCAAATTGCTGATGACGGGGGCCAAGTTGTTGATGACGAGCGCATTGACCGTGACAGTGATGTCCTGCGCCGCGCTTAGCAGCGAATCGCTCGCGGTGAGCCGCAGCACATAGCTACCCGCAGCGCCAAAGCTCGCCGAAGTGCTGGCAGACGCGGCATTAACGAAGCTGACCGTGCCAGAGCCTGAGACTTTGCTCCAGTTGACGGTAACGGCGGCGGGCGGGTTGGGCAAGCCGTCATCGCTGACCGTTGCGGGCAAATTTACGGAATTTGTTGGTAGTGTGATCAGCGCCGTGGCAGGCAGGTTGGCAATGACTGGTGCAGTGTTTGACGCGGGCACAGGATTGACGGTGACGGTGATGTCGCGCGATGACGAAAGCGCGGAGTCGCTTGCGGTGAGGCGCAACACGTAGCTGCCAACCGCGCTGAAAGTAGCCGTGGTGCTGATTGCGCCAGGATTGCTGAACGTCACCGTGCCAGGGCCGGACACTTTGCTCCACGCGTTGGTGACCAGCGCGGGTGGGTTGGGCAGGCCGTCATCGGTGACCGTTGCCGTCAAGCTAAGCGTCGTAGTGGGAAACGTGACGATAGCCGTGGCAGGCAGATTGGTGATGACCGGCGCGGAGTTAGCGACGGGCGCGGGATTGACTGTGATCGTGACGTCGCTGCTGGTCGATAGCGCCGAATCGTTTGCGGTGAGGCGCAACACGTAGCTGCCGGGTGCGCCGAAGCTGGCGGTCGTGTTGAGCGCGCCCGCATTGGCAAAGCTCACGCTGCCGGGGCCGGAGACTTTGCTCCAGTTGATGCTCAGCGTGGCTGGCGGATTGGGGAGGCCGTCGTCGGTGGCCGTGCCCGCGAGTGTGGCGACGGCGGGCAGCGTAATCGTCTGGCTTAAACCTGCGTTGACGACTGGCGCTAAGTTGGCTGGCACCTCCAGGCGAACATCTGCGTCAACGCGGATGTAGAGATTGCTGCTGTCTTGCTGATGGTAAACCGCCCGGATATCGGCGTTGGCGGGTGCGTCACTGGACGCATCCGTCACGGCGGCGCTAACGCCCAGCCAGTCGGCAACATTACCATCGCGCAAGACGGTTGCCGCCCACGCCAGCGTGCTGAGGATCGTGCCCGCGATGAGGACAGTGATCAGGCGCGATGATTGCTGGCGGCGCAGGCGAAGCGCCACGGCGCCGGCGATGATCAGTGCCATCAGCGCAGCAAGTCCTTTCGACAGCGGCACCGGCACCGATTCCACCGCTGCAACGGCGTTGCTGATAGCGATCAAAAAGCTGCTGGTCGCGTCTTCCTGCCCCAGTGCGTTGCGGCTGGTGGCCAGCGCTTTAATGGTGCTGCCACGAGGTAGCGCGACCAGCGGGACTGAGAACTAGATGGCAGCGGCGCCCCCCGTGCCGTTGCCCAGCCCGGCGCTCCACCCGCCTGCGTCGTAGGTGGTGACCGCGGAGAGCGTGCCGCCCGCGCAAATTTGCTGCTCAAGTCGGGCAACCGTGGCGGTCGTTGGCGTAGTTGCCACTACGGCTGTGGCGATGCGCTCAATGCCGCTGACGGGGCCGTCTGCGGTGCTGACGGTGCAACCCGTGGCCGCGACGTTGTCGGTATCGAGCAGTAGCGAAAACCGATGTTCAGCAGCATGGCTAAGCGACACGCTCGCAGCCAATAGGCACAAAACTGACGCTATCCCGCAGCGCCCTGCGATTGCAAAACTTGACATACACCGGCCCGTTCGTTTTTGCGGCAACCCGATGTAGGTGCCGACATTCATGTGTGGCGGCGATGCTATTTTGGATAGCGCAACAAAGCACAAAAAGCGCGGTCAACGAGAGTTACAAGGTGTTACGTCGACGGCGTAACACTGGCGCTAACCCTCGTGCAGCGGGCGTTACAGCCTTTCGCGCAAAAGTTGCGCAAACGCTGCGCAATCGTTGCGCGACCTGCAAAATGAGATTGCAACAGCGCCGGATCGCCAATTGCAGCGATCTGCAACGGCGTCATGGCATCGACCGAACCAGTCGTACGGCGAGGTCACGTCGTAACGTGTCACCGGAGTTGCGTCAGCCTCGTCGCTGTTTTCGCCCAGCTTGACCCGATGTGGTCGTACACCGCCTGCATGCGTGGGTCGTCGCGAATCGACAGAAAGGCAGAGTCGTGCAGCTCGTGGGCCAGATGCTGAGAGCCCGCCGGGCCCGCAGCGACCGCCTTTTGGCACCAGGCAATCGCCTCCTCAGCTTGACCCGTGGCCAGCGCCGAGGTGGCTGCATACGGCATTGAACTGGGGCCATATTGGGCGACTACGGCGGCGCGCTTTGCGCTGGCTGCCGATGCGCCGTTGATTTTCGCCTCACGTGCGTCAAAGTAGATCGGCCAGAGCGCGTTGGTGACCGGCCCGAGCGGCACGATGCCGCGAAGCAGATCGGCCTTGCCTTCGTCGAAGCGGCCCAGTGCCAGCAGAATTTTTCCGCGAACGTGATACAGGTCGGTGAAGTTCGCGTCCATACCGAGCGCCTTCTCCACGCCGCGCAGCGCCTCGCCCAAATTCTCCGCTCCGCCCATGGCCAGCAGCATCCGCGAGCGCATGTGCAACGACGAAACGTCAAGCGGTGACAATATTTGACTCACCCGATACGCTTCGGCGGCCTCGGGCAGACGGCCCACCAGCCACGCAACGGTGCCCCACCAATACTGCACCGTCGCGTGATTGGGATTGCGCTCCGCGAGGGTTTTCAAGCGCGCGTAAATCACGCGAATGTCAGCGCGGTTTAAAAATTCAAGAAAGGCCAGCTTCGCTTGAATGCCCGGTTCATCCGGGGCCAATTCGGCAGCCCGTCGCATCACTGGAAGCGCTTTTGCCGACGCGACGTCTACGTTTTCTCCGAAGTAGGCGCGATTCCGGATCAAGCTTGCCTTGGTCGCCCATGCGCGCGCAAAGGTGGGCCGCTCGGCGAGCACTTCGTCCACCAGCGTCATCGCTTTGATTTGGTCGGCTTCGTTACCGCCACCGACCAATCGCGTAGCCTCATGCCATTTCGCGAGCGCATCGGTCGACAACTCTTCTCGATCTGTTTTTGCATGCGCATAGGTGGGCCGCAGGTTGAGCGCCAAGGCATCGGCCACCAAGTCAGCCAAATCACTCTGCAACTGCAACCGCTCACCGCTCGAACGCCGAAACACCCGCGACACGACATGGGCGCCGTCGCTCGCACGCACCATTTGTGCCACCAGTTTGTAGCGCTCGCCCTCGCGCTGCAATGAGCCTTCCACCAAAAATTTCGCGCCCAACATCTTGCCCGCTTCACGCACATCAATAGCTTTGCCCTTGAACTTAAAGCTCGACGTACGCGCGATTACCTTCAGCTCCGGCACCTGCACCAATTTGTCGAGTACCTCATCGGCTAAGCCATCACAAAATAAGTCCTCTGCCGGTTCTGCAGCGCAGCTAAACGGCAGCACGGCCACGACATCACCCGGATCAACATAATCAGCACGGTTTTGCCAGAACCCATAGCCAAGGATCGCAACCGCCACAGCAGCTGCGGCAGCCAAGCTCGCCCAAGCAAGACGTGGCATTCGCCACCCGCTTTGACCGGGAAGACCGACCTGCGACTCGGATGCGACGGCAAGCTCAAGCGCCGCTGGCTCAGGCGGCAATTCTGGCAAAGAAGCTTCTGCGAGCGGCACAACTTCAATCAAGGCAAACTGCGGCGCGTAGCTGCCGGACGGCAGACTGATGCGCCAAGGCGCATCGCGCAACTCACCCGCGAAGCACGCGTCGAGTCGTTTGCGCAACCGTGAAAGCTCTACGCGAACTACCGAATCAGTTTTCGGATCAAACGTGCGGGCGTCGCGTCCCAGATGATCCAGCGCGATGACCACTTCGTTAACCGACGTGTCGCCGGCAGCCCACGCTCGCTGCGCCAGAAAGCGCAACAACGCCTGCGAACGACCCGCACCGGCGAAGGTGCTGGTGCTGGTAGCCAGCAACTGTTCAAGCGCTATTTCACGATCTATCGAGATCATCACGTTTCCGGTCGGGATTTTCGTCAGATTGTGCCCAATCCACAGGGTGTCTGCAACAGCACCGAATGGGGCGTGATCCGCACCGAAAGCCCGCTATCGCACCAAGCGGCTATCAAGCGTCTACTCAGGCGGTAAGCGATGAAAATCGCTCTTGCATGCCTTGCAGGCCAAACGTATCTAGCACCTGTTGCAGCCGCTCAGTTGCCGCCTTGCGCGGCAAGTTTTTGAACTGCGCGATGATCAGCTCGTTTTTCATCGAATGCTCCCAGCCGACCAGCTGCACGAGTGTCACTTCTTAGTCCGTCGCATCGTGCCTGACTCCAGCCCTCCAACGATTCCCGGAACCACCTTTCGAAGATGGTTAGCAAAATCCAGCAGCTGCGGTGGCTGAATGCCTGTGCGCGACCAGACCGCTTCAAAGCTGATCGTGACCTCAATGCCCGCTTTGTCGATGATCGGCAATGACGTGTTTCTTCCAGGTGACACCTTCGATTTGGGCAGTATCGCCGAGCCGATACCCAGCGCGGCCCACTCTTCCAGCACCTGATAGCTCATTGCCTGTCCAGAGTATTCGAGGAGCTTACGGCGCTGGCTGCGAAACAGTGCACGGGTCGCGCGCGACAGTCCACAGGCGTCGGGCACCATGACGTAGGTTTCGTCCGCAATGTCTTTCAGTTGAACCGAGCGCGGACGCGTGGCGTTGGATCGCTCCGCGGCTCGGGGGACGAACAGCAAGGGCTCCTCGTACAAGAACGTCGCGACCCACGCACTTTTGTGCGCGCTGGTGACGCCGAAAACAAAATCCAGCAGGCCGTCATCGAGCATGCGATATAGATCCGCTATGTTCATCTCGCGCAACACCACATCAACGTTTGGGTGATGTCGTCGAAATGGCTCAATCATCACGCCCAACAGGTTCGCGTTGATGAGCGGTGATGTGCCGATGCGAATCAAACGCTTGTCGGGTTTCAGGAAAGACTGAGCCTGATGAACGAGGCTGGACTGCGCAGCGAGCACCTCATTGATGTAGGGCAGGAGATGAACACCGAACGGCGTCAGCGCGACGGTGCGTGTGGTGCGAACGAACAAGCGCTCCCCCAATTCATCCTCCAGTTGCGCGATACCGTTCGACAGTGTTGGCTGAGTCACGCAGCAGAGCGATGCGGCCGCAGTGAACGAACCCTCGGCGGCAACGGCGCTCGCAAATCGAAGTTGGCTGAGATTCATTTTCAATTTATAGTCTTATTGAATGAATAGCATGTGAAAAGACAATTTCCCTATGAGCGCAAGTCTACCTAGCATTGATACCTGTCGGCATCCAGCTGGCGCAAACCTCAAGGAAAACAACCATGGTTTATTTACAAATCAGCCTGACCGTATTGCCGGAAGATCGCCCGGCAGCCGCTGCAATCTATTCCCTTTATAGGGCACCGTTCCTGGCTCAGGCCAAAGGAGCGCGATCCAAAGAGCTCCTGGTCCGGGATGAAGACGTTCAGGTGTTGCACGGCTTTGACTCGGTCGAGAACGCCAAAGCCTACCTCGACAGCGCTGTCTTCAACCAGGACGTAGTCATCGCACTGAAACCGCTGCTGCAAAACGCTCCTGACATTCGCATCTACGCCACCGCCTGATCCATCCCAAACTGCCCTCACTTATTCCACCTGGAGAACCTTATGAACCCGACTTTCCAACGCTCTATCGGAAGAACCCTTTCTTCCGTGCTCATTGCGTCTGCCCTCACAGTTCCGAGTTTTGTCTTTGCAGAAAAGGCCTACCTCGAAATCACACTCAAGGTCGACCCACAGGATCGCGCTGCGGCCGGGGCGGTCTACGCGAAGTACAAAATGCCGTTCCTCACCAAAGTTCCGGGAGCAACGTCAAAGGAGTTGCTCGTCCGCGACGACGACGTTCAGGTGCTGCACGGCTTCTCCACACGCAGGCAAGCCGAGGCGTATTTGAGCAGCGATATATTTACACAGGACGTTGTGGTCAGCCTCAAGCCGTTGCTGAAGGCCAACCCCGAAGTCCGTATCTATTCAGCTGACTGACGGACAAGGACCTTGAAGCTAAACGATGATCTGTCCCAGCGCGTCGTCATTCGCTCGACTGAGCTGCCCTGGCAGCCCAGTCCCGTGTCAGGTGTCTTGCGGTGTTTGCTTGCACGCGACGGTGGCGAAGATGCTCGTGCCACCAGTATCGTCCGGTACGAGCCGGGAGCGGCATTTCCACCGCACGTGCATCCACAGGGCGAGGAAATTCTGGTGCTTGACGGGGAGTTCGCTGACGAGCACGGCATCTATCCTGCGGGCACTTATATCAAGAATCCCTCGGGCTCAGTTCATTCCCCGATGAGTGAAACCGGATGCACGCTATTCGTCAAGCTGCGTCAGCTTGACCCACGTGATCTGGAACGGGTGGTAATGCGTCCGGTAGATTGGCGATGGCATCCAGGCATGGTACGCGGCCTGAACGTCCTTTCATTGAGCCAGTTTGGCTCAGCACAGGCGGCTTTCGTGCGTTGGGGGCCCGGTACGTTCTTCAACAAACACCAACACTTTGGTGGCGAAGAAATCTTGGTCTTGCAAGGCACTTTTCAGGACGAGCGCGGAGACTATCCAAGCGGCACGTGGATCCGAAGCCCGCACATGAGCTCACATCAACCGTTCTCGGAGGCGGGGTGTCTGATCTGGGTAAAGACTGGGCACTTACTTTGATGACGCGTCTCATTCCGGCGTGACCACGATGGGCTATCAACAAATGCTGTCCGGCGCACGATGTCAGCAATACGGCTCCTCGCGTCGGTGAAATGTAGTACACGAGTGGGTTTGCAATCGCGCGGAAATTCGGTCACCGCTCACAGTTGCCATCTACAAAGTCCGGCTGCCAAAGTGTCGCTGACTTTCACGCGACAGGCGCGGCGAAGCGATCTCGCATACCGTCCAGGCCAAACGTAACGAGCACCTGTTGCAGCCGCTCGGTCGCCGCTTTGCGGGGTAGGTTTTTGAACTGCGCGATGATCAGCTCGTTCTTCATCGAATGCTCCCAGCCGACCAACTCGGTCACCGTGACTTTGTAGCCGTTCGCTTCCAGCAGCAGGCAGCGCAGCACATTGGTAATCTGGCTGCCGAATTCGCGTGTGTGGATCGGGTGACGCCAGAGTTCGCTGATGCTCTTGCTCGCAGTAGTTTCACCTTTTTCATTGCGCAAATGAGCGGCGACTTCGGCCTGACAACAGGGCACGAGCACGATGAATTTAGCTTTCTTTTCGAGGCCGAAGCGGAGTGCGTCATCGGTGGCGGTATCGCAGGCGTGCAGAGCGGTGACGACGTCAATCTGCGCGGGCAATTTTTCCGTTCGGATCGCATCGGCGACGGATTCGTTGAGAAAGGCCATCTGCGAAAAGCCAAGCTGCTCGGCCAGTTTGATCGCGCCTGCTACCAGCGGCGCACGCGTCTCAATGCCCCACACTTTGTTCGCCAGGTACTGTACGGCAATGGCTTTGAAAAACAGGTCGTATAGGATGAAACCCAGATACGACTTGCCCGCGCCGTGGTCAACCAGCGTCACGCCGCCGCGCTCAGCGAGCACTTGCGCCAGGAGCGGCTCGATAAATTGAACGAGGTGATAAACCTGCTTCAGCTTGCGCCGCGAATCCTGATTCATCTTGCCGTCGACGGTCAGGATGTGAAGCGCTTTCAGCAGTTCGACGGACTGACCGGCGCGGATTTCTGGCATCGCAGTGGGGGCACTGGCGGCGGGTTGTGGTTTCTTTTTTTGCATGAGGCTGACTCTACACGAAGGTTTAGCTCCCCTCCCCCTCGGTGGGGGAGCGGCTGGGGGAGAGGGGGACGGCGAAATGGGCAGTAACGGTGAATCTCCGCGCCGCCATCACCCTCGCCCTCAAGGGCGAGGGGCTCCAAACCGCTCGCCTCAAATATCAAACTTGCCGGCAACAAACTCCGCCAACGCCAAAGAGCTGGTCAACCCCGGCGATTCAATCCCGAACAGATTTACCAACCCCGGCACCCCATGATCCTGCGGTCCCTGAATCAAAAAATCCCGCGCAGGCTCGGTCGGGCTTTGAATCTTTGGTCGAATCCCCGCGTACCCCGCCTGCAGCGCACCGTCTGGCAACTCGGGCCAATACTTGCGCACTTCGGCATAAAACGCATCGCCGCGCGCGGGATCGACGGTCAACTCGTCGGGGGAATTCACCCACTCCACATCAGGTCCGAACTTCGCCTGACCGCCCATATCAATCGTCAGATGCACGCCCAAACCCGCCGCCTGCGGAACCGGATAAATGAGCCGAGTGAACGGCGAACGACCGGACAACGTGAAGTAATTGCCCTTCGCGAAGAACGCGGGCGGTACATGCTCGGGGGCCAGCCCTTCGATGCGATGAGCGAGCGCCTGCGCATGCAAACCGGCAGCGTTCACGATGCGCTTACACAAAAGTTGCGTGCCGTCCGCCATCGTGAGTTCGATTCCGCCAGGCGTGACTTTCGCGCTCACCACTGACGTATTGAACGCCACCATGCCGCCCGCGTTTTCGAGATCGCCTTGCAGTGACAGCATCAGCGCATGGCTATCGATGATGCCTGTGCTCGGTGAATGCACAGCAGCGATACAGTTGAGATGCGGCTCCATCCCCTGCGCTTCGTATTGGGTGAGCAACACGAGATCGTTCACGCCGTTGGCAGCCGCCTTGTCGATAATCATTTGCAGTTGCGGCAACTGATCGGCGCTTGTCGCGACCAGCAACTTGCCGCAGCGCCGATGCGCGATGCCGCGCTCCGCGCAGTAGGCATACAGGCGCGCCTTGCCCTCAACACACAACCGCGCCTTCAGCGATCCGGCCGCGTAGTAAATGCCTGCGTGAATCACCTCGCTGTTGCGCGAACTGGTGCCCGTGCCAATCGCGTCCGCCGCCTCGAGCACCAGCACCTCATGACCGCGCAGCGCAAGCGCCCGCGCGACCGCTAGGCCGACGACGCCTGCACCGATGACGGCGCTATCAATTTGATCCATGTTGCTATCGTACCCAGGTCGGGTGCGCATCAAAATGCGCACCATCGCTGCATCTGAGCACGCGTTGATCTGACGGAAAACTGGAGCGCACTTTGGTGCACACCCTACGTCACTACGTCACAACGGACGCGTTACCGAATGACGTCCATCCCACCCATGTAAGGCCGCAGCACTTCGGGCACGGTGATCGAGCCATCCACGTTTTGATAATTCTCCAGAATCGCAACCAGCGTACGGCCCACGGCTAGGCCCGATCCGTTCAGCGTGTGTACCGGCTCGTTCTTGCCCGCAGCATTTTTGAAGCGTGCGCCCATGCGCCGCGCCTGAAACGCTTCGCAATTCGAGCAGCTCGAAATTTCGCGATAGGTGTTCTGCGCTGG
The DNA here is from genome assembly GCA_025352105.1 of Burkholderiales bacterium. Taxonomy (GTDB): domain Bacteria; phylum Pseudomonadota; class Gammaproteobacteria; order Burkholderiales; family Casimicrobiaceae; genus Casimicrobium. The sequence continues at coordinate 20,973 of JANXUB010000156.1, read as the reverse complement.
CAGCCACACTTCGAGGTCGTAAGTCTTCGTCGCGCCAAAGCCCATGTCGCCGGTGCACAGCAGCATCACGCGATACGGCAGACCAAGCTTTTGCAGGATTTTTTCGGCGTTGCCGGTCATCTCTTCGAGCATCGCGTTCGACTCGTCGGGCTTCGTGATGTAGACCATCTCCACCTTGTCAAACTGATGCTGACGGATCATGCCGCGCGTGTCGCGCCCGTAGCTGCCCGCCTCCGAACGGAAGCAGGGCGTATGCGCGGTCAGGCGCATCGGAAGCTGTGCCGCCTCGACCATCGTGTCGCGCACGAAGTTGGTGAGCGAGACTTCCGAGGTCGGAATCAGATAGCGATTTTTGACTTCGCCGCCCTCTTCCGTCGGCATCGGCACCTTGAACAAATCTTCCTCAAATTTCGGCAATTGCCCGGTACCGGTCATCGACTCCGCATTCACGATATACGGCACGTAGCACTCGGTGAAACCGTGCTCGTTCACATGGGTGTCAAGCATGAATTGCGCAAGCGCACGATGCATGCGCGCCAGCGGGCCGCGCATGACGGTGAAGCGCGTGCCCGAGAGTTTGACGCCCGCTTCGAAATCGAGCTGCGGACCTGTGGCGCTGGCAAGCGCCTCGCCCAAAGCGACGTGATCTTTCACTTCAAAGTCGAACTCACGGGCCGTGCCCCAGCGCCGTTGCTCAACGTTCTCATCGCTGTCCTTGCCCATCGGAACATCCGTCTGTGGCAAGTTCGGCATCGTCATCAGGATCGCGTTTAGGCGCTCCTGAACGCCCGCCAGCGCCAGTTCGTTCGCCTTGACCTTCTCTGGCACCGCGGCGACCTCGGCGAGCAGTTGCTGCGCTTTTGCATCGTCCTTCGCGGCCTTGGCCTGGCCGACGGCTTTGCTCAGGGTGTTTCTCTGTTGTTGCAGCTCCTGCGTCTGAATTTGCAGCGCCTTGCGCTCAGCCTCCAGCGCCTCAAATGCGGCCGTGTCGATCACATAGTTGCGCGCCTTCATCCGCTCGGCCGTGACCGCCAAATCGTTGCGCAGTAAATTAATGTCAAACATGACGAGTTACTCGTAAAAATTGAACGCGAAAAAAGAGAGGCGCTGGCAAAAGCCACGCGACAGAAAACTGGGGAAAAGAAATGTCCCGCCTAGCGGGAGCGGGAGGAGCGGCTGAAAGCGCCCTGATGAACGCACTGACCAACGCCGCCGATGGCGCGCGCTTGTGAGTGAATAATTTGCAAAATCATAACCAAAGTTTACAGGCAAACTGGGGCGCGATCAAGACATGCAGCTTTTACCTGCGGTTAATATTTAACGCGGGCCGTAGCCTGATAATGACAATAATCGACATTAGTCTATTTGCGTATTTAGCCCCTACTAAACAACGGTTTCAACGAAAAGCTGATGTGTTGACTTGCTTTTGTGAGCGGCGCAAAATGAGTACGCGATACGTCTCAACATTCGCTGATATCTCAATCAGCGGGAAGCTTTCGATGACTAATGTCCAACCAGATCGTACCGTCGCTGCTCGCGGGCAACCTCCGTCGGAATGTGCTCCCGCCGAACCACGAATCGATACGGCGTCGACTGCGTTCCAGCTTGAGGCAAAACCGTCCCCCATTCATCGCTTCGGCGTGTTTACCGCGCAAGCGATTGCCGCGAATGTTCGCGTCATCGAGTACACCGGCGAGCGCATCGGCTATCGCGAGGCTGAGCGGCGGCGCGACCGGCCTTATCTGTATTTGTTCTGGGTTGCGCCGGGGCGGCTGATTGATGGTGCCGTCGGCGGCAGCGGCGCGGAATTCATCAATCACAGTTGCGCGCCGAACTTGGTGGTCGACATCGCGGACGGTCGCGTGTTTTTTGTCAGTCTTCGCGAGATTGCCTGCGGGGAAGAATTGCTGCTCGACTACCGCGTGCGGGCCGACGATAGCGACGCGCCACCGATGCCCTGTCGATGTGGCGCGGCGAGTTGTCGCGGCTTTCTCAATGTACCGTGAATGAACGCTGCGTCGCGTGATCAACCCTTGCGTTTCGAGAGCGATTTTGCGGGTACTTTTTTGACGACATAGCTCGCCCGCTCTTCCTGAACGGTATGCACGCCGCGCACAGGCATTTCATCGCCCACTATCGGCGCGGTTTTGGCGTTGTGCTTCCACGCGACGTTGAGTGCGCGCATCAAGCCGCCCGGCTGCGCAGCGGCGCGCGCGGTGCGTTCAGCGAAGAAGGCCTCGGCGTCAATCGTCGCGATTTTTTCGGCGATGGCGACGGCGAACAATTGATTGAGCGAGCAGTTATCGCGCTCGGCCAGAATGCGCGCGCGCTCGAACAGCGAGTCGGGCAGGCGAAGTGCAAAGTTACTCATGATGATTTCCCTTCAAGCTCAATCAACGATCCATCAAATCAAAAACACGTAGCGCGGTAATCGGCGCGATCACCTCAACACCGAAGCTCTGCGCAGCAGGCAAAAAATCCTTGGTATTGAACGTCACCAACGCATCGGCCTGCCCGTTCACCGCCGCCTCCAGCACCATCTCATCTGCGGCATCATGCAGCATCGGTCGCCACGCAAAGTGAATCTGCACCGGCTCCGCTAACGCACACAGCTCATCAACAAAACCCTGCACCAACTCAGGCGTGAGTCCGCTCGCTGCGAGATGTTCAGGACGACACAGCACGCTTTCAATTTCCAACACAAGCGCCACGGTCAACAGTGGTTTCACGCGCTTTTCAGCCACATGCAGCATCAGCGCCGCCGACGCCCCCCTGCCGCTACGCAGCGCGGCTACGATGACATTGGTGTCGATGACGAGTCTTGCTACCATATTGCATGCAATATTATCATATTGCCCGCGATAGCATCAACTCACGGTGGTTTCGCTCTCATGCCAACTACCCAGCGCCCACTTGGACAGAGCGCCCATAAGAGCGAAAAGCACGACGCCAGTAAGCGTGATCAACACCAGCGCGGCGAACATTCGCGGGATGTTGAGCTGGTATCCGGCTTGCAAAATCTGATAGGCGAGGCCGGTGCCGGTACCTCCCGTTCCCACAACAAATTCCGCGACGACTGCCCCGATCAAGGCAAGACCGGACGAAATACGCAGGCCGCCAAAAAAGTACGGCAGCGCGCTTGGAATACGCAGGCGCACGAGCGTCTGCCAGCGCGTTGCGCGATTCATTTTGAACAGACTTTGCAGGCCACGATTGACGCTACGCAGACCAAGCGTGGTGTTGGCAATAATCGGGAATAACGCGACCAGCGTGGCGCAAATCACGAGCGATGCAGTAGGGCTTTGCACCCAGATAATGATGAGCGGCGCGATGGCCACGATGGGCGTAACTTGCAGCAACACGGCGTAGGGGAAGAAGGCCGTTTCAATCCATTTGCTTTGCACGAAAGCGAATGCGATCGCGACCCCCAGCAACACGGAGCAGATGAGCGCGAGGAAGGTCACCTTGAGCGTCACGGCCAAAGCCGCGCCGAGCAGAGACCAGTCTTTGACGAGTGTTTGCGCAACAACCAGCGGACTGGGGACGAGGAACGCCGGGATGTCGTACGCCGTCACCCACCACTGCCACACGCCCACGAGAAGCAGCGCCACGCCTAGCGGCAAAAGCAGCCTCTGCACACCGTCACGCGTCATGCCAGCGCCTCATCGACGCTCACCGATGCGCGAAGCAAACTGTCCTGCAATCGTTTTGCGTAGCCCGCAAATTCGGTTGACACCCGGAACGCATCGTCGCGAGGAATTGTCGGCTCGATCATGACTTCCTCAACCACACGCCCAGGCCTTGCGGCCATCACCACGACGCGTGACGACAGATACACCGCCTCGTGAATCGAGTGCGTGACGAAGATCACCGTGAGGCCTTTGCTGCGCCACAGCGTCAGCAACTCGTCATCGAGCCGATTGCGCGTGATTTCGTCGAGCGCGCCGAACGGTTCATCCATGAGCAGAAGCGATGGATCGGTCACAAGGCTGCGCGCAATGGACGCGCGCATCTGCATGCCGCCCGAGAGTTCTCGTGGGTAGGCGTCGCTGAATTTTTCAAGACCCACAAGTTTCAGCGCATCGATCACACGCTGATCGGCTTCAGGCCGATTGACGCCTTGCAAATCAAGTGGCAGGCGCACGTTTGCCGCCACGCGCGCCCACGGCATGAGCGTTGCCTCCTGAAAGACGAACGACATGCGTTGCTTCGCGTGGGACAGCGCATTTGGGGATTCCCCCCAAACGCTGATGCGTCCCGCGCTCGGCGCAAGCAGGCCTGCGACCATGTTCAGTAGCGTGCTTTTGCCGCAACCGGATGGGCCGAGCAGCGTCACAAACTCACCTTGCTGGACGTTGAGGCTTACCGGCAGCAGCGCACGCGTGCCATTGGCATAAGTCTTTTCGGCGGATTGAACGGCAACTGCCGAGGCTTCAGAATTCATATTGTTCTGCCCCCTCTCCCCTTGCGAGAGAGGGCTAGGGTGAGGGGTTGGGTAGCGTGAACTGCAAACATGGCTAACGAAGCCACCGCCCCCTCACCCTAGCCCTCTCCCGCGAGGGGAGAGGGGATGAAACCTACTTCCACGAGCGGAAGCACTAAGGCATCACCTTCGCATCTTTGACAAATTTATCCGTCCACGCATCGGTAAATTTCACCTTGGTCGTGTCGATCAGTTTGTTCGCAACCATCATGTCCCAGGTCTGCTTCATGCGCGCTTCGGTGATGATGCCGATACCCATTTTCGCGGCATCGCCGCCATCAACAATGCCCATCTCTTTCATCTTCGACAGGCCGTAAGCGAGGAGCTCATCGGTCATCGCGGGGTTGTCCTTTTTGATCAGCGCATTGGCTGGCGCGGGGTTCTTGAGATAGCTCTTCCAGCCTTCCATCGAGGCTTTCACAAACGCCTCAACCATCTTCGGATTGGTGTCGATGGTCTTCTTGAGAACGGTGATCGTTTCGGTGTAAGGCGGATAACCGAGATCAGCGAGCAGGAACACTTTGGCGTCCTTTATGCCGGCCTTCTGCACCGCCAATGTCTCCGAGGTCAGGTAACCCTGCATCGCTAGTTTTTTGTCAGCAACAAAGGGCTGCACATTGAAGGTGTAGGGCCGCGTCTGCTCATCCTTGAAACCATATTTCGCTTTCGCCCACGGCCACCAGTTGGTCTGTCCGTCGGTCGAGACGAGCACCATCTTCGATTTCAGATCGGCGAAGGTTTTGACATCGCTGTGCGCGATCACGACGATGGGGTCCTTCTGAAAAAACGTGCCGACGCTCACCGCCTGCACGCCTTGCTCCCAGGCCTTGTAGTTCTGGATGTCGAAGCCCATAAAAATATCGACCTGCCCAACAGCCAGCAATTGCAGCCCATTGATTTGCGGGCCACCCATCTTGATGGTGACATCGAGGCCGTATTTTTTGTACGTACCTTCAGCCAGAGCTTGATAGAGTCCGCCGTGTTCGGCCTGAGCAAACCAGTTGCTCTGGAAGGTCACTTTTTGTTGGGCGGATACGAACGTCGAGGCCGACAGCAGTGCTACTGCTAGGGCCGCTTTTTGCATGGTTTTGCGGGCGAACATGGCATCTCCTGATACTGAAAATTACTCATTGATTATCACCCGTGGGCGCGTTTTCCCAGCTGATGTCGCGCGAAAAAAGCTGGGTACGATTATGTAGAGTTCTCATCATCTTGGAGCGAGAAGCACCGCTGCATCTGGGGTTACCGCTGATTTTTATTGAATATTGACTTTAGTCTATTTGCAGCTCTATCCCATTTGTGGCGGCTTTTTCATAAAAAAGCTGTATGGGCAAACCATCCGAAACTTGCTTATCATCGGGACGAGAAAGGATCCCCGCCATGAATCCACACAAGACTTGGGGTACGCGCATCGGAGCGACGATCTTCTGGTTGTCGTTTGCGCTTGTTTTCGGGTCAACGGGCTGGTTTTTTGCGTTGAAGCCGGTGTCGACTACCCTCGGCAACTGGTGGGTGGCGCGCGACTATCAGGCAACGCCGGGAACGGTCGTGGAGCGCGCGGGCAAAGACGCCGATGGCGAATTCAAATGGCTGGCGGCACGCTACGACGTCGGCGGCAAGACTCGCGAAACGAGCCGCATGACAGTGCTCGACGATGAGGCGATTGACGAGCCCGCGAATGACGCAGTGCAAACCGCCCTGCGAGCGAATCTGCGCCCCGAGAAGCCGGTGATCGTGTGGGTCAGTCCTCGCGATCCGGAAGTCGCTGTCGTATCCCGCGATTTGCCCATGAAGCCAGTGGTTGCGCGATTGCCGATGGCGGTCGGATTCGCGCTGTTTGCGCTCGCCGGGGTGAGCGGCGCGCTCGGTGCGTTATTCGGCATTGGTTACTACCAGAAGCAGTTTGACGCGATGGGCTTGTGGGGTTTCGCGGGGGTCTGGTGCGGCTTTATTTTTCCGCTGTTGATGCTCGTGCTTTTACCGGCTTCGATTGAAACGTTCGCTGTCGTGTTTGTCGGACTATTTGTTTTGATTGGCGTAGTGCTTTTGTGGGGTGCCATTGCCGCGACCCTCACCGGCAAAGGGGCTGGAAGCTTTAAGCTGACCAGTGGCACGAGCTCAACGCTGCCAGACTCCGCGATGGCAACAAGCTACGGTTTCAAAGGCGGCAAACCGGTGACCGGGAAGCCCGTCACCGGAAAAGTCAAGCGCGGCGGCATGGGCGGTCGCGGCGACGGATTTGACAAGAGCTAACTGCGTGTTTTTCCTGACTACGAACTGCACGACAGCATCGAGCAACCGGCCTTGTGCCGTGCCCAGTCAGGCCGCTTTTCGGCGAACGATTCGCGGCCCGGCTGCTCGTCGTAGGGATGGCGCATCACATTGAGCAATTCGCTGATTTTTGAGGTGTCGCCCTCGTGCGCGGCGTCGATGGCCTGCTGCGCGAGGTAGTTGCGCAGGACGAATTTCGGGTTGGCGGCGTTCATCCGATTGATACGTTCCGTCTGGTCGTTCGGAGTAGGGCTTTCCGTTGCGATCAGCGATGAATAATGCCCGAACCACACGGCGAATTTTTCGCGCTCTGTCACCCATTCGCCGTCGAGATAGAAGGCGTCCTTGAAATCATTGACTGAGTTCGCCGTCGCCAGACGTCGAAAGAAAATCGTCATGTCGATCTCGGACGCGCCCATCAGCGCAAACGCCGCATCCACGATCTCGCCGCCCTGATCCGACCACGCTTTGAAGCCAAACTTGTTGGCGAAGACGCGCTTTATTTCAACAGCGTAGGTTGATTCGAATTTGGCGAGCGCGGTTTGTAAGTCATCAGCGGCAATTTCAAGCGTCGACAGCGCATCGCCCAGTCGCCCGAGGTTCCACTGCGCGACGCCGGGCTGACGGCCATAGGCGTAACGCTTACCGCCCGCATCGGTCGTGTTCGGCGTCCAGCCCGGATCGAAATTGTCGATCCAGCCATATGGACCATAGTCAATAGTGAGCCCGAGGATGGACATGTTGTCCGTGTTCATCACGCCGTGCACAAAGCCCACGCGCATCCACTCCGCCATGAGCTTCGCCGTGCGCTCGCAGACTTCGCCGTACCACGCAGCGATTCGCTCGTTTTCTGGCAACGCCAGCAAGTGCGGAAAGTAATGTGTCATCGTGAAACCGACGAGCTGCCTGAGCAGCGCCGTTTCACCGCGCGAGGCCGGCAGTTCAAAGTGCCCAAAGCGAATGAAGCTCGGCGCAACTCGGCACACAATCGCACCGGGCTCCGGCGCAGCATTGCCGTCGTAGAACATGTCGCGCTCAACCGCGTCACCCGTCTGCACGAGCGAGAGCGCCCGCGTCGTCGGGATGCCCAAATGATGCATCGCTTCAGAGCACAAAAACTCGCGGATCGACGAGCGCAACACCGCGCGGCCATCAGCGCGACGTGAATACGGCGTCGGCCCGGCGCCTTTGAGCTGCAACTCGTAGCGATCATTGTTCGGCGCGATGATTTCGCCGAGCAAAATAGCACGCCCGTCGCCGAGCTGCCCTGCCCAATTGCCGAACTGATGGCCGCCGTAAGCTGTGGCGTACGTCTCCATGCCGGGCAAGGTGGCATTGCCTGAAAGCGCATTCACCATCTCGGCTGATTTCACTTCGGCTTCGCTCAAGCCAAGCACTGACGCCACTTCCGGCGAATGCGCAATGAGGCGAGGCGCAGCCACCGGCGTTGGATCCACTCGCGACCAGAACGCGCCTTGAACTTGGCGCGAGTGATTGTGCAGGTTGGCGTCGCCGGGGAGAGACTGCAGAAAGCGGTTGTTGAAGTTCAGCATAGGTTGACGCCCTCCCCTTCAAGGGGAAGGTTGGGGTGGGGATGGTTTTCCAATCGACCTTCGACAGCCGCGTGAATCACTTCCAGCACGCCCGCCAAATTGCCGGTGACGTCGTTGTTCCAAACGCGAATCACCTCAAAACCAAGCTTTCGCAAAATGTTGTCTCGGTGAGCGTCGTATGCCACCGCGTTCGTGTGCTGTCCTCCATCGACCTCGACGATCAGTCGTGCGTCAAAACTTACGAAATCCACGATGAAATCTGCCATCGCGTGCTGTCGCCGAAACTTTGCTCCAAGAACCTGCCTGGAGCGAAGATGACGCCATAGTATGGCCTCTACATCAGTTGCCGCAGATCGCAGTTTGCGTGGACGGCCTTCTGCGAAGATGACGGCGTTGGTCTGGTTGTGCATATCCGGTTATTTTCGATCAATTGGCATCGACGGAAAACCATCCCCTCCCTAGCCCTCCCCTTGAAGGGGAGGGAACTAAAAACAACTCAGACCAAAAGCGAATTAACCCGCTTCACGTAAGCCGCCGGATCGTCCGGCAAGCCGCCTTCTGCAAGCAAGGCCTGATCAAACAGGATGTGCGCGAGGTCACCAAACAGCGCTTCATTCGCCGTCGATGCTTCCAGTTTTTTCACCAGCGCATGCTCGGCGTTCACCTCGAGAATCGGCTTCGTTTCCGGTGCTTCCTGACCGGCCCGCTTGAGCATGCGCGCGAGTTGCGTAGACATGCCGTGATCCTGCACAACCAGGCAGGCGGCGGAGTCGACCAAACGCGTCGTGACGCGCACGTCTTCTGCCTTATCTTTCAGCGCTTCTTTCAATTTTTCCAGAATCGGTTTGAACGAAACGGCGGCTTCTTCCGCTGCTTTTTTCTCAGCGTCGTCCTGCAATTTGCCGAGGTCAACTGCGCCCTTGGCGACCGACTGCAGCGTCGTGCCGTCGAACTCATGCAAATAGCCTAGCGCCCATTCGTCGACGCGATCCGTCATCAGCAAAACTTCGATGCCTTTCTTCATGAATACTTCAAGCTGTGGGCTGTTTTTCGCTGCGGCGATGGTGTCGGCGGTGATGTAATAAATCGCCTCCTGACCTTCTTTCATGCGGGCTTTGTAATCGGCAAAACTCACGCTGACGGTGTCGGTCGTTGACGAGGCGAAACGCAGCAACTTCGAGATCTTTTCACGGTTGCTGAAGTCTTCGCCGAGGCCTTCTTTAAGCACAGCACCGAACTCACTGTAGAACGCGCCATACTTCGCCTTTTCAGCATCGTCGCCGCTGGTCGCGAGGTCTTCCAGAACCGTCAGCACGCGGCGTGTGTTGCCTTCGCGAATCGCTTTGACGTCACGGCTTTCCTGCAGCAATTCGCGCGAAACGTTGAGCGGCAAGTCAGCGGAGTCGACCACGCCCTTGACGAAGCGTAAATACGAGGGCATCAGCGCCTCGGCGTCATCCATGATGAACACGCGTTTTACGTAGAGCTTCAGGCCCGCCTTCTTGTCGCGGTTCCACAAATCCTGCGGTGCTTTGGACGGGATGTAGAGCAGCTGCGTGTATTCGGTCGAGCCTTCAACGCGGTTGTGGCTCCACGCAAGCGGCGCTTCCTGATCAAACGCAATCTGTTTGTAGAACTCGGTGTATTGCTCGGGTGTGATGTCTTTCTTCGGACGCGACCAGAGAGCGCTAGCTTTATTGACGGTTTCCCATTCGCCGGTGGCGACCATGCCGCCGTCTTTGCCGTCCTCGCCCTCTTTCCATTCTTCTTTGCCCATGAGGATTGGCAGCGAAATATGGTCGGAATACTTGTTGATGATCGACTTAACGCGCCAGCCGTTGGCGTAGTCCATCGCGTCGTCGCGCAGATGCAGGATCACACTGGTGCCGCGCGCGGCGCGGGTGATCGTCTCGACTTCAAACTCACCGGTTCCCGCGCTCACCCAGCGCACGCCCGCGTCGGCCGCGGCACCCGCTTTGCGCGACTCCACCGTGATCTTGTCGGCCACCATAAAGCCAGAATAGAAGCCCACGCCAAACTGCCCGATCAGCGAACCCTGCTCCTTGGCGTCCGCCTTTTGCGAGGCTTCGAGTTTGCTGACGAAATCCCGCGTGCCGCTCTTGGCGATGGTGCCGAGATTGTCAATCGCTTCCTGCTCGGTCAAACCGATCCCGTTATCGGTGATAGTCAGCGTTTTCGCGTCTTTGTCGAACGAAACACGTACTTCAAGGTTCGGCGCGTCTTCCCACAATGCGCCATTGGCCAACGCCTCAAAACGCAGCTTGTCGCAAGCGTCGGACGCGTTGGAAATCAGCTCACGCAGGAAGATTTCTTTGTTGGAATAGAGCGAATGGGTAACGAGGTGCAGCAGTTGTGCGACTTCGGCTTGGAAAGATAAGGTTTGTTTGCTCATGATGGGGGTCGTTTTTATTGAATATGAGGGCTACGTCGACGGTTGACGCTCTCTTTTTATTTAAGGGGTGTTTGCGGTGTTTCAAGGGTGAGCAGGGAGCTGGCTCTTGCCTTTGCGGGGGGGGTGCGGGGAACATGATCGCAGCCCTAAACACTGCGGTGCCCTGGCTCCCTCTCCCCTGAGGGGAGAGGGTGACGGTGGCGACGTATGTACAAGGGATACTCATCAACCTGCCCCCTCACCCTAACCCTCTTCCACCAGGGGAGAGGGGACAAAACCCGGGCTACCGCTTGTTGTTTTTGTCGCGCAAAGCATCGAGTTTTTCCTTAATCTTCGCCTCCATTCCGCGATCCACGGGTTCGTAGAAGCGCTGCGCTTTCATGTCATCCGGAAAGTAGGTTTCGCCCGCTGCGAAGCCACCCTCCTCGTTGTGTGCGTAGCGATAGCCATCGCCATAGCCCAGGTTTTTCATGAGTTTGGTGGGGGCGTTTCTGAGGCGCAGTGGTACCGGGCGTGTGCCGCTTTCGGCCGCGGCTTTGCGGGCGGCTTTGTAGGCTGTGTAGACGGCGTTGCTCTTGGCTGCGACGGCTAAGAACACACAGGCTTCGGCTAAAGCCAGCTCGCCTTCGGGGGAACCTAGTCGCTCAAAGGCGGCGACGGCTGAGAGCGTTATTTCAAGCGCGCGGGGGTCAGCCAAACCGATGTCTTCTGAGGCCATACGTACCATGCGACGCCCAAGGTAAAGCGGATCGGCACCGCCTTCGAGAATCCGGCAGAACCAGTAAAGCGAAGCATCCGGATCCGACCCGCGTACGCTTTTGTGCAGCGCGCTGATTAGATCGTAGAACTGCTCTCCGCCTTTGTCGAAGCGGGCTCTGGCGCGGGTGATCGAGCCTTTGACGACGTCCAGCGTGACATGCGAGAGCTTGCCTGCACGCACCGTCGCGTCTAGCTGCTCGATGGAATTCAGGAATCTGCGCCCGTCGCCATCGGCGTAATCAATCAACAGCTGCTTCGCGTCGTCATCCAGCGTATACGCGGCTCCAAGCGCGGCTAATGCGCGCGCAAGCATCACCGTCAGCGCCTCGGCGTCCAGCGGCTCCAGCACGTAAACCTGCGCCCGCGAGAGCAGCGCCGAATTCACTTCGAATGACGGGTTCTCGGTGGTCGCGCCGATGAAGGTGAACAGCCCCGATTCGACGTGTGGCAAAAACGCGTCCTGTTGGCTCTTGTTGAAGCGATGTACCTCGTCGACAAACATGATGGTGCGGCGACCGAATTGATCGCGCGTAAGCTGCGCGCGCTCGATAGCTTCGCGGATATCCTTCACGCCCGCCATCACGGCTGACAGACCAATCATTTCGGCGTCGAAGGCCTCGGCCAACAAGCGCGCCAGCGTCGTCTTGCCGACCCCAGGCGGGCCCCAGAAAATCATCGAATGCGGCACGCCCGCCTTGATCGCGTTCGCCAGTGGCTTACCGTCGCCAAGCATGTGTCGTTGGCCAACAATTTCGGCGATGGTTTTGGGGCGCAGGCGCTCGGCTAGGGGCGCTTTAGTTTTATCGGTTTTGTCGGAGGCGAGAGTCTGCATGGCGCAATCGTAACAACTGCCTCAGGCTCGTCGCTCGTCAGCGTTAGCTAGCCGCTTTCTCGCGAATGAATTGGTCGACGCGATCCAAGACTTTGCCGTCGCCGCGCAGCACGCGGGTGAACTTGGCGATGATGGACGTGTGGTCCATTCCGGGCAAAAGATCGAATTCAACCTTTGCTCCCGCAGCGCGCAGCTCGCGCGCCAGGTTGATGGAATTTTTCGGGTATACACGGGTGTCGGCGTCGCCGTGTAGCAGGAGAACCGGCGGAAGGGCGACCGTTGAAGATTTGACGTGTGAGATCGGCTGCGTCATCGCGAGATTTTTTTCGGTAGAGAACAGCGCGATCACGTTCGGCTCAGTGAGTGGCAAAAAATCGTAAGGTCCCGCCAGCCCAATGAGGCCTTTGATCGAGGTCGCTGAAACGTTGTGCGCGGCAAGATAGCTCCGGTCAAGCGCGAGCATGGCGGCGATGTGCGCGCCAGCCGAGTGCCCCATGAGGAAAAGGCGACTGCGATCACCGCCGAAGCGCTCAATGTTGGCCACAGTCCACGCCACGGCGGCTGCGCCATCGTTCAGAAAGTCGGGGTACATCACCTCCGGAAATACGCGATAGTCGGGAATCACGACGACGTAGCCACGCTGCGTCAAAGCGTCAGCAACAAACAGGTAGTCGTCGCGCGAGCCGTCCTGCCATGCGCCGCCATAAAAGAAAATCACGACGGGCCGAGACAGGGGAGTTTCGCTGCCGCGTGTGGGCTGGTAGACGTCGAGTCTTTGTCGCGAATTGTTGCCGAGGAGATACGAGACGCTCGCCGTTTTTGTCAGTCCTGAAGTAGGTGTCAGCGCGTTGACCAGTTTGGTCGGCGAACAGGCGGCGAGAGCGCTTACCACCGCCACCACCATCGCCGACAAAGCGAGCGTTCTTGTTTTAACGGACATAAGTTTTCTTCTCGCCACGGTTCTCATCGAATATCACTACGAGCGTATCGAAATTTTGGTTTGCTGATCGGCAAAAACGTACTTCTACCCGTCAACGCGCCATCCAGCGGGCGTTCCGGGCCCGCGCCCCGCATTGCGGTCTGGGCTCCGTAAAATCAAGCGATGTCTTCTGCCCCATTCGTTCACCTCCGCATGCATAGCGAGTATTCCATTGTGGACTCGACGCTGCGCATCGGCGATGCTGTGGCGCTGGCGGCGAAGGACGATCAGGCAGCGCTGGCGATTACCGATCTCAACAACCTGTTCGGTTTCGTCAAGTTTTACAAGGCTGCGCGCGCGAAGGGCATCAAGCCGATTTGTGGCGTCGATGCATGGATCGAGTCGGTTGAAGCGAGCCACGAGCCCACGCGGGTGCTTCTGCTGGCTGAGACGCACGCGGGCTACCTAAAAATGTGTAACTGGCTGACTCGCGCGTTTCGCGAAAATCAGCAACGTGGGCGAGCGCTTCTGAAGCGTGACTGGTTGGCCGATCCTACGGAAACCGAAGGCGTGTTTTGTCTTTCGGGCGGTTGGTACGGCGACACGGGTATCGCGCTTAAGCACGGGCAAAACGCGACAGCGGAGCGCGCGGCGAAATTTTGGTCGGATGCATTCCCTGGGCGCTTTGCGATGGAGATTCATCGCGCCGGGTTTGAGAACGAGCATCATTTTGTCGAAAGCAGCATCGCGCTTGCGGGGCAGATGCAGATTCCGGTCGTCGCGACGCACCCAATGCAGTTCGCGACGAGTGATGATTACAAGGCGCACGAGGCGCGCGTGTGCATTGCCGAGGGCTACACACTGGGGGACTCGCGTCGCCCCAAGGTTTTTACGGACAAGCAGCGCTTTGTCACCCAGGCCGAAATGGTCGAGAAATTCGCCGACTATCGGCAGGCGGTTGCCAACACCGTGGCCGTTGCGAAACGTTGCAACCTCGAATTGACGCTCGGCAAAAACTATTTGCCCGAGTTCCCAATTCCTGAAGGCGTCACGATTGAGTCGCATTTGACGAGCGAAGTGCTGACCGGGCTTGAGCGTCGGCTGATCGTGCTTTATCCCGATGTGGGGCAACGTGACGCCGAGCGAGCGCGCTACGTGGCACGCTGCGAATTCGAGATCGGCGTCATCCTCAAGATGGGTTTTCCGGGCTACTTTCTGATCGTGGCGGACTTCATCGGCTGGGCTAAAAACAATGGCGTTCCGGTCGGGCCAGGGCGTGGTTCGGGTGCGGGCTCATTGGTCGCCTATTCGCTTGGCATTACCGATCTTGATCCGCTGAAATACAACCTGCTGTTCGAGCGCTTCTTAAATCCTGAACGGGTATCGATGCCCGACTTCGATATCGATTTTTGTCAGGACGGTCGTGATCGCGTGATCGATTACGTGCGGCAGAAATACGGCACCGATAGCGTCGGTCAGATCGCCACGTTCGGCACGATGGCGGCGAAAGCCGCGGTTCGCGATTGCGGGCGCGTGCTCGACATGCCGTACACGTTTGTCGACGGTGTCGCGAAATTGATTCCGTTCATGCCCGGCAAATGGATCACACTGACCCGCCCCGAAGGCAAGCCAGACGCCAACACGATTGTGGCGCGCGACGCCGAGCCTTTGCTCGTACAGCGTGAGGAGCAGGAAGAAGACGTTGCGGCGCTACTTGCGCTTGCGGAGCAAGTGGAAGGCCTGCCCCGTAACGTCGGCATGCACGCCGGTGGCGTGCTGATCGCACCGGGCAAATTGACGGACTTCTGTCCGATGTATTCGCAAGATGAAGGCTCGCCGATGGTGAGTCAGTTTGACAAGGATGATGTCGAGGCCGTGGGCCTCGTGAAGTTCGACTTCCTTGGCCTGACTACGCTGACGATCCTCGACTGGACGGTGCGGTTCTGCAAGCGGCTTGATCCGACGTTTGAGATTGATCTGCAAACGCTGCCGCTGGAAGATCAGTCGGTTTATCAGCTGTTTCGCGAAGCCAACACCGTAGCGATCTTCCAGTTTGAATCGTCGGGGATGAAGGACCTGCTGGTTAAGTCAAAGCCGCAACGGCTGGAAGATTTGACCGCGCTGAATGCGCTGTACCGCCCCGGCCCGATGGATCTGATTCCGGATTACATCGCGCGACGCAACGGCACGCAGCAAGCCGAGTACTACGATGATCGCCTAAAGCCAATGCTGGAGGAAACCTTCGGCATCATGGTGTATCAGGAACAGGTGATGCAGGCCGCGCAGATCATCGGCGCATACTCGCTCGGCGGTGCGGATCTGCTTCGCCGCGCGATGGGCAAGAAGAAGCCCGAGGAAATGGCGGCGCATCGCGTCATCTTCAACAAGGGCGCGACCGGTAACGGGCTGACCGAACAGCAAAGTAAGGTGCTGTTCGACGACATGGAGAAGTTCGCGGGCTACGGCTTTAACAAGTCGCATTCGGCTGCATACGCGCTCTTGGCCTATCAAACCGCGTACTTCAAGCGTCATCACGCTGCCGCTTTCATGGCCGCCAACATGAGCGCGGTGATGAACGACACCGACAAGGTGCGTCAGCTGCTGGAAGACTCGCGCACGATCTGTGGCCTCAGGTTTGAGCCTCCGGACGTCAACCTCGGCGAATATCGTTTTGTGCCGACGGATCGCCGCACCATTCGCTACGGGCTGGGCGCGGTGAAGGGTACCGGCGAAGGTGCGGTGATCGAGATTCTTCGCGCGCGAACGGAGGGCGGACTGTTTAAGGATTTGTTCGATTTTTGCCGTCGCGTGAATACGCAGGCGGTGAATCGGCGCACAGTGGAGGCGCTGATCAAGGGCGGCGCGTTCGATCTGTTGCACGGCAATCGCGCCAGCGCGTTCGCGAGCGTGGCCGCTGCGCTGTCCGAGGCGGAGCGGGCACAGGCCAACATCTCGCAGGACAACTTGTTTGGCGACGAACCGAGTGTCAATCATGTGCCGCTGCTGGATGCGCGGCCATGGGAATTGCTGGAGTCGCTTGCGTTTGAAAAGACGGCGCTGGGACTTTATCTCAGCGGCCATCCTTACGACGCGTATCGCAAACATCTGCAACCGGTGACGACGATGGCGTTGGCGCGCGTTGAGCCTTCGGACAGCAAGCAGCGGCTGGCCGGGATCGTCAACGCGGTGCGAGTGATCAATTCGCGCAACGGACGTATTTGCTTTTTGGCACTCGACGACAGGACGAGCATCTGCGAAATCATGATTCCGGCGGCGGTGTTCGAAGTTCATCGACACTGGCTGAAGGAAGACATTCCCGTAGTGATCGAAGCGAAAGTCACCAACAATCGCGACGGCGGAACGCGGGTGATTGCGGACTCGATTTACGACATCGAAAAAGCGCGTGAGCAGTATGGGCGGCGGATGGTGGTAACGCTCAATGGCGCAAGTGCGGAGAAGGAAGCGACAGCGTTGCTGGCGACGCTAAAGGCCTATCCCGGATCGATGCCAGTCTATATCCGTGTGGCGAAGAAAGGCTATGGCGGGGATATCGCGCTGGGTGACGCGTGGCGAGTGCGGCCCCATTCGGATTTGCTGGCGAAGCTTAGGGCCGAACTGGAGTTTTAGGCGGCCGGCTTTGCGCTGAGCGGGCAAGCGGCTTCGACCGATAGCCGCCACTTGCGACGCCACTCGTCCATGGATCCGGAGGGCCAATAACCCAACGACTGCAACACCTGCGTCCGCGAATCAAAGCAGAAATATTGCGTTGGGTTCGGCGGGGCGTCACTGCGCGTGGTGAGCTTGGGGACGACCCCTTCTCGGACAAGCCGATGCCATTCTTCAATCTGCGGCGGAGTGAAAACGACGAGTTTGCCGAGCACGTCGACGGTCGGCACCGAGAGTCCCGCCAATCTGGGTAATGCACCTTGCGCGTTTCGCGCAAAGGGAACATGCCCCAGCTGGTCCGGTAACAGTACCAGGCCATAGTCCTGCGACGACATCGAAGTGGCTGCACTCCGTAATGCGACCGCAGAATCTTTCATTTCGACGGAGGCACGCTGCCACTCGTCTGTCACTCGCAACTGCCAGGCTGCCATTGCTGCCAGCAGCCCCACGAGCACGACAGGCGTGATGCGCGACGGCGATGTCGCGGCGCTGGCCGCAAGCACGGCAAAACCTATGGTGGCCAAATAGTAGAGTCGATAACCATCCCCTCCGCCGGGCGCGGTGGCAAAGTAGGTCGACACAGCGGTGACAACCGTTACGACGAAGAAGGCCCCCGCCCCACCACACGACAGATTCCTTTCGCGGTACGCAAGCGTGGCGACACAAACGAAGAAGAAGGCGACAAACATAGCCGCAACCGGTGCGAGCGCCGCCAGACCTAGCGGAAACTGCGCATTTGCCCACAACTGGCCAGCGAGTTTTGGCAGGTCGAGTTGCGGCCCCGCAGCGTAGACATTAAGCGATGCCGCTGGGAAAAGCGTCGCGCGCCAAAGTACGTAGGCGGCTCCGAGCAAACCGTGAGCGAGAAACAGAGCGCCGCGCTTTGTGAGCGCGCCACTCAGAACGTCTTTTAGTGACGCCTTGCCAGAACCTTCGCGATACGAGGCGAGAAGCACAACGACCGCAACCCACACCGGAAGAATCAATGCGCTTTCTTTGCTCGCGTAGGCACATGCGCCCGAGACGAGGCTCGCCACCCACCATCGGTCAAAACCCTGACTCCGGAGTGCCGCCCAAAGCGCCAACATAATACCGAGCGTGGCAAAGCCGTCGAAACGACCGACAAGCCAGATCACCACTTCAGGCGACCATGGAATCAGAAGAAACACCGCGAACCCAACGGCACCAGCCCGAGCCCGCTTGGTCAGTTCTCGGCAGAGCAAACCGGCGACGCTGGCACACGCCAGGTGCAGCGCAAGATTTGTGATCCGCCACAGTCCGGCATCCGTGCCCCAAACGGCCGCGTCCACCGCAAAACTGGCGTACGGGAGTGGTCGCCACATGGTCGAGCCTGGCCACAGCGGCTGCGATAGACGCGCCAACACATCGCTGAGAAGGCTCCCTTGTTGCGCGCGCTGCGAGAGATCGACAAGCAGTCCGAGGTCATCAGCGAAGCCGGACATTTCGAACGCGTGGCGGTGAGTCCATGCAAACAGCGCAAACGCAACCCATACGACCAGACGCGACCAGCCGTCGCGCGTCGTTGCCGTCATACGGGCGCTGCTTTGCCGACTTTGTTCGATAGCCTGCCGATCACCGCAGTCAGTCCCTTGAGGATAAAGCGGATCAGCACGACCAACGCGACGACGAAAATTGCAAGCAGGATCAGGAAAATGATCGGGTTGGCGATGGCGAGTGCCAATCCACCAGCCACCATCGTATCTTCGGCCAGTGAAAGGCCGATGTTGGTGAAGGGTTCAGGCGAGGTATTGGCAACGGCACGCGTACCTGCCTTGCCAAAGTGAGTGCCCGCTGTCAGCGTACCGCCTATGATCGCTGCGGCCATAGCGACGCCTTCGCCGCTGTCGCCGAGCATGCCAGCGGCCAGTGCGGCACCCGCCGGGATGCGCAGAAAGGTGTGAACCGCGTCCCAGGCGCTGTCAAGCCAGGGGATTTTGTCCGCGAAGAATTCGATGAATGTCATGAAGCCCGCTGCGCCCAGAACAATCGGATTGGCCAGCAGCTTCAACGCGTCAGGCAACGGCACGTATCCAAACTTCCCGAGCATTCCAACGACAAACACGACGAGGTATAGCCGAAGGCCCGCGCCCCAGGCTATCGCGGCCGACATCGCCAGTTCGGGCAGGTGATTTTGTAGCCATCCCACGTTCTCTCTCCTCAGGTTGCAACGCGTCACGCCGCGCTGGCCCACAACGCGGGGAAACCCTCCTTGGTGTACAGTTCGCGCTGGTCTAACAAGGAGGAAGTATGGATTACATCATTTTGGCGCTCGTGGGGCTCGTGGTTGGCGCAATTGCCAAGTTTCTGGTGCCGGGCAAGCAGGGCGGCGGCATCATCGTGACAGCGCTATTGGGCGTGGCTGGATCGTTGCTGGGCACGATTGGCGGGCAGCAATTGGGAATCGTGTCGAAGGCGGCAGGAACGCATTGGATCGCCTCGATTTTGGGCGCGATCGTCGTGGTGCTGGTGTACAGCCTGTTAACAAAGAAATCGGACGGAGCTTAGTCAACAGCTTTCGCCTGTAACGACCGCAGCACTAGGGCTAAGCCACCAATATTTAAATTCTCGATTTTTCATCTTATGGCGCTTAAGCCCCTATGCAGTATGGGTTTCACGAAAAAGCTGAACAAATGGAAATTACAAAAAAACCGGGCAAGCCCGGCTTTTTCACATCCACAGAATAGAAACTATTCTGCTTTGTCCTCGACGACATTCGCGTCAGCCGAAGCTGGACGATCCATCAGTTGTACGAGCGCCATCGGAGCATTATCGCCCAGACGGAAACCGTACTTGAGGATTTGCACGTAGCCACCATTGCGGGCGGTGTAGCGTGGGCCGAGTTCATTAAAGATCTTGCCGACGATATCGCGATCGCGCAGACGATCAAACGCCAGACGACGGTTGGCCAGCGATGGTTTTTTGCCGAGCGTGATGAGTGGCTCAACAACGCGGCGGAGCTCTTTAGCTTTTGGCAGCGTGGTCTTGATCACTTCATAACGAAGCAAAGCGGTTGAAAGATTCCGCAACAGAGCCTGACGATGGGCGCTGGTGCGGTTTAATTTGCGTAGTCCGTGACCGTGACGCATGAGTTCTTCTCCTATCCGCTCTTAGTTGCCGCGATCAAGACCAGCCGGAGGCCAGTTGTCGATCTTGGTGCCCAGCGCGAGGCCGCGCTGCGAGAGGACTTCTTTGATTTCGTTAAGCGATTTGCGGCCCAGATTCGGAGTCTTCAGAAGCTCCGTTTCGCTGCGCTGCACCAGATCGCCGATGTAGTGAATGTTTTCCGCTTTGAGGCAGTTGGCCGAACGAACGGTGAGTTCGAGATCGTCCACAGGCTTGAGCAGAACTGGGTCGAACGACGCCGTAGCGCGCTCGAGTGCTGGCATGTCGGTGCCCTTGAGATCAGCAAACGCCGAGAGTTGATCCACGAGGATGCTGGCCGCATAGCGAACCGCACCTTCAGGCTCAATCGCGCCGTTGGTTTCGATATCAAGTACGAGTTTGTCAAGATCAGTCCGCTGCTCGACGCGAGCGGATTCGACCAAGTAGCTCACACGCTTGACCGGGCTGAACGATGCGTCAAGCAGGATTGAACCAACCTTGCGGTTAGCCGTCTGGCCTGCCGCCGTACGCACCGTTGCCGGCACGTAACCACGACCACGCTCAACCTTGATTTCGAGTTCAAGTTTACCGCCCTGGGTCAAAGTCGCAATCAGGTGTTCCGGATTGACGATTTCGACTTCGTGCGACGATTCGATGTCCGCTGCCGTGACAGGGCCTGCGCCCTCTTTTTTCAGCGTCAGCACCGCGTTGTCGCGGTTGTGCAACTTGATGACCACACCTTTGAGATTCAAAAGCAGGTCAACCACGTCTTCCTGCACGCCTTCCAGCGCGGAGTACTCATGCACGACGCCTGTGATCGACACTTCGGTCGGGGCGTAGCCGGGCATTGACGACAGCAATACGCGACGAAGCGCATTGCCCAGGGTGTGGCCGTAGCCACGCTCAAACGGCTCCATCACAACGCGAGCGCTGGATGGGCTGGTGGCGTGAACC
>JANXUB010000125.1 GCA_025352105.1 Burkholderiales bacterium | reverse complement strand
TCGATGGCTTCCTGCGTGGGGCCGGCGGTGATGAGCACGCGTTTGCCTGCGAGCAATTTGGGTTGCGCCCAGGCTTCGAGCGCGGCCATGATTTCGGCGGGTTCGAGCATGCGGCCATCGCCGATTTCGCCGCAGGCCTGGTCGCCGTTGCCGGGGCCGATGACGTGAACGCCGTCGGCTTTGAGCGTGGCGACGTTGCGTTGTGTGGCGGGGTTTTGCCACATTTGCAAATTCATCGCGGGCGCGACGATGAGCGGAATGGTGCGCGCGAGGACGGTGGTGGCGAGCAGATCGTCGCTGCGGCCGTGAACAAGGCGCGCGAGGAAATCGGCCGAGGCGGGCGCGATGAGCATCACATCGTTCTCGCGCGTGAGTTCGATGTGCGCCATGCCATTGTCAGGCCGCGCATCCCACAAGTCGCTGAATACGGGATGGCCGGAGAGCGCCTGAAAGGTCGCGGGGCCGACGAATTCGCGCGCGGCGGCGGTCATGGCGACGGTGACTTCGCGGCCCGATTTGACGAGGAGGCGCGTCAGTTCAGCGGATTTGTAGGCAGCGATGCCGCCGGTGATGCCGAGCAGGACGCGGCGCGTGGGTTTGACGGTGACGGTGAGTTCCATGTGAAAAGTGTAGCCCGGCAGCGCCTGGCGCATTTGGGACGCCAAAAATTTTTCAGCTTGGTGCTGTAACGCTTATTACACGTGGGCTGAACGCACAAAAAGTAGTAAGTCGACAAATGTCATTTTGTCGCTCTATCCCCAGTGTTCGTTGGCTTTCAGTGAAAAGCCATTACTCCCGATGTTCGCCGATGCGCACGACTTTGAGCGCGTTCGTACCACCGCTTTTGCCCATGGGTTCACCGCAGGACAACACGATCAAATCGCCGTCGTCCACCGCGCCGCGAGACGTGAGCGCGTTCTCGGCAGCGAGTAGGGCGTGTTCACGTTCCGAATCAAAAGGCACCACGACTGGGCGCACGCCGCGATACAGCGCGGCACGGCGCGCCGCACCCACTTCCGGCGTCAACGCGTAGATCGGCACGCCGCTGTCGTGGCGGCTCATCCACAGTGCGGTCGAGCCCGATTGCGAAAGCGCGGCGATGGCCTTTGCCTTCAGATGGAACGCCGTGAAAAGCGACGCCATGGCGATGGCCTGATCGACCCGCACGAACTGCTGGTGAATGAAATCGCTGTCGAGCTCATACTCCTGCGAGCGCTCGGCGGCGAGCGCAATCGAGGTCATGGTGCGGATCGTTTCGACCGGATACCTGCCAGTGGCGGATTCGGCGGAGAGCATCACGGCATCGGTGCCATCGAGCACGGCGTTCGCCACGTCGCTCACCTCGGCGCGCGTCGGGACGGGCGCGGTGATCATGCTTTCCATCATTTGAGTGGCGGTGATGGTGAGTTTGTTCCTTTCACGGGCGCGCTTGATCATGCGTTTTTGCAGCGCAGGTACTGCAGCGTTGCCGACCTCGATGGCTAAGTCGCCGCGCGCAACCATGATGCCGTCGCTGGCGTCGATGATTTCATCGAGCGTTTGCGGCACGATCGCTTCGGCACGCTCGATTTTTGCGATGAGCTTTGCCTTGCCACCGCATGCCGTGAGAATCGTGCGCGCGGTCTGCATATCGTTCGCGCTCTTGGGGAACGAGATCGCGAGGTAGTCAACGTTGATCGCCACCGCGATCCGGATGTCGTCCAAATCTTTCGCAGGCAGGGCGGTGGCAGTGAGGCCTCCGCCCATTTTGTTGATGCCCTTGTTGTTCGATAGTTCACCGCCGAGCTCGATGATGGTGTGAACCTTGTCGCCGATTACTTTGATGACCTTTAACTGGATCAGGCCGTCTGCGAGCAAGAGCGTGTCGCCGCTTTTCACGTCCTGCGGCAGCTCCTTGTAATCGAGGCTTGCTTGCTGAGAATTCGACACCGGGGCCTTGTTGTCGAGTGCCGCGTCGAGCAAAAAGGGCTCGCCAGCAACGAGCATTGCTTTCCCGTTTTCGAACTTTCCAACGCGAATTTTTGGGCCCTGAAGATCGCCCATGATGGCGACCTCGCGGCCAACGCGGGCGGCGGCTTCACGCACCCGTGCCGCGCGGCCCGCATGATCCTCAGCGGTGCCGTGCGAAAAATTGAGACGGAAGCAATCGCATCCGGCCTCAATCATGGCGGCAATGATGTCAACGGTGTCGCTCGCGGGGCCGAGCGTTGCAACTATTTTGGTGGCTTTCATACGGGCATCTCTAAGAATTCATTTGTGGGGCGCATTGCGTTGTCCAAACTGGCAAAAGCGGGTGCGCGCTCATTTGCCAAAAGCGCTCACGTACCAGGGCGTACGCTGCGGTTGCTGTGCTCCGTGCTCCTAGCACTGCAACCCCAAAAAATGAATTCTTAGAGATGCCCGCGCGGGCGAGTGTAGTCCCCGTATGTGGCTGTAGTGCGACGCCGTTTCGCTACTCCTGACAATCCCCTGCGCGCACCGCTGAAATGACTTCCTTGCGATGCTGCTTCTCGCCAAATTTGGTGCCGATGGTCCCGACCTCCGCCCGATACTCAGCTGGGCTAACGATGGTGATGATCGTCGTGTTCTCGCCGGAGATTCCGGGCAATTTGCACGTTGCATGAACGCTGTATTTATTGTCAGAAACTTTGGTGGTCTCGGTTTTGCAAAGAAATCCGGCGAGCCGCAACGTGCGCGAGATTTCTTTTTTAGGGCTCGCGCAGTATTCGCTGTTGCGCGTCTCGTGCTCCACCGGATTCAAATCGAGTTTCTCGATCTTGCGCTCGACTTTCCACAAGCCGGGTTTCAACTGATCAAGCGGGATTGAGTCGATTGCGAGCGCGGGAAATGCGCTGGACAGCGCCAGCAGCGCGACGAGACACAGAGATTTTTTATGCATCACCCAATAACGCACGAACGGCACGGTTGTTCACGCTCGAACATCCGACAGTCTTCTAGTCAACGACGCGAAGCTTGACGTCATCTACCCAGCCCGTGCCCTCATCAAGCAGCATGATGCCCAACTTCAATTCGTAAGCGTCGACCGGCAATTTGAAGCGAACGACAGATCGCTTCCAGCCAACTTTACCGGTCACCGGCGCGCTGCGCACCTGCTCCAGAATAGCGTTGCGACTTTCGACATTGACCGCGAGCAGCCAACCTTCGGGCCCGACGCCGTCCGCTTTCATGGCGGCGGAAAATTCGAGCGTCTTTCCGGCATGCTCGGCCACGATGACACCCTGATTGATCAAGCCAAACACTTGCGGACTCACGCGCTTGATGCGGTAACTCGACTTGCCATCAGTGGCGGTCTCGGTATCCACGGCCCATTCGTAGTTACGAACCGGGCCCGTGTGCTGCGACGGAGACCAGCCGGGGGCACGAGCACCGTTCGCAGGTTCCTCGAAGCTCGGGTTGACCAGCTTGATGTCGACCGGTGCGGCACAGGTTGCGCCAATAAAAATCGTGGCTGCGCAGAGCGCAAACCACTCAGTCCACTTAAGCATCAGTCACCGCCCCTTTGCTCGCGCTCGACGCCAGTTTCGCAAACTTGTACATCACGCCTTTGGTGTACTTCATCGGCGGCGCAACCCAATTTGCCATCCGTGCGGCAATCGTCGCCTCATCCACATTCAGCTGCAGCAGCAGTTTGTGCGCGTCAACCGTGATCGAATCGCCTTCTTCAACGATGCAAAGGAGCCCGCCGATTTGTGCTTCCGGTGAAATGTGACCAACCACCATGCCCCACGTACCGCCCGAGAATCGCCCGTCGGTAATCAGCGCAACCGTCTCGCCCATGCCCTTGCCGACGATGGCGCTGGTGGGCGAGAGCATTTCGCGCATACCGGGGCCGCCTTTCGGGCCCTCATAGCGCAGCACGAGCACGTCGCCGTGATTGATCTTGTCGGCCATGATCGCTTCCATGCACTCGGGCTCGCTGTTGAACACGCGCGCCGGGCCGGTGAGCACTGGGTTCTTGAGTCCCGTGATCTTTGCGACGCAACCTTCAGGCGACAAATTGCCCTTGAGGATCGCGAGGTGACCTTCGGTGTACATCGGGTTGTCGGGCTGGCGAATCACGTCCTGCGTTTTTGCGGGCAGATCGGGAATTTTGGCCAGTTCTTCAGCCATTGTTTTGCCTGTGATCGTCATGCAATCGCCATGCAAAACGCCCATGTTCAGTAGCATCTTTAGCACTTGCGGCACACCACCAACGGCGTGCAAATCGGTCATCACATATTTCCCCGACGGCTTCAAGTCACAGAGCACCGGAACCTTCTTCCGCATGCGCTCGAAATCGTCAATCGTCCACTCAACATCCGCCGCATGCGTGATCGCCAAAAAGTGCAATACGGCATTGGTCGATCCACCCGTCGCCATGATCAACGCCACCGCGTTTTCGATGGATTTTTTGGTGACGATATCGAGCGGCTTCAGGTTGCTTTTGATGGCTTCCAGCAACACGCGGCTCGAATCCGCCACGCTGTCAGACTTCTCCTGATCCGGGTTCGCCATCGACGACGAGCCGAGCAAACTCATGCCCAGCGCTTCGAACGACGACGACATGGTGTTGGCTGTGTACATGCCGCCGCATGCGCCGTGAGTCGGGCAGGCGTTCTTCTCGATGCCGACGAAATCTTCCTCAGAAATCGTGCCCGCCGCATGACGGCCGACGGCCTCAAACGGCGAAACGATGGTCAGCGCCTGACCCTTCCAGTTGCCCGGTTTGATCGTGCCGCCATAGCAATAAATCGCGGGAATGTTCATGCGGCACATGGCGATCATGCCCCCCGGCATATTTTTGTCGCAACCCCCGAGCACCAGCACGCCGTCCATCATCTGGCTCTGCGTGGCCGTCTCGATCGCATCGGCGATGACTTCGCGCGACACCAGCGAATACTTCATGCCCTCGGTGCCCATGCTGATGCCGTCGGTCACCGTGATCACGCCAAACATTTGCGGCATGCCGCCGGCAGCGGTAATGGCTGTGACCGCCCGATCAGCCAGCGGCTGAATGCCCGCGTTGCACGGATTCATCGTGCTGTGTCCGTTGGCGACACCGACGATGGGTTTGTCGAAATCGTTGTCACCAAAGCCGACCGCGCGAAGCATCGAACGATTGGGTGAGCGGGCGATGCCAGCTGTGATGATTTTGCTGCGGCGATTGAACGTCATAGATGGACTCAGGTGGGTAGACAAGGGTGGGTTAAGGAGATTTTAGGCCGCACTACACTTACCGAATATGCTGATCCACCCTGAAATCGACCCCATCGCCCTGCAAATCGGCCCGCTCGCCATTCGCTGGTACGGGCTGACGTACCTTGCTGCCTTCGTGCTGTTCATGGTGCTCGGTCAATACCGCGCCCGAAAACAGATTCTGCAGGGCTGGAAACCAGCCGATGTCGACGAGCTGTTGCTTTACGGCATTTTGGGTGTGGTTTTGGGCGGCCGGATCGGCTATTGCCTGTTCTACAAGCCCGGTTATTACTCAAGCAACCCGCTCGAGATTTTTGCGGTGTGGCAGGGCGGCATGAGTTTTCACGGCGGCCTGCTCGGCGTGATTTTTGCGATGTGGCTGTACGCGCGGCGCACCGAGCGAAAGTTTCTGCGCGTTATGGATTTCGTTTCGCCGCTGGTGCCGCTGGGCCTGGCTTCGGGCCGCATTGGCAACTTCATCAACGCAGAACTGCCGGGGCGCGCGGCCGATACTTCGCTGCCCTGGGCCATGATTTTCCCGACAGTCGACAAGATTCCACGACATCCGTCGCAGCTCTATCAATTCGCGCTGGAAGGCGTCTTGCTGTTCATCATCGTTTGGATTTATTCGAGCAAACCGCGCGCTGCGGGGCGGGTGGCGGGGGCGTTTTTGCTGGGTTACGGCGCGCTGCGCTCCATCGCCGAATTCTTCCGCGAGCCGGACGCATTCCTCGGGTTTCTGTCGTTTGGAATGACGATGGGGCAGTGGTTATGTGTGCCGATGATTTTGATTGGGTTTTGGTTGTTGGTCCGTAAGGCGAACCCTCCGCGGTAAGTATGCGCAGGCGCCACCTGATCGTCGTTGCGGGTACGATTGCTGCTGCTGTTTTAGTAGCGGCGCTGTTTCGTCAAGCGCTGCCTGAAGGGGCGAATTCGAAATCCGTTCCGGTATCCTCAGGGCAGGCGCAAAAGGGCAAAAGCGCTCGATATGCGAGCGGCGCGAGCGTCCGAGAGGCGTTGCCGCAACTTCCGAACCCACTATCGAATCTAGTGCCCGATGTATTCGCCAGTCCGGCGAAAAAAATGCAACGACTGACAGCGCTGGGTGACCCGTTTGCGGCACAACTTCAGGCGGTTCGCTCGGGGGATCCCTTGCTGATCGCCCATTCGGTTTATTTAACGTTGCACTGCATTGATGTGCCAGTTCAGTTGCAAGGCAAAACCGTTCGTGAGATGGTGTCGGAGTCAAGTTATGACCCGAAAACCGGGAAGAAAATACCACCCAACGAAGCGTTGATTGCGATGAATGAAGCGGCGCAATCCGTAGGGCCGCAACGAATTCAGCCGCCAGCGGAGTTCGTTGCGGAGTTGATGCGGCAAAACGAGACGTGGATGCCCGACGCTCAGCCCAACTACGCTCGTCAAGCTGAGATTCTCAAAAGGTCAGCGGCGTCGCTGTCCCTAGCGCAACGCGCAAATTGGACAGCGGTCGTCGAGCGATCAGCGTCTGAATGCCGTGGTCGACTCATCGGTGCAGGCTTTGGCGCAGAGTACCGCGCGGCATTGGGCCGGCTGGTTGCCGACGGCGTGGTGAGCGCACAACTGTTTAATCGACGCGCCGGTTGGCAAAGCGAAAGCTTGGGTCAGTTAAACGATAGAGACTACGGACTCATGCAACGGGCCTTGACCGAGTGGCAGCCGGATGGCATCACCCGGATGCTGGTTGGAGGCAGTGCGGCTGTCGGTTCGTTTGACTACGCTGGTTTTTCGGAGGCAGACTTTGGCGCGGCCCTGACGCTTGAATTCTCGCTGGGGCCGCTGGCAGCATGCGCGCTGAGCGTGTCCGATTGCGGCCCGGATAGCTCACGATTCCGGTCGCTCTGTCATAGTTTCGGCGGATGCGATGAGCCCGACATGGCAGCTCTGCTTCGGCACGTCTTCGAACGCGACGGGCTTGACCCAACCCTTATTGATCGTGAGATCAATCGCGTTGTTAACGCCTATCTGGCGCGAGACTTGGATGCGCTCGGCATCCGCCGAGCGACAGAGAAGAAGAACCCGTAGCTGCGGTCAGTGATCGCCCTAATCAATCCGCCGAAACTCACCATCCATCACCTTCGGGCCACTCGGCGCAGACGAAGCGGTGGCAACCTGCGACGTAACGCGGCTGGGAATCAAGAGCAGGCAGAGCGCGAAAATGTCGCTCATGAAGCCGGGGAACAGGAAGAGCACGGCGGCTAACATGCGACGACCGCTGTCGAACACGACGCCGGGGAGTGACATACTTTGCAGGGCATTCACGAAACGCGCTTTGAGTGTGCTGGTTTCTCGCTTCATGAGCAAAAATCCAAACAGGAATCCGGGCACGAAAAGCGCCAGCGCCGGAACATTCAGCGATTCGGCGAACCGGATCGTCGCGTAGATGTCCAATATTGGCAACACCAACAAAATTCCAAGTAAAACGAGTGGCATGAACATCTCCAGCGCCTGCGCTTCCAACACTTCATTCGGGCAAATCAGTTGCCCAAATCAGCCAAAGCGGTCAGCTCAATATGTCGTAAGTATGACAGCACGACGCTCGAAAAGTGCCGCGCGATTTGCCGCCTTGAACGCAATTTTCTGTGCTGTCGTTTTTATGATGCCAGTCGCAGGATCGGCGGCTGCCGATGGGCCATTGCCCGTCGATGAGGCTTTTCCAGTGACGGCGAGCTTTGTTGGGGGTAAATTGGCCCTTCAGGTCGATGTGATGCCGGGGCATTATCTGTATCGGGACCGCTTTGAGTTCCGGGTGGACGGCAAGGATGTTGGGCCGGTGGTCATGCCCAAGTTGAACAAGCTGGCGCAGGATAAAGGCAAGGTCAAAAACGACCCTACGTTCGGCAAAACGACCGTATTTGAAAAGGCGGTTGTCCTTGAGCTCATGTCTGTGGCGGCGACGAAAACCGAGCTGGAGCTGGTGTTTCAGGGATGCTCAGCGGTTGCGGGCATTTGCTATCCGCCCGCAAAACGCTTGTTTTCCTTGGTGGCGGGGGCAAAAAATTCATCGCCAAACGGGCTGCAACCAACCAGCCTCAAGAATCAGTTCAAGCCGCAGGTGAGCCAATGAGCGTGAGTGCCTTACCCGACGCTGATCGACCTTTATCGTCGGGCAAACGGGCTTTGATCCTGGGCACAGCAGCCGTAGCCGCTTGCGGCGCGGGTGCCTGGGGCGGGCGTTGGTGGCTGACGCGCGGCGCGGTCGAAGGCGAAGAGGCGAAGCTTTTGACGGCCAGTTTTGAGGCGATGGACGGCAAGTTGACCCCGATGTCGACGTGGAAAGGGAAGACCTTAATCGTGAATTTCTGGGCGACGTGGTGTGGACCGTGCCGCGAAGAGATGCCGGAATTTGTTAAGGCCCAAGGTGAATTTGCGGCTAAAGGCCTGCAATTTGTCGGCATCGCCATTGATCGGCGAGCCCCGGTTGAGCGATTTGCCAAAGAACTTACGATTAATTATCCGATTCTTTTGGGCGACGCAGCGTGGCTGGAAGCAGTGAAAACGATGGGCAATCCGCAAGGCGTATTGCCTTTCACGCTGGTGCTTTCGCCGACGAGTGAAGTAATGCTTCGTCGCGTAGGAAAGCTTAAATACAGCGAAATCGCAGCGATCTTCACCTAAGTCCTTGTCGTTCTACTTTCGACAAAAGGTGTGAGCGAGAAGTGAAAGCTTTCGAATGTAAGCCATATTGAATAGGGGCTAAAGCGCGGTTTATACTGAAGTCAACTTTTATGATTTTGGCCATGTAGCCCCAATACAGAATGGATAATCTGCAAAAGCTGTTGTTGGCAAGTGTCGTTTTCGGCGGGCTATTCGCTCGTAAGAAAAACCTGACAAACACTGTCGCTAACTAGCAACAAATTGAAATTTCAGGCAAACTAGCGTCTATCTCAACTTAACTTGCTTCGATCTTACGGTTTGAAGCGAGCATCATTTGATGGCGAAAGAAGCGAAAGCGGACAAAAAAGGAGTGAAGGGCGCGGCAAAAGCTGAAAAGCAGCCACGGTTGCTTCTACTGCACGGTCCAAATTTGAATCTCCTCGGAACACGTGAGCCAGAAAAATACGGCTCAACAACGCTTGAGCAACTCGAAAGCCACCTGACCGCCCGCGCAGCCAAAGCGGGCTTTCAGCTCGACTGTCTGCAAAGCAATCATGAAGGCGTGCTCGTGGATCGCATCCATGCCACACGCACCGACGGTACTGTCGCCTGCATCATCAACGCTGGCGCGCTGACTCACACCAGCGTGGCGCTTCGCGATGCATTCGCTGGCGCCTCGCTGTCCTTTCTTGAAGTGCACATCACTAACGTGCACGCCAGAGAAGAATTTCGCCATCACTCATACTTAAGCGCCATTGCGCGCGGCATCATCGTTGGTTTCGGCGTGCGCGGTTACGACCTCGCGCTCGATTTCCTGGCGACCGAGTATTCGTCCAAGTAGTTTCGTCACACGCGAAAGCGGAAGCGAAACGCCACTTAGCTTCCCGAAGAGGAGAACCGACGCATGGATCTGCGCAAATTAAAAACTTTGATTGAACTCGTTCAGGAGTCCGGCATTGCTGAGCTGGAAGTGACCGAGGGTGAAGAGCGGGTTCGTATTACGCGGACGGTGGCCAACGCGCCGCAGCCGTTTATGCAATACGCCGCGCCGATGATGCACGCCATGCAGCCGGGCCCGGCGATGCCTGCCCCTGTTGCCGCTCCGATCGCGGCACCTGCTACGGAGCCGGTGGCCGCAGAGCCGATCGGCCACATCGTGAAGTCACCGATGGTGGGCACTTTTTATCGTTCGGCGGCACCGGGTGCCAAACCGTTCGCCGAAGTCGGCAGCACAGTCAGCGTGGGCGACACGATCTGCATCATCGAGGCCATGAAGCTCATGAACGAGATCGAGGCCGACAAGTCTGGCGTGGTCAAGGCCGTGCTTGTGGAATCCGGCAACGCCGTCGAATACGGCCAGCCGCTGTTCACCATCGAATAAAGTCGAATAATTCACGATGGCGCTCTCACTGACTACGGCCAAGAAGCCGGAAAACTTGATGTTTGACAAGATTTTGATCGCCAATCGCGGCGAGATTGCGCTGCGGATCCAGCGTGCGTGTCGCGAAATGGGCATCAAAACGGTTGTCGTTCACTCAGAAGCCGACGCTGACGCCAAGTACGTCAAGCTCGCTGACGAATCGGTTTGCATCGGCCCGGCACCCTCCGCGCAAAGTTACCTGAACGTCCCTGCGATCATCGCCGCGGCCGAGGTGACCGACGCGCAGGCGATCCATCCGGGCTACGGCTTTCTCTCGGAAAACGCCGATTTTTCGGAAAAAGTCGAGAAATCCGGCTTCGTCTTTATTGGTCCGCGTGCGGAGACGATCCGCCTGATGGGCGACAAGGTCTCGGCCAAGCTGGCCATGAAAAAGGCGGGCGTGCCTGTGGTTCCGGGCATGGACGGCGCGCTGCCAGACGATCCGCGCGAGATCATCAAAATCGCTCGTACCATCGGCTACCCGGTCATCATCAAAGCCTCGGGCGGCGGTGGCGGACGCGGCATGCGCGTGGTGCAGACCGAAGCGGCGCTGGTGAATGCGGTGACGCTGACCAAGGGCGAAGCGCTCGCGGCGTTCGGTAACGGTACGGTGTACATGGAAAAATTCCTTGAAAACCCACGACATATCGAGATTCAGATCCTCGCCGATCAGCACAAAAATGCGGTTTATCTCTTCGAGCGCGATTGCTCCATGCAGCGCCGCCATCAAAAAATTATCGAAGAAGGCCCAGCGCCGGGCATTCCTGAAAAACTGATCGCCAAAATCGGTGAGCGTTGCGCTGAGGCCTGCAGAAAAATCAACTATCGCGGCGCAGGCACGTTTGAGTTTTTGTACGAAAACGGTGAATTCTTTTTTATCGAAATGAACACACGTGTTCAGGTTGAGCATCCGGTTACGGAGCTCATCACCGGTATCGATATCGTGCAGGAACAGATCAAGATCGCCGCAAATCAGAAGATGATGTTTCGCCAGAAGGACATTGTTCGGCGCGGCCACGCCATTGAGTGCCGAATCAATGCCGAAGACCCGAATTCATTTGTGCCGTCGCCCGGTCGCATCACCAGCTGGCATGCACCCGGCGGCCCCGGCATTCGTGTTGACTCTCACGCGTACAACGGCTATTTCGTACCGCCGAATTACGACTCGATGGTCGGCAAACTGCTGGCTTATGGCGCGACGCGCGAGCAGGCGATTGCCCGCATGCGCATCGCACTCTCCGAGATGATCGTCGAAGGCATCAAGACCAATATACCGCTGCATCGTGAGCTGATGGACGATGCGCAATTTATCAAAGGCGGCTTCTCGATTCACTACCTTGAGCAGCGCATGGCCAGGCTTGCGGAACGCAGGAAGTGAGCGCGCTCACGTGGCTGGAGATTTCCGGCCCGGTTAAAGGAGAAGCCGCTGACGCCATCGCCGATTCCCTGCTCGAAGCGGGCGCGCTGGCGGTTGACGTGGCGGACCTAAATGCGGAAAGCGATGCCGAACAGCCGATATTCGGCGAACCGGGAATGGCGCTCAGCCAGCGCTGGGCTGACAGCCGCATCGCGGCCTTGTTCGAATCCAGCGTCACGACCGACGAGCTCGACGCGCTGTGGACGTCGCTGCGCAGCGATGCAGGTGATTCACTGGGGCCGCACGAGTTTCGCATCGTTCCGGAAACGGATTGGGTTCGCGCCACGCAGGCGCAATTCGAGCCGATAGAAATCACGCCCAAACTCTGGATCGTGCCGACGTGGTGCGAGCCACCAAATCCAGAAGCGATCAATCTGCGCGTTGATCCGGGGTTGGCGTTCGGTACTGGCACTCATCCTACGACCCGCTTGTGTTTGCAGTGGTTGAGCGACTTGTCGCTCACCGGCAAGTCGGTGCTCGACTACGGTTGCGGCTCCGGCATTTTGGCGATGGCGGCATGCGCTTTGGGTGCGTCGGACGTGTTCGGCGTCGATATCGATCCGCAAGCCGTTGAAACCGCGCGACTGAACACCGAAGCAAATCATCTGAAAGTCGCCTACGCCACATCCGATGATGCGCTAAACGAGCGCTACGACATCGTCGTCGCCAACATCCTTGCTGGACCGCTCACGGTGCTTGCCCCCGCGATTTGCAGCCACGTCAAATCAGGCGGTGGGCTCGCACTCGCAGGCATTCTCACGCCGCAAATTGAGCGAATCCAGACCGCCTACGCGCCCTGGATCAAGCTCGTGGTGAGCGCTGAGCGCGACGGCTGGGTGCGCATGAGCGGAACGCGGGACTAAACGCCTGCGCGCTATCGCTAGCTTGCGCAGCGCGTACGCTACGATTGCGGCATGTCCAACGTCCCAACACAAGTGTCCGCGATCACGCAATGCCCGCATTGCAGCGCGAAATTTCGTGTGCGACCGGAGCAGGTCAAGCTGCACGCGGGGCTGGTACGGTGTGGTGCGTGTCGCGGAATTTTCGATGCCGTTGAACACCTGATCGAAGGCATCTTGCCGCCCATGCCGCCCATGCATGAGGGGGTGGAAGGTGCGTCGCCACAGACCATCGTTCAGGGTATGCCGGCGATGACAACGGCCCATGACGACTCAGCTGTCAATGATGCGAAGGCTGACGAATTTAAGGTAACCAACGACGCGGCACCCAGTGCGACGGCTGCCAACGGTGAGCTGCCCGTCAACGCAGATCCCGTTGTACGCAACCTCGACGCCGACGCGCAAAGCACGACCGCAGACAAAGCGACGCATGACCTGAACGACTACCGGTGGCGCGCGCCGACACAGGTCGAAACGCGAGGAGCGCGCTGGGTGTACGCGGTGGCGTCGTTGGTCGCCGCTTTGCTTCTAGTGGGGCAGGGCGCGTACTACTTCCGCGATGAACTGGTCAGTCGCCTGCCGCAAGCCGCGCCTTTGGTTTCGATGGCCTGTGAGCAAATCGGCTGTCGCGTTGAGCCACCAAAGCGTGCCGAATCGCTTGGCTTCGTCGGTGCTGATCTTGCCGCTGATCCCGCGCACAAGGGACTGCTTATCTTCACGACGATCTTGCGAAATACGGGCGCGCGCACTGTCGCATTTCCGCATCTTGTGTTGTCGCTCGATGGACTGGGCGGCGAGCTGGTCGTGCGCCGTGTTTTCTCGCCGACCGAATTCGCACCCGCCACAGCTAATCTGGCGCGCGGACTTGATGGCGGCGCAGAGGTCGAGATCAAGCTCTACCTTGATGCCAGCCAGGTGAACGTTGTGGGCTTCAAGGTGGATCACGCCTATCTCTAGGCTGATCAATCGCCATGATCGACAGACAACCAGCAAGCAGTCATTCCGGTCTCCCGCTATGGGTTACGGGCGTCTGCGTTGCGGTGATTGTTTACGCGAGCTTGCAGCCATTCACAGGCTGGACAGACCCGCCACCCGGCGGTCGCTTCTTTCTGTTTCAGTGGGGGCAACGCTGGACCGTTGGGGACGCAACTTTCAACGTGCTCGCCTACATTCCGTTCGGTTTTGCACTCGTCATGGCGTGGCCCCTTCGATGGTCCGGAATGCGCGCAATCGTGGCGACGCTGGGGTCCGCGCTGGTGCTTTCGCTTGCTATGGAGACGGCACAAATCTGGTTGCCCACACGTTACGCCAGCGTGCTCGATACCGCTGCCAATCTATCAGGCACGCTGGTTGGTGCTGTGTTCGGCGCGCTCGTAATCTCCTCCCGACCGCTGCTGAACGCCGCGCGCTCACTGCGCGAAACCTTGGTGGTGCCCGGTGAGTCAGGCGACCTGAAACTCGTGCTGCTCCTGGTCTGGTTGCTCGCACAGATGAACCCGGCGATCCCTTTGTTTGGAGCGACGTTTCACCTTGGACAGAAGGCTGCGTTCGAGCCAGTGGTGCTGGTCGTCGAGCTCGTGCAAACTGCGTCCGCTTTGATCGGCATCGGTTTGTTCACCGATCTCATTATGCGTAAGCGCTGGATGGGCGGAATTGCGCTGGTGTTGGTGATCGCGCTGGCGATCGTGATGAAAACGGCCGCAGCGCAGGCCGTGCTCACGCCGGTCGCGTGGGACGAATGGCTGCGCCCCGGTCACACTCTCGGCCTCGCGGTCGGCGCGTTTGCCTTGATGGTGTTGTTCTGGTTGCCCCGTGCCGCGAAGTCCGTCCTCGCGGGTATTGCGCTGATCTCCAGCGTGATGGTGACACTGCTGCTGCCTGACTTCGTGGCGGCAAAAGCGCCGCTATCGATTTTCAGCTGGAACTATGGACACTTGCTGCATCTGAATGGCTTGACACACACGATTGTGATTCTGTGGCCGTTTTTGGCGACGGCCGTGTTGTTGTGGCGGTTTACGCTGCGTCCGGCTCGCAGCGGGATGGATGTCCAGACAGAAGTCAGTAGCGCCTAAAATTGGGCGATGACATCCGAACTCATTCAGGGCCCAGCAGGCGCGCTGGAAATTGCTTTTCAACGCCCTACCGACGCGCCAGCTGTGGCTCTCGCCCTCATTTGCCATCCACATCCGCAGTTCGGTGGAACGATGGACAACAAGGTCGTGCAAACGCTCGCCAAATCGTTTGCTGAATTGGGCTTCGCCACGATGCGATTTAACTTTCGCGGCGTTGGCAGGAGCGAAGGCAGTTTTGACGAAGGCATTGGCGAGACTGAAGACGCTGCGGCTGCGCTGGCTTGGGCGCAGACTCATCTCGGCGAGTCGGTACCTTTAGTCGCGGCAGGCTTTTCGTTCGGCTGCTTCGTGCAAACCCGTCTTCTTGCGCGCTCGCTACCCGATCAGCTGGTGTTGGTTGGGCCTGCGGTCAATCGGTTTGAGATTCCTGAGGTTCCGAAAGACACGGTGGTCATCCACGGCGAAGAGGACGATGTGGTGCCGCTCGCTGACGTGATGACCTGGGCTCGACCGCAGGGTTTGCCAGTAACTGTATTTCCGGGTGCGGGGCATTTTTTTCACGGGCGATTGACCGAGCTTAAGGCTGTGGTCAAGCGAGCTTGTTGTCGCTAAACAATTTTCGCAATCGCTCGCTCATGCTCTGGATCAAATCGCTTCATATCATCGCCGTCATCACATGGATGGCGGGAATTTTCTATCTGCCACGCCTGTTTGTTTATCACGTACAGGCCAACGCAGAAGGCGATGAGCGCGGGTCCGCCCGGTTCAAAATTATGGAACGCAAATTGTTCTGGGGCATCATGACGCCGAGTGCTGTGCTCACGATTGTGTTTGGCGCATGGCTCTGGATTGGCTATGGCATCACCGGAAAATGGCTGATGTGGAAGTTGCTGATCGTGCTGGCGCTCGTTGTTTTTCACGTGCTGTGCTGGCGGCACATGATGGCGTTTCGCGCTGGCGGCAATACAAATTCTGAGCGCTACTTTCGCGTGATGAATGAGTTGCCGGTATTGGCGCTCTTTGCCATTGTTTTTCTTGTTGTGGTGAAGCCGTTTTGATGCAAACGACACCGCCCGGTCGCGCCCTCGTTCTTTTTTCTGGCGGACAAGATTCGACGACGTGCCTGGCCTGGGCGCTTGAGCGGTTTTCGCGCGTTGAAACGGTCGGATTTAACTACGGACAACGGCACGCAATCGAGATGACCGTGCGGCTTGAGACGTTGCGCGAGCTGCGCGCCCGCTTTCCGAATTGGCGTGCGCGGCTCGGCGACGATCATGTTGTGAACCTCGCGGTGTTGGGGCAAATTAGCGATACGGCGCTTACGCGTGATGTAGCGATCACCTACGAAAAGAGCGGCCTGCCGAATACGTTTGTGCCTGGTCGTAACCTGCTGTTTTTGACGTTTGCGGCGACGATTGCGTATCGACGTGGGCTCGACGTACTCGTCGGTGGCATGTGTGAGACGGATTTTTCAGGCTATCCTGATTGCCGCGACGCGACGATGAAAGCGATGCAATCCGCGCTGTCGCTGGGCCTTGATCGAGAGCTAAACATTGAGACACCGCTCATGTGGATCGACAAGGCCGATACGTGGGCGCTGGCGCATTTGCTGGGCGGAGAAGCGTTGACGCGATTGATCATTGAGCACACTCATACTTGCTACAACGGCGTTCGCGATACGGTGCACGTTTGGGGCTACGGCTGCGGCGAATGTCCAGCCTGCTCGTTGCGCAAAGCGGGGTTCGAGAAATGGGCTATGCGGTGATTGCCGCTAGCGTCGCTCCATGACGTACGCGCGGGTTTGGCTATGACCTATTCGGTCAAGGAAATTTTCTACACGCTGCAGGGCGAAGGCGCGAACGCCGGTCGTTCCGCCGTGTTTTGCCGATTTGCCGGATGCAATTTGTGGAGCGGGCTGGAACGTGACCGCGAGACAGCCATTTGCAAATTTTGCGACACTGATTTTGTGGGCACCGACGGAACGCGCGGCGGAAAATATCCCGATGCGACCGAGCTAGCGGCGACTATCGCAAGCGAATGGCCCGCGACGAGCAAAGGCAAGCGTTTGGTCGTCTGCACCGGCGGCGAGCCGCTGTTGCAACTGGACGCAGCGTTGATAGAAGCTTTGCATGATGAAGGATTCGAGATCGCCGTCGAAACCAACGGCAGCATCGTAGCGCCCGCCGGTATCGACTGGATTTGTGTCAGCCCGAAAGCCGGTGCGCCATTGCTGCAATT
Organism: Burkholderiales bacterium; assembly: GCA_025352105.1. Classification (GTDB taxonomy): domain Bacteria; phylum Pseudomonadota; class Gammaproteobacteria; order Burkholderiales; family Casimicrobiaceae; genus Casimicrobium. Next base: position 7,179 of record JANXUB010000125.1, on the reverse strand, counting down.
GAGCGGTCACGAACTCAAAGTTGTTGTGCCGCAGCCGTTTGATTTCGACTACCTCGCGACGCTCGACTTTGAGCATCGTTTTGTGCAGGCGATGGATGGTCCCTCGCGCACCGAGAACACGCAGCTCGCGATTGATTGGTGCTTGCAGCATCCGGAATGGCGACTGTCAGTGCAAACTCATAAAGTCATTGGAATCCGGTAGGGATTCCTTTCCAAAATCAGATATGAACTACGAAATTACGCAGTGTTTTTTCTTCGATGCTGCTCACACGCTGAAGCGCACAATCGACGCTGAAGGCTCGCGCCGAATTCATGGGCACACTTATCACTGCGAGGTTTCGCTGTGCGGGACGCCGCACGCGACCAGCGGAATGGTGAGCGATCTCGGTCTCTTGCGCGCGCATCTCGATGTAGTGCGCGATCAGCTGGATCATCACTATCTTGATGAAATTGCCGACTTGGGTGTTCCGACGCTGGAAAACCTGTGCCGCTTTGTCTGGCGCGCGGTCGAACCAAAGTTTTCCAATATCTCAAGCGTTCACGTCTGGCGCGATGGAATGGGCGACGGTTGTCGCCTGCGAAAGTAACTATGGTTACTCATCAAAACCGCGCCACCTTGTCGCTGAAAACCTCTCCAGTCCAGCCAAAAATTCAGCGCTTCTTCGCTCCATGCCCACGCGGCCTCGAAGGTGTTCTCTTCGATGAGCTCACCGCGTTAGGGGCAATCCACGTCGGCCCGACCGATGGCGGCGTTGCCTTTCAGGGGCCATTCACGCTGGGCTACCGCGTGTGTTTATGGAGTCGGATCGCCAGTCGCGTACTGTGGCAGCTGGCGGAAGACGAATACCACCACGAAGAAGACATTTACGAGATTGCGCGCAGCATCGGCTGGCCGAGCTTGTTCACCGCGCAGGAGTTGATTCGCGTGCAGGTCGACGCGATTCGCTCACCGGTGACGAGCCTTGAGTTCGTCACCCTGCGTGTGAAAGACGCCATCGTCGACAGTTTTCGCGCTGTGCAGGAAGAACGACCGTCGGTGGACACCAGCATGCCGGACATGCGGATACACGTTTTCCTGACCGCTTACACCGCGACGGTTTATCTCGATCTCGCGGGCGAAGCGCTGTTCAAGCGCGGTTATCGTCGCGAGGGACTGCAAGCGCCGCTGCGCGAGAACCTCGCTGCGGGGATGCTCGCGCTCAAAGGTTGGCGCGGGCAGATGCCGTTGTTTGATCCGATGTGCGGCAGCGGAACGATCCTGACTGAGGCCGCGATGATTGCTATGAATCTTGCGCCGGGCGGGCAGCGGCCATTTGCGTTCGAAAAGATTAGCAATTTTGATGCGGGTGTTTTCGACGTGATGCGCGCCGAAGCGGCAGCCGGTGCGCAGCCCTTGCCACCCAATTTGCTGTTTGGCAATGACCGCGATATCGATGCGGTTGAGGTTACGCAACGCCATCTGCAGAATATCGGTGGCGAGGCAACCGTCTCAGCCGTGACGCTGACCAACGTGCCGATGGAATCGCTCGCCGCGCCCGCTCCGTCGGGTCTGTTGCTGACTAATCCGCCGTACGGTGAGCGTTTGAACGAGCTGGCCGAGCTGAAGGCCTGGTATCCCGCCGTTGGCACCTGGCTTAAGAAAACGATGGCGGGCTGGAAGGCTTGCTTCATCACGGCAGATCGAGCGTTGCCGAGCGGAGTCGGCTTCAAACCGTCGAAGAAAACGCCGCTTTTCAATGGTGCGCTCGATTGTCGGTTGTTTGAATTTGAGTTGTACGCTGGCAGCCGACGCGAGCCTGCCAAAGACAAAACCGCCTAAAATCACGCTCAGACCACGAGTTACCGGCAGCCCACCATGTACGAATCCGAAATCACCCAATTCATTCGCGACCTCAAAGCGGCGCGCCCGCATCTTGAGGAAGATCAGCGCAAAGGCCGCGCCATCTGGTGGGACAAAAAGCCGCTGAACGTCACCGAAAAAGCCGAGCAGGACGAAGCTCGCGTGCCGCAGCAGGCTTATCCCTACGCCACGAAGTAACTAGCCGCCATGTGTGCAGCCGTTCCGGCTGCGTGGTGCACGGTGAACGCGATGGATGCTGCCGAAAAAAATGAACGGCTTATGCAGAACACGGCGAGTGTTGAAACCACTTTAGAGGTTGTCGAAACAGATCGCCGTTTCAGTGGTGTCGAACGACTGTACGGCATGCAAGGCTTCGCGCAAATTCGTGCGGCGCATGCCGTGATCGTGGGTATCGGTGGTGTGGGGTCTTGGGGCGCAGAGGCGCTGGCTCGCTCGGGAGTGGGTCGTATTACCTTGATTGATCTTGACGTCGTCGCTGAATCAAACCTCAACCGACAGTCGCACGCAACGATTGCCAATCTGGGCCGCAACAAGGTGGATGCGATGCGCGACCGAATCGCGAGTTTTGCGCCTGATTGTGTCGTTACCTGCATTGATGACTTTGTCGATACACACAACGTCGCCACGATGCTGCCGCCTGACGCGAGTTTTGTGATTGATGCGATTGACAAGGTTTATGCAAAGGCTGCGTTGATCGCGCACTGCGTGAGCTCGACGCTCCCCGTTTTTGTGTGTGGTGGCGTGGGCGGCAAGACTGATGCGTCGAAATTAACCGTGTCTGATTTGGCGACGACCGAGCAAGATGCTCTGCTCGCAAAACTGCGCCTGATGCTGCGCCGGGAATACGGATTCCCGCGTGCTGGACGCAAGTTCAAAGTGCCGGTTGTGTACGGCAAAGAGCGGCAGGCTGGCACCGCCGGGGATGCGGGTGCGGGCCTCGCCTGCGCAGGCTATGGCTCTGCGATGCACATGACGGCGGGGCTTGGCATGCTGGTTGCGGGGCTTGCGCTGGATTTGATCGCGGCGGGCACCGAGTCGCCCGCTACCGTTTAAGCCCGCCCAGCGCCGCGCGTGCCTTGGCTTTCCAGAAATCCCACGGACGATCCACGACGGTTTCGTTGATTGTCATCGAGCCTTTCGCTTCACCTGGGGTCAAGTAATTGACCGAGTTGTCGCCGACCATTTGGGCGAGGCGCATGGCTTCGGTTTGTAGTTTAGCGTTCATCTCGGCCCAGATCGAGCGGGCGACTGCGAGCTTGATGGAGTCGGCGACTGTGACTGAGCCGTGGCCGCGCATCAATGCGAAATGATGTTGGCCCAAGGATTCAGCTAGAGCCTTGCCGAGCGCCGCACTCTTGACCAGCATGTCGTTGTTTTCGCCAGCGGTATCGCGAATTTCGAACACAGGCGTCGAGAAACCGAGGAAGCCGCTCATGTGGCACACTGGTCGCAGCGTGGCGCGCGTGACGCTGAACGGAATGATGGCGGGCGAATGGCTATGCACGATGGCCATCACATCTGGGCGCGATTTGTAAATCTCGCTGTGGATGAATCGCTCGATGTAGGAGCGGCGTCCGGCTGCATCCTGCACGTTGCCGTCGTAGTCGATCTCGACGATGTCGTGGGCGGTGACCGTGGCTGGCGCGACACCGCACGCGAGCAAAAATCGGTCGTCGCGCTGGTCGTGGCGTACGCTGACATGACCGAAGCCGTCGACCACGCCTTCGACGTAGAGGATGTGATTTGCGCAGACGAGATCGTCAACGAGCGCGGCTGATGCGGTGCTCATGCAGCGCTATTCGGCTTTGATGTTGATGGTCTTGATGACTTTGGCGAAGCGCTCGCCTTCGTCGTGCAGCGTTTTGGCGAGCTCGTCGGAAGTGCTCCCGATGGCGTCAACGCCTGAGTTGAGCAAGGTCTCCACGACCGAAGGCGTGCGGATGGCGGCTGCGATGTCGGTCGAGAGCTGACGCAGCACCGCAGGCGGGATGCCGGACGGTGCCATCACAATCGTCGTCGGCGCGAAGTCAAAACCGGGGATGACGGATTCCGAAAGTGTCGGAATGTTTGGCGCTTGCGAGAATCGCTTGCTCGAATTCTGCGCGAGCAATTTGATGCGGTTGTCTTTCACGAATCCGCCAATTGCAGGCAGCGCCGAGAACAAAAATTGCACCTGACCGCCGACCAGCGCGGGCGTGGCTTGCCCCATGCCCTTGAACGGTACGTGAACCATGTTGAGGCCGAGCGCGGCTGCCATCGCCTCGGTGGTCAGGTGATGGGTGCTGCCAATGCCGGACGAGCCGTAATTGACTTTGCCGGGATTGGCTTTGACGTAGGCGATGAATTCGGCCAGCGTGTTGGCCGGAACGCTCGGATGCGCGGCGAGAAAGAGAGGCGCTTTTGCGAGCGCAGAAACCGGTACGAAGTCACGCTTGGGATCGTACTCAAGCTTCGCGTAGAGCACCGGGTTGATGGTGAACATCGAGCCGTCGGTGACAAGCAATGTGTAGCCATCGCTCGGCGACGACTTCACGGTCTGCGCGGCCACCGCGCCGTTGCCGCCGGGGCGGTTGTCGACGATGACTTGCTGGCCCCATTTTTCGGTCAGGGACTTGCTCAAAAGCCGCGCCACGGTGTCTGGAAAACCGCCGGGCGGATACGGAACGACAAGCTTCACGGGTTTGTTCGGAAACGCCTGCGCTAACGCGGGGGCGCTGCACAGTGCTGTTAGCGCAAGCGTTGCCGACAGGGTGGCGCAAAATATGCGCGTGATGCTGGTTCGGTACTGCATAAAATTTCCTCCACAACCAAGTCAGAATAGCACTGACCCTGCGTTGCTCGGTGCGGGAATCTCCATTTCGGCACTGCGCATGAAAGTACAGCTTTGCGATGAATGCTCTATTTTACGTGGGCTGGACGCTGTTTATTTCGCATATCGACTTTGACAATATTTAGCATACAGTCCCTACGCAATAACAGTTTCAGAGAAAAGCTGATGTCACTGCTTACACGGGGACTACACTTTCGCGCAGGAGGTGAGGCTGTGCGTGTATTACTGGTGGAGGACGATGCCGAATTGGGGAGCGGCGTGAGCGCGAGCCTGAAGCGCGAGCACTACGCTGTGGACTGGGTGACCGACGGCAACGCGGCGTCGACCGCGCTGACAACGGGCACGTATGACCTTGTGATTCTCGATCTCGGTTTGCCGAAGCTCTCGGGCCTGCATGTGCTGCGGCAATTGCGTGCGGGTAATGAGCTGCAAAAGAGTGTGCCTGTCCTCATCACCACCGCGATGGATTCGGTGACTGATCGCGTTGACGGACTTGATGCGGGGGCTGATGATTATCTGGTGAAGCCGTTCGCGCTGGACGAATTGCATGCGCGTGTTCGGGCGCTGATTCGTCGTCGCAATGCGGCCAGCAGCAACATGCTCACCCATGGTCGACTCTCGTTTGATATCGCCTCAAGGCAGGCGGCGTCAGATGGGGTGCCGCTCGATTTGTCGGTGCGCGAAGCGGGCATTCTCGAGATGCTCCTGCTGCGTGCCGGACGCGCCGTGACCAAGGAGCAATTGCTCGAAGGTTTGTGCGCGTGGGACAGCGATATTTCGCTCAACGCCATCGAGGTTTACGTGCATCGCTTGCGCAAAAAGCTGGAGCCCGCCGACATTCGGGTGCGCACGTTTCGCGGCCTCGGCTATTGCATCGATAAAACGCCTGCGGTCGCGACTGCCGCACTGCAATGAGCCTGGCGGCGCGGCTGATTGAATGGCTCCTCGCGCCGTTGCTCTCGATCTGGCTGGTGAGCCTTGGCATCTCGTTCATGAGCGCGCGGAACACCGTGGACGCGGTGCTCGATGATGGTTTGAACGCAGTGGCCACGACACTGATTGCCGAGTGGCAACAACGTCTGTCCACCGACGTCGTGCAGCCGTTTCCATCGGAAGCCGTGCGCCGCTGGATGAACGTGGCTCCGAAAACGCCGGTGTCGTTTCTGATCGTCGACGCCAAGGGAGCGCCGCTTGCTGGCGATCCGGAATTGCAACCCTTTTTACGGGAAAATGCCGATGGCGATCGACCTCTGGTTTCCGTTTCATCACCCAGCGCGATGTCGGCAACTGGCGCTGCCACCACGACGACAAACGCTGCCGAGTTTCGCATCGTGGACGGATTTAATACGGTGATTGATGACAACGCGGCGCGCTTTGTACGGCTGCGCTTTGATGCCTCCGGTAGCAGCTACACCGTCGGCGTGGCGCAATCCCGCGAGCGGCAGGACGCCCTGTCGCGCGTGGTCACGCTGCACGAGGCGGTGACGCAAACAGCCACGCTGCTGGTAGCGTTTTATTTGCTTTGGTACGGGCTGACCTACGTCGCGCGACCGATGAAAGTGCTCAAGATGCACCTCGACGCGCGCGGCCCTGACGATCTGCGTCCGCTGCCAGCGCAGCTTGCGCCTGAGGAAATAGCGCCGCTCATCGCCTCGGTCAATTCGCTGATGCAGCGATTGCAAACGTCGATCAACGCGCAGAAGCGTTTCATCGCCAACGCCGCGCATCAACTGCGCACGCCGGTTGCCGCGCTGCGAACATTGAGTGAGCTTGCTTCGAGCATGCCCGAGGGCGTGGAGCGCCATCAATCGATGAGCCGACTGGTCGCCACCAGCGAGCGCGTGAGCCACCTTGCCGCGCAGCTCTTGACGCTCGTTCGCGCCGAAAGTGCGGGCACCACCAGCGTAAGCGTCGACGTTGATTTGCGCGCACTCTGCGAGACGGTCGCTCATGACGTGATACCGCATGCGCTTGATCGCGAAATCGAGTTTTCGCTGGAAGGCGCAGAACGCGCGGTGACGGTCACTGGCGACCCGACTTTGATCGGTGAACTGATTCGCAATCTGCTCGATAACGCGTTTAAATACACGCCGCGTGGCGGCACCGTGATTCTTTGGGTAGAGGCTGACCCGGCAGCGATTCTGGTTGACGACTCGGGGCCCGGCGTGCCGCTCTCCGAGAAGGGCCGCATCTTTGCGCCCTTCGCCCGTCTGCCCCAGACCGACGCTGACACCGGCGCGCCGATTGGTGGTACTGGACTCGGCCTGGCCATCGTCCGCGAAGTCGCTGAAGCGCACGGTGCTGCGGTGGGCGTCGAGCGCTCCCCACTAGGCGGCGCGCGCTTTGTTGTCAGTTTCGCGTCAGCAAGGCGTCAGAAGAGCGTAAGCGCCGCCACATAACGTCCCGGGTAATGCAGACCGGCTGGAGGGTTGGTCGCATCACAATTAAAGAGGATCAAACATGTCAACTGCAACCGCCCGCACCGACG
>JANXUB010000083.1 GCA_025352105.1 Burkholderiales bacterium | reverse complement strand
TTTGCCTGCGCGATCCCCGGCATCATCGCCACGCGCACCATTGCCGACCGTCGCGACCGCATTGTGACCATCATGATTGCGCCGCTGATGACGTGCTCGGCGCGGCTGCCGGTGTATGCGCTGGTGATCGGCGCGTTCATTCCGCAACGTGTGGTGTGGGGTCTGTTTGAGCTGCAAGGCATCGTGCTGTTTGTGCTCTACATCGCAGGCATTCTCGGCGCGATGGGCGTGGCGTGGGTGCTCAAACGGTTCACCACTCAGGGGCGGCAAACGCGACCTTTGATGATGGAATTGCCGAACTATCACTGGCCCACGGTGGCGGGCATCGCGATGGGTTTGTGGCAGCGCGTGTTGATTTTTATGCGACGGGTTGGCGGCGTGATTTTGTTGTTGACGATTGCGCTGTGGATTCTCGCGAGCTTTCCTGGGGCTCCTGTTGGTGCGAGTGGGCCCGCCATCGAATACAGCATCGCGGGCATGATCGGCCACGCGTTGCAATACGTGCTAGCGCCCATCGGTTTCAACTGGCAAATCAGCATCGCGCTGGTGCCCGGCATGGCGGCGCGCGAGGTGGCGGTGAGTTCACTCGCAACCGTCTATGCGCTCTCGGCCACGGGCGACAACGCGGCGCAAGCGCTGACGCCGCTCATTAGTCAAAGCTGGAGCCTGGCGACCGCGTTTTCGCTGTTGGCGTGGTATGTATTTGCACCGCAATGTTTGTCGACGCTAGCAACGGTCAAGCGCGAAACCGGTGGCTGGAAGATGCCGATTTTGATGGCGGGATACTTGTTCGCGCTGGCGTATGCGGCGTCGTTTGTGACTTACCGGGTGGCGTTGGCTTTGACGCAGTAAAGCACGCCCGCTTGCTCATTTGCATTTCCCAAATTGCCCCCATATAATATTGAGAATCGTTCGTATTACTGTAAGTTTTCTAGTTCTCTCGAATTTTATTTACCCATGATTGTTTGCATTTGTCACGGCATCAACGAAAAAGCCATTCACCAAGCGGTGGCGGATGGTGCCTGCACGATGAGCGATCTGGCGTGCATGACCGGCGTGGCCACTTGCTGCGGCAAGTGCGCGGATTGCGCCTGCGACGTGTTGAACGAGGCGCTCGGCGCGACCTACGCGCAAGCTGCGTAGCGCTTCTGTTTCCTTTCCGGTCGCCGCAGCGGCTATTTAGCCGTCAAAAATCCCAAACAGCTTTTCTCTAAAACGCCCATTTAACATGGGCTAAGATTGTTATTATGCTAATAATCGACTTTGCATTATTTACCGTGCTAAGCCCGCGCAAATAGGCGCTTTTAACAAAAAAGCTGCTTCATAAATTCTGCGAAAATAATCGCGAGCAATTCGCATTCTCACTCGTGCTACCGCATGCTAAGCCATTGATTTATTTGACTTTTTAAGCGTAAAGGCAGAAAATCTAAAGTGAGCCCCGCTAGAGACCAAGGCTCTGCAAAGCGCGCCCAACGGCTGAACCCGTTTAGAGCGCGCTGCATAGGTCTCTTGTCGCATCCCCTCACCTCTAGGAGCACCGCATGAAGGGCGACAAACAAGTCATCAAGCACTTAAACAAAATTCTCTACAACGAACTGGTAGCGATCAACCAGTATTTTCTGCACGCGCGGATGTATAAAAACTGGGGACTCGACAAGCTCGGCGCGCATGAAATGCACGAGTCGATTGACGAGATGAAGCACGCCGACAAGTTGATCGAGCGCATTCTGTTTCTCGACGGCCTGCCCAATCTGCAAGACCTCGGCAAGATCATGATCGGCGAGGACGTGAAGGACTGCATCAGCTGCGATCTAAAGCTCGAAATGATCGCGCACCCTGATCTGAAAGTGGCGATCACGTGCTGCGAAGAGGCAAAAGACTACGTCTCACGCGATCTGCTCAAGGAGATTCTGGAATCAGAAGAAGAGCACATTGATTGGCTGGAAACCCAATTGCAGCTCATCGAGCGCGTAGGCATCCAGAACTACCAGCAAAGCCAGATGGAAGTGAGGTCGGGCAGCTGACCCGCACCGGCTCACGCTCCCGCACCAGCAGGCTTCGGCCTGCTTTTTTATTGTGGCTTGTAGCGAGTGGCCTGCGGAACTTTAACGCCAAAATTGTCACCAACCGTATTCGCATCAACAAGTCGCAAGCTATGTCCCACCGAACGCTCCTGTCCGCAATTACAGCGGTCATCCTCACCTGCGGCATCCTCGCCGCGTGCACGTCAATCGACGATTTTCAGCGTCAAGTCATTTTCCGTCCGAGCAAAGACGTGGGGCGGACACCGGCTGAATATCAGGTGAAGTTTGAAGACGTGTGGCTGAAGGTTGGCCCCTTGGGTGGCGCGCAGGGCAAGCTGCATGCGTGGTGGATTCCCGCCAGCACGAACGTGATCGACGCACCCGCGGCGCTGTATCTGCACGGCGCGGCCTACGGCATTTCGGCCAATTTGCCGCGCATCATGAAGCTGCACGATGAGGGCTTCTCGGTGCTCGCGATTGACTATCGCGGCTTCGGCAAAAGCGACGGCGAATTGCCCTCGGAAGCGACCGCGTACGAGGACACGCGCGCCGCGTGGGTCGAGCTGACGCGACGTGCGCCAACGAGCAAGCGCTATATCTACGGACACTCCCTTGGCGGCGCGATAGCGATGGAGCTGGCCAGTTCGCCTGACGCCAAGGATGCAGCGGGATTGGTGATGGAAAGCGCGTTCACCAGCGTCAGCGAAATGCAGCAGTTCACGGCGTACAAATGGATTCCGCTTGCCGCCGTACAAACCCAGTTCTTCGACTCGCTGGCGAAGGCGCCCAAGCTCTGCATGCCGACACTGTTCATGCATGGCAGCAACGACTATCGCATCCCGCTGGCTGTCGCGCAAAAGCTTTTCGCGGCTGCGCCTGAGCCCAAGCGCTGGCTGCTTGTTGAAGGCGCACGACATGTCGACATCCCCACAAGATATACGCCGCAGTGGAGCGCGGCGATGAAGGAGCTGCAAACGCTTTCGTCTTCCCGTAGCGGGGCTTGTCGCCGCGTGTAGCGTCACGACTTGGTTCAATCTGTGACGCGTGCCCATTTCGAATGGCTTCAATGTGCAGTCACGTGCTGCGCTGCGACAAAAAAAGTCCTTTGAGTAGCGCCGCGTTTGAAATTGACGGCCCGGCGGGTCGCGCTATATAGTCCGCCGCGAGGGAGTGGGATAAGCGCAAATTAAACAGAGTCAGTATGACCGTTTCATTCAGCTTTGAGCTTTAAGGGGAGATACGAAATGAATTTTTCAGCATTCGGCTGGCGCAAAACTGCGCTCGCCTCAGCCGCTGTTGTCGTTGGAATCGCGGGCATTGCAGCACTTGCCCACGCAACCAATTATTCGCTGTGGGTTAACGGGCGCACCGGCGGCGGCCAGCTCGGCAATCATGCCGATTTCAGCTACTGGGGCCCTGCTTCGACCGCTGCTGGCGTTAACAAAAAATCGGTGAACTGGGACGGCTACAACACCGTGTCATCGCAAAACTATCTGGTGCGCGACGCGCTGGATTGTTATTGCACCGGTAACAACTGGTGCTACGTTGCCGCACACAGCGCGGGCAATTTGCAGGTGGGCTATGCGCTGTCAATGTATGGTGGCTCAACACGCACGAAAAAGAACGCAACACCCAATTCAGGCGGCGTGTGCGGCGATGCAGGCACAGGCACGCAGACGGGCTGGAATATCAAATGGGTTGATATTGCCGGCGGCGCGGCGGGCGGCTCCGAGCTCGCCAATGCTGGAAGCTGGGCATTGTCCGAGCCACTGGTGGGGGAGCTTAAAACGGCGACATCGCGCGCCATGTACAACCACAACACCACGCGCGGCGCGACCTTCTACATGCATGCTGGCGCCAAAGGCACGCTGTACTCGGGCATCTTGCCGGGGCAGGACGACGAGGCCATTGCGTACCACTCCAGCGGCGGCGTTTCCGGCAGCTCGGGGGCGAGCTTTTGCAACGCGTCCGACTGGTTCTGCAACGACTTAACGCTTGGCACCGCCGCCAACGAAGGTGGCAGCACGAAGTGGTCGAACCACACCGTGCAGTTCCGCGACAACAACGAGTCCTACAACCACTACACCAACGGCAGCTGGGGCGGCATCGTGTCGCGCATCGTTGCCGACATGGTGGCGAACGCTCAGTAAGTCTAGACACGAGCTCGCGCTGGCCCCCTCTCCCGCAACGCGCATGCGTCTACTGGCGCAAGCGTGCGCCGGGGTTGGGGTGAGGGCGGTTGCAACGAAACCGCGTCGCCTCGGCAACACCATGAAGACTCTCCATGAAAAGTAATTCGTCCAAGCCGCGCAGCCGCAGCGGCTGGCTCGTGGGTGTAGTCCTCTTTCTGTTAGCCGTCGGCACAGGCGGATCGTGGCTGATCGCGGGTAGCCCGAGCGTTACAGAAATGGCCGCTGCCGCTCGCAAAACGACCAACGAAGACAGCACATCGGCGACTCGCTCCAGCGCGCAGCTTCAACCCCGTCAGTCTGGCATCACGACCCTACGCGACAGCAATGCTGACGCCCGCACCGAAGCAGCAGCCACGAACAATCCGCAGGCGCAACTGGCGCTCTGGACGCAGCGCTTGCAGCGTGCGGAGGAAGTGCTCGACAACTATCGCAACAACACGAAATATCCATTTGAGTCACGACCTGCACGCGAACACGCCGATCAGATGTACCCAAATCGTCCGGTGCGTGAAGAAGGCAAGCTGACCAATCCTGGGCAGAAACCCGCCGAAGGCATTCGCATCCGCACATCGCAGGAACGCGTGTATGTGGCAGGCGAAGAGACCGTCCTGTTCACCGTAAATGCAGTGGACATGGAAGGCAACGCGTTGCCGCTGCAAGTCACGCGCGCCTTTGCGCACGACCCGCCGCTGGATGGAAAACCGTCACAACGCAACGCCGTCACCATGCCCTTCAATGACGACGGCGCGAACGGAGATCAGACCGCCAGCGACACCGTGTGGAGCGCACGATTAGCACCCGCCACGCAAGGTTTCGCGGGTCATGCGGGCACCATTCGTATCGAGCTGAACCTGAAAGTGAACGAGCAAACCGGCTTCGCTTTCTTCGATATTTTCTACACACCTGATCCACCCGCCGTATGGGTTGGAGGAAGCGCTGGTGCGCGCGAAGCAGTCGTTGCAGGTTCGCTGAACTTCTATCTCAAAGCGCAGGTTCGCGACCCCGGACGCTACGTCATCACCGGGCGCATCGACGACGCGAAGGGTCAACCGTTTGCGCTGATCAGCTTCAACGACGAGTTAAGCGCTGGAACAAAGGAAATCAAGCTCAACCTGTTCGGCAAATTGCTCGTCGACGAGAAGCCCGCTTTCCCGCTTACGCTACGTGACGTCGATGGCTTCCTGCTCAAGGAAAACGCAACCCCAGACCGGGCGCTCATGCCGCGCCTGCCCGGCAAAGTGCTGGTGTCGCGCGTATATCCCTTGACAGTATTTTCGGAGGCCGAATGGGACAGCGAAGAGCGCGCGCGCTATCTGGCTGAGTATGGTCGCGACGTGGAGTCGGCGCGGGCACATCTTGAGCATGTGCGTAAGACTTTGCAGGGCGGTTGAAGCGAAGCGTGTGGTCAAACCGTTACGGTGGCAAAGTCACAAAATCTCGAATCCCCGCCCGTCCGGCAAGCGATAGCGCGAAAAGTCTCGCTCGTCCATTGTCATGATGCGATTGACGCCCGTGTCCGTCGCCAGCCAGACGAGCGAGGCGTCGGCAAAGTCCATTTCGGATCGCGGTGGCTCGGTGTATTTGCGCATCAACTCAACCATCGGATCGACCGATTCCTGTGCGAACGGATACACATTGATCGCGCCCGCCGCCACCCAGCGCAACATTGCGTAGCGTTGCGGTGGATCAAGCAAATAGCTGGCTTCAACGACACAGGGCCATGTCGTTGCGAGTGACCACAGTTCATCCGCCGCCCGCTTGAACAGCACCTGATAGCGTTTTCCTTGCGGTTGATTTACACCAAAGGCCGCAACGAGCGGCCCCGCGTCAACCAGCGCCGCCGACACCGTGCTTACTCTTCAACTTTTGTTTGATGGCGTCTTTCGCTGCACCCGTGTCGTAAGGCACTTCCTTTGCGGCGTCGCTGACGCGTTCACCACCCTGGAGAGCACCCGCGTTGTAGACGGCGCGCTCCTCCTCAACCTTCAAAGCCATCATCAAGTCATACGGGTTACGGCGGCCCAACGCCCGCTCAACGGCCTCAATCACAAATTGCGACTTGGTTACTCCCTTGCGTTTGGCAACAAGCTCCAGCTCCCGCTCGAGCATTGGATCCATGCGAACTGAAATTGTCATGGCAACTCTCGATTTGTAATACCAGAATACTGTATCACAAAAACCCGAACGCAATGACCCTACGCGGCCTTTTCCAGAGTAGTGGTAGCGATGGAAATCGCTACTTTCGCTGAGTCAAACTCCGACTTGAGCACAGCCTCTTTCGCCTTCGCATCCTTGAAATGACGCTCCTTCACATGCCCATAGCCACGAATGTCTTCCGGGATCTGCGCGAGCTGAACCGCGAGTGAATGATTGTGCGGCGCGAGCTTGGCTACAACTTCTTCGATCAGGCGGCGGTAATCCACTTTGAGTTGCTGCTCCATGCGGCGCTCATCCGTGTTCTTGAAGATGTCGAGCGCCGTGCCGCGCAACCCTTTGCGTGAGGCGAGGAAACGGAATGCGCTCATCATCCACGGGCCGTACTGGCGCTTTCTGAGTTCGCCGGTGACTGGGTCTTTCTTCGCGAAAAGCGGAGGTGCAAGATGGAAGTTGAGTGTGTAATCGCCTTCGAACTGGCCCGCGATTCGTTTCTCGAAATCGCCGTTGCTGTGCAAGCGTGCAACCTCGAACTCGTCTTTCACGGCGAGCAGTTTGAAGTAGTAACGGGCAACGGCTTCGGTCAGCGCCGTCTTACCCGGAAGCTTTGCGGTCTCAGCTTGACGCACGAAGGCTACGAAATCGCTGTATGTCTTGGCGTAGTTTGCATCCTGATAGTCGGTGAGGAATGCAACGCGACGCGTAATGGTTTCTTCCAGCGATTCGCTCAGTTTCATCGAAACGGGGGCCGCGATTTTCGGCGTGGCGATTTCTTCGACACGCTTCAAATCAACTGCGGCGCGACGGCCCCACAGGAAGGCGTTCTTGTTCATTGGAACTGCCGCGCCATTGAGTTCGATGGCGCGCAGAATCGTGGCTTCGAGCAGCGGGATGAAGCCCTTCTGCCACGCGTAACCGAGCACGAACAGATTGGTCGCAATCGAGTCGCCCATGAGTCGGGTCGCAACTTTCGTTGCGTCCATAAACCACGCAGAATCCGCACCGCAGGCCTCGGTGATTTCGCGCTCCATGCTGCCGAGTGGAAATTTGAGATCCGCGCTGTGCGTAAACGTTGCGGGCATCACGACCGCAGAATTGATGATCGCCTTCGTCACGCCGACGGCCATCTTCGCGAGCGAATCTTCTGCCGTCGTCGTCAATACATCGCAACCCAAAACGAGTTGCGCCTCACCTGCCGCAACGCGCGTCGCGTGCAACATGGCTTGCGTCGGCGCGATGCGGATGTGGCTCATGACCGAGCCGTTCTTTTGCGCGAGGCCTGACATGTCGAGGATCGTCATGCCCTTGCCTTCGAGGAAGGCGGCCATGCCAAGTACTTGACCGACGGTCAACACCCCAGTGCCGCCGATACCGGTGGCGAGAATGTTGTAAGGCTTCGTCAGCGCTGGAATCGTGGGTTCGGGAATGTCGCCGAACTCAATGGCCCCGACCTTGGCGGGCTTCTTGAGCGCACCGCCTTCGACTGTGACAAAGCTTGGGCAGAAGCCATTGACGCACGAGAAATCCTTGTTGCAGTTGCTCTGGTCAATAGTGCGTTTGCGACCGAATTCGGTCTCTAAGGGCATGACGGAAACGCAGTTCGATTTCACTCCACAATCGCCGCAGCCTTCGCACACGGCTTCGTTGATAACGACGCGTTTTGCGGGGTCAGGAAACTTGCCGATTTTGCGACGACGGCGTTTTTCTGCCGCGCACGTCTGGTCGTACACGATGATGGTGCAGCCCGGCGCATCGCGGAATTCGCGCTGAATTTCATCTAACCGTTCACGGTGATAAACCGGGCAATTCGCGGGCAGTGCGACGCCTTCGTATTTCTCAGGTTCGTCGGTGATCACGCAGACTTTTTTCACGCCCTCAGCGACGACCTGATTGAGAATCGTGAGTGGTGACAACGGTCCATCATGCGGCTGGCCGCCGGTCATCGCGACGGCATCGTTGTAAAGAATTTTGTAGGTGATGTTGACGCCCGCGGCCACGCTCGCGCGGATCGCGAGCAGTCCGGAGTGGTAGTAAGTACCGTCACCCAGGTTGGCGAAGATGTGTTTTTCGTCAGTGAACGGCGCTTGCCCGATCCACGGCACGCCCTCGCCGCCCATCTGCGTGAAGGTGCTCGCCCGATCCATCCACACCGCCATGTAGTGGCAGCCGATGCCCGCGACCGCGCGCGAACCTTCGGGCACATTGGTGCTGGTGTTATGCGGACAGCCAGAACAAAAATACGGTGCGCGGGCTATGTCGATCACCTTCTTGGCGAGCACGCGCTCCTTCTCGTTGATCCATTCGACGCGCTGCTTGACGCGGTCGCTCACGTAGAACTTTGCGATGCGGCCCGCGATCACGCGCGCGATCATCGCTGGCGTCAATTCCGACGGTGCAGGCAGCAGCCAGTCGCCATGTGGACGCACCCATTCACCCTTGGCGTCGAACTTGCCGACTACCTGCGGACGCACATCTTCTTTCCAGTTGTAGAGCTGCTCTTTCAACTGATATTCGAGCACCTGCCGCTTCTCTTCAACGACGAGAATTTCTTCCAGCCCGGATGCGAACTCGTGCACGCCTTCCGGCTCCAGTGGCCACACCATGCCGACCTTGTAAACGCGCAGACCGATGGCCTTCGCAAGCTCGTCATCAATGCCCAGATCTTCGAGCGCCTGACGCACGTCGAGGTACGCCTTGCCTGCGGCCATGATGCCCAGACGCGGACGCGGCGAATCGATCACGATGTGATTTAACTTGTTCACCCGCGCGTAGTGAATCGCCATGTAAATTTTGTAGTCGTGCATGAGCTTTTCCTGCTCAAGCGGCGTGTGTGGCCAGCGAATGTTCACGCCGCCTTCAGGCAGCGGAAAGTCATCGGGAATGATCGGCTTGATGCGATCTGGATCGACGACAACACTTGCCGTTGATTCCACCGTATCGGTCACCGCCTTCATGCCTACATAGCAACCGGAATAGCGGCTCATCGCATAGCCATGCACGCCGAGATCGAGATATTCCTGCACGCCCGCCGGATACAAAACCGGGATCACGGCGCTGATGAATTCGTGATCGGATTGATGTGGAAGCGTGGAAGACTTTGCGCCATGATCATCACCCGCGATCAGCAAAACACCACCGTGCTTGCTCGTGCCCGCATGGTTCGCATGTTTGAACACGTCGCCGCAACGATCAACGCCGGGGCCTTTGCCGTACCACATGGCGAACACACCGTCGTACTTGGCCTGCGGGTACAAATTCAGTTGCTGCGTGCCCCACACCGACGTTGCCGCCAGCTCTTCGTTCACGCCCGGAACAAACGTGATGTGGGACTTGGCGAGATGCTTTTTCGCTTTCCACGCGTTCTGATCAATCGCGCCCAGCGGTGAGCCGCGATAGCCCGACAGAAATCCACCTGTGTTCAAACCCGCACGTTCGTCGATTTGTCGCTGCAACATCATCAGGCGCAGCAGCGCGTGCGAACCGTTCATGTACACGCGGCCGGAGGGCAGCGTGAATCGGTCGTCGAGAGCGACGTCAGCGATGGCCTTTTGCACGGCCTCCGGTAGTAATGAGACAGGAAGCGGGGCTTGGGACATCGGGGGCACTCCTTGAAGACGCGCGCTTTGCGGGATCGCCGCTGCATGCTGAAAATTGGGCTATTAGGTCAATTATGTTGACCTTTTTTGCAACACCCGAAATCTAACTGTTTTTGGCGCGTTTGTCTCTATCAATATTTCGGATTTCGCGCATGGAATTCTGATTCAGCTTTTGGCTGTACG
Organism: Burkholderiales bacterium; assembly: GCA_025352105.1. Taxonomy (GTDB): domain Bacteria; phylum Pseudomonadota; class Gammaproteobacteria; order Burkholderiales; family Casimicrobiaceae; genus Casimicrobium. The sequence goes on along the minus strand of JANXUB010000083.1, from coordinate 23,010 downwards.
CTCTGTTTTAAGTGGGCTTAAGTTAAATTATTTAAATAGTCGACTTTAAGCGTTTTGTTCAACCAGCCCCCTATCGGCTGTCGTTCTAGCGAAAAGCCATTGGTCTTACCGAGTTCGTGAGTCGGCGCAACATCCGGCGTTGATTAGTATCAACGCATGACTCAGAAAACCGACTTCACCTTTTTTCACCAACTGCGCGTGCGCTGGGCTGAGGTGGACTTGCAGCGCGTCGTGTTCAACGGCAATTACCTGCTCTATTTCGACGTCGCGTTCACCGAATATTGGCGAGCAACCGGGCTGCGCGATCCGCTGGGTCAGCAGAAGGAAGGCTTCGAGCTTTTCGTGCGGAAAGCGCAGCTTGAATATCACGGCTCAGCGGGGTTTGATGACGAGCTGGATATCGGCGTGCGCTGCGTCAAACTCGGTCGAAGCAGCATGACCATTGCGATAGCGATCTTCCGCGGCGATGAGCACCTGATTGATGGCGAACTGATCTACGTTTACGCCGACAGCCATGTCAAGAAATCGGTGGCGATTCCGGATGCGTGGCGCGTGCGAATTGCGGAGGTCGAGCGGGTGAGGCCTGAAGGACTGTAGGAGTGGCGAAAGCCGAGCTGTGTTGTATGTGATTGCGCCCCTTGTGGGAGGGGCTCCACCCCGACAAGCATTGAATCGCGCGCTGTCGGGGTGGACCTCCTCCCACTGAAACCAACGCATCACACCCCCGCCGTCATCCCACCGTCCACATACAAGATATGCCCATTCACAAAGTCCGACGCCGGGGCGGCGAGAAAAATAATCGCGCCTTTGAGTTCATCCACATTGCCCCAACGCCCCGCCGGCGTGCGCTGCTTGAGCCATGACGTGAACGCGGCGTCCTGCACCAGCGCTTGCGTCAGTTCGGTATCGAAATAGCCGGGGCCGAGGCCGTTCACCTGAATGCCGTGTTTGGCCAGCTCCACGCACATGCCCTTGGTCATCATTTTGAGCGCGCCCTTGGTGGTGACATAGGGCACGATGTTGGCGCGTCCAAGCTCGGAGTTCACCGAGCAGACGTTGATGATCTTGCCGCGACCGCGCGGCATCATGTGGCGGACCACCGCCTGACTCACATTGAAAGCGCTGGTCACATTGGTGTCCATCAGGCGCTGAAAATCAGTGAGCGGAAAATCCACGAACGCATTGCGGATCTGGATGCCGGTGTTGTTGACCAAAATATCGATGGGTCCGATGTCGCGCTCGATGCCTTCAACCTGTGCCTGCACGGCGGCGGCGTCAGTGACATCAAAAGCGCGCACGCTCACCGCTTCACCGCGAGCGCTAAATTCTTGTGCCACTCGCTCGCACTTGGCAGCGTCGCGACCGTTGATGATGACATGTGCGCCTGAGCTTGCGAGCGCTTGCGCCAGAGCGAGGCCAATGCCTTGCGAAGAGCCGGTCACCAGCGCGCGTTTTCCGGTCAGGTCAAATAGGGGATGAGGTGTGTTCATCATGTAAATGTAGCCGTGATTAGTGCAGCGTCATCGATGCATTTCAAAACAACGGCCTATCGACGAACGCGACAGCCCGTACGGCTAAACTCACGACCCAAAGAGACGGAGGAGACCTGACGATGTTGATGGCAATGCTTTACGGCGCAAAGGATTTGCGCCTCGAACGCGGTGATGACCCGGTGGTTGGCGCCGGACAAGTGAAAGTACGCTTCGGCGCGGGTGGCATTTGTGGCAGCGATCTGTCGTACTTTGGCAAGGGGCGGGTGGGTGATTTTGCAGTGATGCAGCCGCTGTGCCTTGGGCATGAAGTCTCGGGCGAAGTCGTCGAAATTGGGGCGGGAGTTTCACGCGTCAAAAAAGGAGACCGTGTCGCCATCAACCCGAACCAGCCGTGCCGCGTTTGCCGCACTTGCATGGCGGGCAAAGGGCATTTGTGTTTGAAGATGAATTTCTACGGCAGCGCCGCGATTTTTCCGCATATTCAGGGCGTGTTTCGCGAAGTCATCGTGGCGACCGAGGCGCAGTGTTTTGTCGTGCCGCAGAGCTGCGACTTTCGCACTGCGGCGATGGCGGAGCCGCTGGCGGTGGCGCTGCATGCGGTTCGACGTGCGGGATCGCTGGTGGGGAAAAGCGTTTTGGTGACGGGTGTAGGCCCGATTGGCAGCCTCTGCGTGCTAGCGGCGCGCCGAGCGGGAGCCGCGCACATCGCGGTGACCGATGTGGCTGATGCTGCGCTCAAGCGGGCAGAAGTATTGGGGATCGATGAAGCGGTGAATGCCATCACGGGCGCTGAAAAAGTTGAGAGCTGGTACGCCAACAAAGGAACGTTCGACGTGACGTTTGAGTGCTCCGGCAACTCAGCAGCGATCACGTCCGCGATTCAGGCCACGGCCTCGGGTGGCTGCGTCGTTCAGGTCGGCATGCTGGGTGTGCCAACGGCCGATATTCCGGTCAATCGATTCGTCTCGCGCGAAGTTGATTTGCTCGGGGCGTTCCGCTTTGACGGTGAGTATGGCGCTGCCGTGCATGAGCTCGCGCACGAGTTGATTGATGTGTCGTCGCTCTTGACCCATACCTACAAAATGACTGCCGCGAACGATGCGTTTGCGATGGCGGCGGATCGCTCGCAAAGCATGAAAGTGCATCTGGTTTTCTAAACGGCGCTTGTTGCTGACCGCTGGCCGCTGGCGTACCCATGCTGGGTGTCGTGCCCTGCCAAGTTTTTGTCGGCCGTCTTATGCGTATACATACGCGCAGAACGTTTCCCAATCTTTGATATGACGATGTACTATTCATTCGTCATATTAATTTGGGTGAAGTCATGACAAATGCGCGCAAATTCTCAACAAGCAAACCGCCAACGCCCCTCATCACGATTTTTGCTGCTTTCTGGCTCGCAACATCAGGGATGTTAAGCGCGAAAGACATCGTCGTCGCCCAAATCGCGCCGCAGTCGGGCGTTCAGGCCAGCGCAGGAAAGGCCTACACCGCTGGTCTGCGCCTTGGATTTGATTCCGTCAACGCAGCCGGTGGCATCAATGGCTCGCAAATTCGTCTGGTAACGCTCGACGATGGCTACAAGCCCGATGAAACGGTGCGTCTGGCCAAAGAAGTCATCGCCAAAGAAAATCCGATAGCCCTTGCTGCAACGGTCGGTACGGCTAACGCCGAAGCGCTCATCAAATCAGGGGTGCTTTCCGACACCGGACTCTCGCTCGTCGGCCCCAGCTCGGGCGCGAACAGCGTCATTGGTCAGCCCGGAATTTATCTAACCAAGGCGAGCTACGCCGACGAGGTTAATCAGCTCTTCGCGCAGCTAAGCAGCATGGGATTGACCCGAATTGCGGTGCTGTATCAAGACGACGGCTACGGGCGGGACTTGCTCAATAGCGCGACGCTTTTGGCACCTAAATACAAGGTCGATCTCATCGCTCGCAGCCCGTACGACCGAATCACCGGCAACGTCGAGCCCGCGGTCACCGCGTTGCTGAAAGCCGACGCCCAAGCGATCTTTCTGGCCGCGATTTCCGCCCCGGCCGCCGAATTCATCAAACTCTACAAAAAACGTGGCGGCAACGCCATGCTGGTAGGCCCGTCGCCTGTAGATGTGGCGTACTTACAGAGGCAACTCAGCAAAGAGCAGGTTCGCGGCTACGTCGCCTCCACCGTGGGCCCGATTGATTCGCGCACCTCGTTGCCGGTGATCCGGGAATTCCTCAAGCTGAAAGCGGGAAATCCGTCGCCAGACTACGGCGCGCGCTCGTTTGAGGGCTACGTGACGGCGCGTGTGCTGATTGCCGGAATGCAACGATCAAAGGGCACGGGTACGCCCGAGACGCTGTCACTGGCATTGAAGAGCCTGCGCGCGATGGATCTGGGCGGCTACAGCGTTGACTTCTCGGACTTGAAGCGCGGAGGGAGCAGCTATGTTGACTTCGTCACCATTGACCGGCTGGGAGCATTGGTGCGCTGATCGCGACGCAACATATCGGCATAGGGCGAACGGCGGGGCCTAAAATCGGATTGATCCTTTTTTCTGACGCCTCCATGCTCGACTGCATCACGCTTGACCCGCCCTCGCCTGCCACCGCCTGCGTCCTCTGGATGCATGGCCTCGGTGCCGATGGCAACGACTTTGTCCCCGTCGTCCCCGAGCTTGGCCTGCCACGCGATCACAGCGTGCGCTTCGTATTTCCCAATGCGCCGTCGATGCCGGTCACGATCAATGGCGGCTATGTCATGCCCGCGTGGTACGACATTGCGTCTGCCGAAATCGACAAACGTGCCGATGAAGCGGGCGTTCGCAAAAGTCAGGCTGCAATTACCGAACTGATCGCCGATCAGCGCGCCAAGGGCATCGCGTCCGAGCGCATCGTGCTCGCAGGTTTTTCACAAGGCGGTGTGATCGCGCAGCAAACGGGATTGCGTCACAGCGAAAAGCTCGGCGGCATCATGGCGCTGTCAACCTACCTCGCGTGCGTCGAATCAGTCGGCACAGAGGCCTCACCCGCCAATCGTGACATTCCGATATTCATGGCGCACGGCGCGATGGATCCGGTGATTCCCCTCGCACTGGCGAAGCTTTCGAAAGCGCGTTTGGAAACGCATGGCTACAAAATCGAGTGGCATGAATACGGAATGCCGCATTCGGTGTGCGCGGAGGAAATTGAAGCCATCGGCGCGTTCCTGACGCGCGTTTTGAAGCTCTGATTCGCTCACCCATTTCGTGCCGACATCGCTTGACGAATCGCTGCGGTTGATGCGTCTGATGCAATCGTTGCGGGATGGCGACGTGCGTCGACTGGCTTGGGCGATTGGTTCGCCTTCGTTGTTCGAACCCGGCAATCCCGCGTGGCAAGGCCGCCTACGCAGCGACGAATGGTCGGCCCGTGAATTAGTTCGATGCACCGATTGGCTGCACGCGCAAGACCGTGCGCCTGGGGCGCTAAAGCTGGCGCTAGGCGACCCGCTGGTCAACACGCCGCTCGGTCACACGTTCGAGAAATTCGTGTTGTTCTGGCAAGCCACACGCCCCGATGTTCGCGCATCCACGCGTGGCCTGATGGTGCGAAATGGCGGTCGCACGCTGGGTGAATTTGACATCGTGCTGCTGCGTCATGACGGCGTAATCGAAACGCTCGAAGTGACCGTCAAGTATTACCTGAATTTGCGCCCCGAACTGGGCATCGACGGCTGCATCGGCCCGCGCGCGTTTGACCGCATGAGCGACAAATTCGGCAAGATGACGACGCGGCAGACAGACCTCGGACATACCGAATTTGGCCGCGCTGCGATTGCGCGCTGGCTGGAAACCACCTGCGGAGAGACCCGATCACCCGATCAATTGATGGTGGAGAACTACGCTTTGGCGCGTGGCTACGTTTTTCATCCGTCCGCTGATGCGACGATTGCACCGGAGCTCTCAACGGCGCATGGGCGCGGTTTGTGGCAAACCGACGCAACGCCCTTGCCTGATGACGGCGCGACGAAGTGGCGAAATCTTTCCAGTCGCGAATGGCTGGGGACCTATCGCGGAGTTGCCGATGAAAGCAATTGGCCCGTCGATCCGGCGATGCCGCGCATGTGTGCGCGACTCGAAGCGTATGCTGACGACGCTGACTACGGATCCGCCTGGCAAGAGACCGAGCGTCGCTTCGTGGTACGCGCTGATGCGGGATTGCTGAAGGCGCTTTAATCGACCAGCTAAATGACGCCGCCTGCGTGAAGGGCGGCAACGTCTTCATCGGTCTTCCCAAGCACATCACGCAATACCGCCTCCGTACTGGAACCCTTGACCGGCGGCGCGTGACGATAGGTGACCGGCGTATCGCTCATGCGGATCGGGCTCTTGACCATCGCGATGCTGCCACCGCCCTGCTTTGCCGGACGCTCCATGTTCATGCGCAAGCCGCGATGCTGAACCTGCGGATGCGCGAACACCTGATCGTATGTATTGATCGGTGCGTGCGGGATGCCGAGGCTCGCGAAAGTGTCGAGCCAGTGCTGCGTCGGGTGTTTAGTCAAGATCGCCTCCATGTCGTGCACTAGCTGTCCACGATTGGCGTTGCGATCCTTCATCTCCAAGTACTCAGGGCGGAAGGCCATTTCAGCGGCCCCCATCGCATCACACAGTTTTCGCCATTGCCCATCGTTACCCGCACCAACGATCATGTAACCGTCGCCAGTTTTGAAGGCCTGATACGGCGCGAGATTGACGTGCGCATTGCCGACGCGCTTTGGCACTTTGCCTGTAATGAAGTAGGTGGCGATCTGGTTCGCACCGAATTGAACGATGGAGTCGAGCAGCGCGATGTCGATGTGCTGCCCTTTTCCGGTGGTGTGGCGCGCCTCAATCGCGGCGAGGATGGCAATGGTCGCATTGAGGCCCGAGAGCACGTCAGTGACAGCGATGACGACCTTTACGGGTCCGCCGCCAGGGCCCCCGTCTTCAACGTCGGCGTGGCCATTGATGGCCATGAGTCCACCTTCGGCCTGACATAGCAGGTCGTAACCGGGCCGCTGTGCGTAGGGACCGTCCTGCCCGTAGGCCGTGATTGAGCAGTAAACGAGTTTCGGATTCACCTGCGCGAGCGCGGCATAGTCGAGACCGTATCGCTTCAAGTCACCGAGCTTGTAGTTCTCAACGAGAATGTCGCACTTCGCAGCCAGTTCTCGCAGCAGCGCCTGACCTTCCGGCTTCGAAATATCCACGGTGAGCGAGCGTTTGTTGCGATTGCAGCTGGAGAAATAGGCCGAGTCCGACGTGTCTTTGCCGTCCGCATCAGTGAGCCACGACGGCCCCCATGCCCGCGTGTCGTCGCCCGTATCCGGTCGCTCAACCTTGATGACATCCGCCCCCAGATCACCCAGCGTTTGTGTGCACCACGGCCCCGCAAGCACGCGGGTGAGATCGAGAACGCGGAGATGAGCGAGCGGGCCAGCCATAATTGAGCACAGTGAAAGCAACAGCGCAATTATGAGTTACTACAAACATCACGTTTTTTTCTGCACTAACGAACGCGACGACGGACGGCCCTCGTGCGGCGAGCGCTGTGCCAGCGATCTGCGCGATTACGCCAAGAAAAAGTGCAAATCGCTGGGCTTGTCAGGTCAGGGCAAAGTGCGCGTTAACAACGCGGGCTGCCTTGATCGGTGTGAAGAAGGGCCAATCATTGTCGTCTACCCGGAAGAGGTCTGGTATCACTATGAAACCGAAGCCGATGTGGACGAAATCATCTCGGAGCATTTGCAGCATGGCCGTGTAGTGGAGCGGTTGCGGATTTAGCGACGAGATGTAGGAGCGGCTCCGCCGCGACCCACTGCGATCAGTAAAACGGTCGGGGCAGAGCCCCTCCTACAAAGAACCGGTTTTTGTAATCCTAATAATCGCTGCCGCACATTCGTGGCGACACAGCACCAGCCCCCCGTGCAGCACCACGTCGTGCTGATTGAACACAATCGCTCGCCCCTGCAAGTCGGACACATGCAACCCATGCGCGAGCGCGACGCCAATCGGCGCGGCGGCGTCCCATTCGTTGAGTCCGCCTTCGTGCACATAGCCGAGCGCCTCGCCGCGCACGACCGCCAGCGCTTTCACACCCGCCGAGCCCATCGGCTCAAGCGTTGCGTCAAGCGCTTGTGCAATGGCCTGCGCCTTGGCGGGCGGGCGCGAGCGACTGATCACGATGACGCGCTTCGATAGCTCAGGCGTTGGTCTCGTAACCGATGAAAAAACTTCGCCGCGAGAGGGCTGCGCCACCGCCGCAGCAATGACGACGCCCTGATCAACCAGCGCCACGTGAACGGCCCAGTCGCCACGTTGCTCTCGGTATTCGCGCGTGCCGTCCAGCGGATCGATGATCCACAGATGCGTTGAATTCAGGCGCAAGCGGTCATCATGCGACTCTTCCGAAAGCACCGCATCGTCCGGGCGATGCATGGCGAGTTCGCGCAACAAAAAAACGTTCGCCTCTTTGTCGCCTGCGTCACCCAGCGCGCGCCCTTCAAGGCCTGACGTCAAGCGAAGCGTATGAAGCAATTCGCCCGTCTCTTGCGCCAGCCGTTTCGCTAGCGCCACATCGCCGTTCAGCACTGCCTGACCGATACAGCTTTACGCTGCAACGTCCGTTTCACTTGAGCTAGACCTGCATTAATCCTGGAAATCGACTTTCCAAGAAAATAACAATCCAGCCCGTACTCCGCCGCGCTTTGAGAAAAAAGCTGATCAGCCACCAATCTCACCTAAATCCCCAAAATCTGCTGCCGCTCTTCCTTGGTCGGCCTTAAACCCATGCGCTCATAGGCATCAAAAATCGCATCGACGATTTCCTGCGGTTCTTCCATGATCTGCATTAGCTCAATATCGCCTGGCGAGATCAACTTGTCGCGCAGCAATGTCGAGCGCATCCAGTCATGCAGCCCGCCCCAGAACTCTCTGCCGACCAGAATGATCGGAATGCGCCGCGCTTTCCCCGTCTGAATCAGCGTCAGCGCTTCGGTCAATTCATCGAGCGTACCGAATCCACCCGGCATGCAGATCAGCGCCGCTGACGTCCGTACAAACGCGAGCTTGCGATTGAAAAAATATTTGAACGAAATTCCCATGTCCTGAAACGCATTGCCGCTCTGCTCATGCGGCAGTTGGATGTTGAGGCCGATGGACAGGCTCTTACCCGCAAACGCGCCCTCGTTCGCGGCCTGCATGATGCCCGGGCCACCGCCGGAAATCACGCTAAATCCTGAGTCCGACAGCAGTCGCGCAATGGCGATGGAGCGCTCGTACCAAGGGTTGTCCGCCGTGATGCGCGCCGAGCCAAAGATCGAAACGGCGGGCTGAACGGGCCGCAGCTTTTCGGTTGCATAGACGAACTCCGACATAATCTGCAACGCACGCCACGCCTCCTGCCCCGGCGTCAAGTCAGCCTCGCCCACCGCGCTCTTCAGCTGCTCAATCTTTGCCTTAGTGCTCTCAAAATTCGCCGCCATGTCTGATTCCCGTAAAAAGCTCGTTTTAGTTGACGGCTCATCATATCTCTACCGCGCGTTTCACGCGTTGCCGGATCTGCGCACCAAGGCGGGCGAGCCGACCGGTGCGATTCGCGGCGTGCTCTCGATGCTGCGGCTGTTGGTCGACAAAGAAAAGCCGGATTACTTCGGCGTAATTTTCGACGCACCGGGCAAGACGTTCCGCGACGACTGGTATCCCGAATACAAAGCCAACCGTTCGCCGATGCCGGACGACATGCGCCCGCAAATCGCACCGCTCTACGAAATCATCAAGGCGCAGGGCTGGCCGCTGATTGTTGAGAGCGGCGTTGAAGCCGACGACGTCATCGGAACGCTGGCGCGTCAGGCGGAAGCGGCCAATATCGAATGCGTCGTCTCCACCGGTGACAAAGACCTCGCACAACTCGTGAGCCCGCACATCACGCTCAAGAACACGATGTCGAACGAACTGCTCGACGAAGCAGGCGTCGTTGCCAAGTTTGGTGTCAAACCGAATCAGATTTTGGACTACCTCACGCTCATCGGCGACACCGTCGACAACGTTCCGGGCGTGCCGAAGGTGGGGCCAAAAACAGCCGTGAAATGGCTCACCGAGCACGGCACGCTCGACGCAATTGTCGCGAACGCCGACAAGATCACGGGTGTGGTTGGCGAGAACCTGCGCAATACGCTTGGGTGGTTGCCGAAAGGGAAACAACTGATCACGGTGAAGTGCGATTTGACGTTGTCGTATGCGCCGGATTCGCTGGTTTTCTTGCCCGCAGACAATGCTGCCTTGCTCGGATATTTTGAGCGGTTTGAGTTCAAGGGGATGGCGAATGAGGTGCGTGGTTCGGCTCCCCTCCCCCTCGAGGGGGGAGGGGTTGGGGGAGAGGGTGACGGTGGCGATAAAACCAGCTCGCCTAGAACATCCACCAACCCCCTCTCCCCAACTCCTCTCCCACAGGGGGAGAGGGGCTACGAGAAGAAACCCCGTAAATACAAAACCATCCTCGCCGATTCCGATCTCGACGAACTAATCACCGCTCTCAACGCCTCCGAGCTAACCTGTTTCGACACCGAGACCACCTCGCTCGAACCGATGCTGGCCAAAATCGTTGGCCTCTCGTTCGCATGGACGCCGTTCGAGGCGGTCTACATTCCGCTTGCGCATCGCTACCCCGGCGTCCCGGAGCAATTGCCGTTTGACGCGACGCTTGCCAAACTCAAACCCTGGTTTGAAGACGCGAGCAAATTGAAGCTTGCGCAAAACGCTAAATACGACGAGCACGTTCTGCTCAACGCTGGCATTCAAGTGCGGGGCATCGCGCACGACACGCTGCTCGCAGACTACGTGCTGGAAAGTCACAAGCCGCACGACATGGATTCGATGGCGATGCGCTTCCTTGACGAGAAAACCATCAAGTTTGAGGACGTTGCGGGCAAGGGTGCCAAGCAAATCGGCTTCGATGAAGTCAGCATTGAAGCCGCTAGCGAGTACAGCGCAGAGGACTCTGACGTCACGCTGCGATTGCACCACGCAATCTGGCCGCAAGTCGCGCAGGATGACAAGCTCAAATACATCTACGAATCCATCGAGTTACCGACGCGCGAAGTGCTCGTGCGCATCGAGAGGAACGGCGTGCTCGTTGACGGCGCGCTCTTGCAAAAGCAGTCGCATGAACTCGGCTTGCAGGTCAACGAGTTGGAGCGTAAGGCTTACGAGCTCGCAGGCCAACCGTTCAATCTTGGCTCTCCTAAACAGCTTGGCGAAATTCTTTTCACCAAGCTAGGCATGCCCGTCAAGCGCAAAACCGCAACGGGTCAACCGTCAACCGACGAAGAAGTTTTGAGCGAACTCGCGGAAGATTTTCCGCTGCCGAAACTCTTGCTCGAACATCGTTCGCTGTCGAAGCTCAAGAGCACCTACACCGACAAATTGCCGAAGATGGTGAACCCCAACACGGGCCGCGTGCACACCAATTACGGGCAAGCCACCGCGATCACGGGACGCCTGTCGAGCAACGATCCCAATCTGCAAAACATTCCTGTCCGTACGCCGCAAGGACGCGAAATCCGTAAGGCGTTCATTGCACCTTCAGGAAGCAAAATTGTTTCTGCGGATTATTCGCAAATCGAATTGCGCATCATGGCGCACATCTCGCAGGACCCGTCGCTGCTGGACGCATTCGCGAAGGGCCTCGATATTCATAAGGCCACAGCCGCCGACATCTTCAGTCTCCCGATTGAAGAGATCACGAGCGAGCAGCGCCGCTACACCAAGGCTGTGAACTTCGGCTTGATCTACGGCATGGGCGCGTTCGGCTTGGCGTCGCAGCTCGGCATCGAGCGCAACGCCGCGCAGGAGTTCATCGACAAGTATTTCGCTCGTTATCCTGGCGTGGCGGAGTACATGCAGGCAACGCGTGAATCGGCGCGTGCAAATGGTTACGTTGAGACCGTGTTCGGTCGTCGTTTGACCCTCACGGACATCAACGGCGGCAATGGCCCACGACGTGCCGGAGCCGAGCGCGCCGCGATCAACGCGCCGATGCAAGGCACAGCAGCTGACCTCATCAAACTGGCGATGATCGCCGTGGACAAATGGCTTGCAACCTCAGGCCTGCGCTCCAAACTCATCATGCAGGTGCATGACGAATTGGTGCTGGAAGTTCCGGAGGATGAATTGGCGCAGGTGAAAGTTGAGCTCGCGGAAAAAATGACTTCCGTTGCGACCTTGCGTGTTCCGCTGGTGGCAGACGTCGGGGTTGGTGCGAATTGGGATGAGGCGCATTAGATGGAGTTCGGTTCTGCCCCCTCCCCCTTGGTGGGGGAGGGCTGGGGAGAGGGGGATGGTCGCAGGATTGACTACCGTGCATGTTCAATCCACCGTCCCCCTCTCCCTTACCCTCTCCCTCAGGGGGAGAGGGGACAACACCCAGCGCATCGACACGAACTCGGTAAATAAGTAACGCATGACCACCCCCTCCCGCGCCAAGCGCGAAGCCCTTGATCTGCAATCCGCCCGCATCGATATCGAAAAGGAATTCGGCGAGCAGGGGTTTCGCAACGGCATCAGCTACGTCACCGACAAGCGAATCCAAATCACGTCCGCGCAGATGGACGAGGAGCGCGTGTGGCATCTGGTCGCCACGGTCAAAGGCACAGAAAGTGAGCCGTACACGACCACGGTCGAAATGGAATTCTTTGAATTCGGCATCGACATTTTTGCTGCCGAATGCACCTGCCCCGTTCACTTCAATTGCAAGCACGGCGCGGGCCTCGCCTACCTGTGGACGACCATGCAGCCGCAGAGGAGCGGCACCCTAACTGGCGAGCAGGCAGACGAAATTGGCGAGGGTGCGTCGTCCTACTCGCCACCCGCCGTCGTGCAAGACGGTCCAGCCTCGACCACCCTGCGCACGGGTCTTTCACCTGATTTATCGCTCTGGCTGCGCGCTGGTTTTGACCAACCCGTGCCCGGAGAAAAGGGCGCGTCCGCAGACGCCAAACCTGCCGCCGATTTTGTCGCCTATCTGCTCACCGAACGCGGCGAAATTACCATCGCCAAAGCACGCAAAATGAAGGGCGGCGAGACCAAACTCAACGTGCAGGCGGCGTCCTTAAGCTGGATTAATCACAACCACGCGACGCCGAGTTATGTTGCGCCGGAAGACGAGCCGATTTTGCGCATGTTGGCAGCGACGATTGGCTTGCAGTCGTCACGCCCGATTCTGCAACTGAACGGTGTGATCGGAACACAACTCCTGAAAATGGCGCTTGAAACAGAGCGCTTGTGGATTGCACCGCCGGGCTTCACCGACACCGAAGCGCGAACCAAGGCGCTTAAATCTGCCGAAGTGCCGACACTGACCGAAGCGTTGAAGCAGGCGGATGCCGAGCCGATGACGCTGGCCTGGGACGACATTGAAACGCCGCTCGGTGCACGCATCGCGTTGCGTGCAAAAACGCTCACACGTGATCCCGAATCAACACTACCGATCATTGCGCTAGACCCGCCGCTGGTGATCGACACGCAGCACAATGTGTTGCGTCCGCTACAAACGAAGGTCAGCGCAACGACGCTTGCCCGCTTGGTCGCGCTGCCGCCACTCAAAGCCGACGACAGCAGCGCATGGGCGTTCGTGGCCGATGCGCTGCGCGAGTTGCCGGACTTCCATGCGATTCCACGTTGCCCGACGGTGAGTGATGTTGAAGCGCCGCTTCCCGTGCCTTCACCCGTATTGCGTTTCGCCCTCGTTGAGTTCGACGTATCGGTGGGCTGGGGGCGTAATTCAAGCTTACAAAGCCGCGTGTTCCCCGCTGTGCAACTGCTGTTCCGCTACCCGGACGGCAAGCTCTTACCGTATCAGCGTAACGGTCTCGAACACGCGGTCGAGCAGGAGCGCGTGGGGCGCGAAGTGTTGAGCCAACGGCTGCGCAATGTGCGCGTCGAATCGCGTTGGGAAATGCGCATGCCGCGCCTGCTCTACCTCGCGGATCGCATCGAGCCGTCGCTTGCCTATGCGAAGGACATCAAGGCGCTGCGCGAATCGCTGTGGGGCTTACCCGATCATGACTGGTCAGGTCGTGGCCCGGCAGTGCTGGCGGATGCGCAAATGGCGGGCTTCGCCATCGAAATTGAAGCGGGCTTTCCAATCTCGATGGAGGACATTCCCGAACCGTCGCTGGAACTTTCTCCCGGCAACGAAAACGGCTGGTTCCGCTTGTCGTTGGGCGTTGACGTCGATGGCAAACGCGTCGATATGGCCCCGGCGCTGGCCAAGCTGATCGCAGCACAAAGTGATCCTGAGCAATGGCTCAAGGCGTTGCCAACGGTCGAGTATGTGCTGCTCTCTGTGCCAGTGCCGGATCGCGTGAAAACGTCGCAGGTGGTTCGCATCCCGGGGGATCGTGTCGCTGCGATTTTGACGCCCGTGTTTGAATGGTTTCAGGGCGGTAGCGTCGGCGAAATCAGCATGCTGCAAGCGGCGCTCATGCCCGATTTGCCGAATGACACTGTTCAATATTTCGGTCGCGATCACCCGGCGTGGTTATCGATGCGGGAGCGGTTGCGCAGCGGTTCGGAACTGCTTCCCGTTACCGTTGCCAACGGGTTTAGCGCAACGCTGCGGCCCTATCAAAATCACGGCCTCGCGTGGCTCACGCATTTGCATGAGCTGGGCATGGGTGGCGTTCTCGCCGACGACATGGGTCTCGGTAAAACCGTGCAGACGCTGGCGCACTTGCATCGGTTGCGAAGCCTGCCCCTGCCCGCTCGCAGCGAGTCCGTCGACGTGCCCGCTGGCGTGCCCGTCACGCGCAAACCCAATCTGATCATTGCACCCACATCCGTTCTCAGCAACTGGCAGCGCGAAGCCGAGCGCTTCGCGCCGACGCTAAAAATCCATCGCCATCACGGCGCAGAGCGCAGTTCAAACGCCAAAGCATTCGTCGGCGCCGACATCGTTCTAACGAGCTACCCGTTGTTACAGCGCGACGAAAAAATGCTCGCCGACATCGAATGGGACGTTGTTGTTTTTGACGAAGCGCAAACCTTAAAAAATGCAAAGGCCAAAACCTACCAGTCTGCACAAGCGCTCAAAGCGCATCAGCGCATTGCGCTCACTGGCACGCCAATGGAGAACCATCTTGGTGAATTGTGGGCAATCTACAACGTGCTGATTCCCGGCTTGCTCGGCGATCTTGAAGGCTTCAATCGCATCTTCCGTCACCCGATTGAACAGCGCGCCGATAGCGAGCAGATGAAGAAATTAAAGGCTCGCATCCGCGCCTTCATCCTGCGTCGCGGTCGCGATCAGGTGCTGACCGAGCTGCCGCCAAAAACCGAGTACACCCGCTGGATCGAGTTGGAAACCGCACAGGCCGACATGTACGAATCGCTGCGCACTGCCATTCATGAAGATATCCGCAAAGTCATCGACAAAAAGGGCTTGAAGAACAGCACGATTCACATCCTTGATGCGCTCTTAAAACTGCGGCAAGTCTGCTGCGACCCACGGCTGGTCAAGCTTCCGGGTGCAAAAAAACACATCGCCACCGCAGGTTCCGCCAAGCTTGAATGGCTCAGCACCCACGTCCCCGAGCTGCTCGAAGAAGGCCGCAGCATGCTCATCTTCTCGCAGTTCACCAGCATGCTCGCGCTCATCGCCGAAATGCTGAACGCGCAGGGTATCGCCTTCTCGCTGTTAACCGGCGACACCACAGATCGCGACACCCCGATCGCCGATTTTCAGGCCGGAAAAACCCGCGTGTTTTTGCTAAGCCTCAAAGCCGGTGGCGTCGGCCTCAACCTCACCGCCGCCGACACGATCATCCACTACGACCCGTGGTGGAATCCCGCCGTCGAGGCGCAAGCCACCGCACGCGCCCACCGCATGGGGCAAGACAAACCCGTCATCGTGACCAAGCTCGTCGCGAAAGGAACGCTGGAAGAGCGGATGCTGGACATGCTGGCGAGGAAGCGCGAGCTGGCTTCGGCATTGCTTGAGGGCGAGGGGAATGCGTTGACGGGTTTGACGGTGGCGGATGTGGATGCGTTGTTGGTGCCTATTTCTACGTTGCAATAGCTTTGTCCCCGCTCCCCGCCACACCGCCGTCGTCCTCGGCACGAGGCGTCATTCTCGCGAAGCGGGAATCCAGTTCGTAATCCCCGCGAAGCGCCATTCAGTCCCCTCTCCCCTCGCGGGAGAGGGTTAGGGTGAGGGGGTTCGTCGAACGATGTGGTTTGCGTGCAACGAGCTGCTCATGCCGCAGGGCAGTCACTTTTCTTGCTTCGCCAAGAAAAGTAACCAAAAGAAGGCGACCCCGACATTCGCCCTGATCCGAGACTTGATCGCTTCGAGAAGTTGATTCAATTGCCCTGCGACGAACATCCAGACAAGGTTGATCTGGAATGCACATAGGTCCGCTTGAAATCTCAGTCCCGTGGCGGCATTGCGGGCGGTCGCGCATGCTTTTAAGCGATCTGAACTTTAGCGCTTCTAGATCGAGCCGGAAAGGACTATGCTCGATTGGCAAGTTCAAGTTTTACAGCCCCGAAGGAATCTGCCGTGTCACGTTTACTCGCCGCATTACTTTTGCTTTCGACTATCGCGTGCGCGCGAGAGGCTATGGCTGTGTGTTACACGATCTACAAAAATGACGTTGCAATTTACCAATCCACGTTAGCGCCAGTCGATATGGCGCTCCCGTTGAGTCAATCAGTGCCGGAAAAATTTGGTGCTGGAACATCCATGATTTTTAACGCGCTGAACAACACGTGCCTTCCTATCGAAGCCAAACCCACAACATCGCCCACAGTTGCGGCCGAACAAGATGTAGCTTCTCGGCCCAATCGCAAAACCTCAGCGCCAGTTGGTGCCGTCCGTTCTTCTGCCGTTTCTCCCCTTGACAACTCAATTTTCGCAGACAGACCTGAATATTCGGGTGGATCGAACTCGTACGGTGGAGGCACTTTCAACACCGGCCCCATATTGACGGGCCCTCGAGGCGGTCAGTACTACATAAACTCAAACGGCAATAAGACTTACGTGAGCAGCGGCGGGTCTTCGAGAGCCGGTCGAAGGTAACGACGTCGCCGCGATGCTCGCACGCAAATATACGTAATTCTCATCGCGGAGCGATCAAACATCCGTCCGACGAGGTGGCCGTTATTCGCCCCCGCGATTTGGAGTGAAAACGTCGCGCTTTTGCGTGTTCCGGCGGTTCGTTGTTTGAGCGCAGCGAGTTTCGGACCGCGCGACGTTTTCGCTTCAAATCTCGGATCAGGGCGGATGTCGGGGTCGCCTTTCTTTGGTTACTTTATTTGGCGAAGCAAAGAAAGTGACTGCCCTGCGGCACGAGCAGCTCGTTGCAGACGAATGCGCTCGTTCCACCGCCCCCTCTCCCTAGCCCTCTCCCACGAGGGGAGAGGGAACTGAATGGCGCTTCGCGCGGACTACGAACTGGATTCCCGCTTCGCGAGAATGACGCCATCGTGCCAAGGATGACGGCGGTACGGTCGGGATTGGGGACGAGAACGCCCTAAGCCAGCGCTGGCGTCCGGCTTTCCAGCGAGCGTTCATCAATCGGCAGATGAATCAACCCGGCAAAAATTCCTAACCCAATCGTCAACATCCACACCGTGTTGTAGTTCCCCGTTGCGTCATAAATCTTGCCACCCAACCACGCCCCCAAAAAGCTCCCAATCTGGTGCGAAAAGAACACGATCCCTCCGAGCATTCCGAGATAGCGCACGCCGTACACCTGCGCGACGATGGCGTTCGTCGGCGGAACGGTCGACAGCCACAAAAAGCCGATGGCCGCAGCAAATGCATACACGCTCCACTCCGAAATCGGCATCAACAAAAACACGCCGATCACCACCGAGCGCATGAAGTAGATGAACGAGAGCACGTAGCGTTTGGGCATCTTGCCGGCCACCACGCCTGCGAGGTAAGTGCCGAAACAATTGAACAGACCGACCAGCGCGAGGGCGGTGACGCCGACGCGGGCTTCGATGCCTTTGTCGAGCAGATATGGCGTGAGGTGTGCGCCTATGAAGACGACCTGAAAGCCGCAGACGAAATAGCCGAGCGTTAACAGCGAAAAGCTGCGGTCGGCGAACGCAGTGCGCAGCGCCTCACCCGCTGTCGCCTGACGCACAGTGCTCGCCGCCTGCGGCAATTTGCCTTCGTCACCAAGTTTGGCGAAATACCAGCCAAGTGGCGCGATGGTGGCGGTGATGAGCGCGAGGCCCACCAGCGAGAACGACCAGCCGTTGTGGCTGATGAACCATTGGCCAACGGGGATCAGGAGGAACTGGCCGAACGAACCCGCGGCGGCGCTGATACCAAACGCCCAGGCGCGGCGCTCGGGCGGCACCATCTTGCCGAGCACGCTGTAGGCGACGGAATACGTGGTGCAGGCAATCGCGACGCCCATCAGGATGCCACCGGAGAGCGCGAGCGTGAACGTGTTCGAGAGAAAGGCTGTCCACGTCAGGCCGACGGTGTAGAGCACCGCGCCGACCATCAGCACGCGTTTCGCGCCATAGCGATCCGCGATGTAGCCGATGAACGGCTGCGACGCGCCCCAGACGAGGTTTTGCAGTGCGATGGCCAGCGAAAAGACCTCGCGGCCCCACTTCATGTCGGCCGAGATCGGCTGCAAGAAAAGGCCCGAGAACGCGTTGCGCGTGCCCATGGCAATGCCCAGAATGATGGCGACCGCGAAGAGCGCGCGGAACATGCGTTGGTTGGAAGTCATGGGTTGCCGCGTTGTCGGGCGCGAAGGAGAAGAAAACGAACCGAGATGCTAGCGACGGCCGTGCCGCGCAGCGTGCGAAATGTTCAGTCTAGGCTGCATGCCGTGAATCAGCTTTTTAGGTCAAAAGCCTATTTCATGTGGGCTAGAGCGACAAAGCATGAGAAGTCGACTATGAGTCTTATGGCGCTTCAGCCCAAGCGAAGTCGAGACTCCAGCGAAAAGCTGATAAATCAAACGAGCCAAAAATCACTCGTCGGCAGGCACCAAATGATGATGCACCGCGTAGCGCACCAGTTCGACCACCGAGTTTGCGCCGAGACGCTTTTGCACAGTGACTTTGTGCGTGCTCACGGTCTTGACACTCAGGTGCAGATCCTTGGCGATGTCGGTGACCGATTCGCCGCGAACGAGGCGAACGAAAATATCGTATTGACGCAGCGAGAGTTGCGTATGCGGGGCCTCGTCGGCGCTCGCCGTGCGCTTGGGCACAGGGCGCAGCATGACATCGTGCACCGTGTCGAGGATTTCCTGCGGCGGGATACCCTTTGCAAGATACGCGGCCGCGCCGACGGCGAGGGAGCGCTCTTTGTGTGAAGAAGGCTCGTAGGCCGTAAAAACGATGACGCGCAGGTCAGTGCCCTCGTCGAGCAATTGGCGCAGCAGGGAGAGCCCGGCGCGCCCCGGCATGGCGAGGTCGAGCAAGAGAACATCGACACCGCCTTTGCGAATGAGTTCAACGGCCTGCTGCCCGTCTTCGGCTTGCCCCACGATGCGGATACCGCGATCCGATGAGAGGATGCCAACTAGGCCCGCGAGGACAATGGGATGATCGTCCGCGACGATGACGCGGATGGGTGGGGAAAGTGAAGATGCGTTCATACTTTTAGAATTTTCTCGCGCCAATACGGATTTATCGGGTGAAACACGCCATTTGTACGGATTATCAGATGTATCTTAATGGGAAATGTCAGCAGATGCGAGAGTATCGGCGGTTTTAGGCAAGCCTACGACGGGGAAGCCCGATCCGGTCGTGCTGAATCGTTGCGCCACGTCGTCAACGCCAACGCTGTTCGCCCGGCCACGCTTGTTATTTCGGCCATGTGCAGGTCGTCCGGCGAATCGCACATGCGTCGTGCGGCACGCGAGAGCGCGGCCGCACCGACTGCGGCTGCGGCGCCCGCCAAAGCATGAGCAGCGGCCTCGGTCGTTTCGAGGTCCCCGGTCATCCATTCGGCCCGGACGCAGGCCACGTCGTCCGGCAGCCCCTTTAGAAAGCGATCAATCAGACGCGAGAGAAACGGCTCGGCGGCGCGTTTTTCGAGTTCTGTCAGCGAATTGAGCGTCGCCTGATCGAGCAGATAGTCGGCCTCTGCGGTCGCGCTCAACCCGTGGTTTTTAATGGCGCTACGCAGGGCGGTATCGAGGCTAAAAACAGTCGCCGGTTTGGTCAAAAATCCGCTCATTCCTGCGGCGGCACACAGCGCCCGGTCCGCGTCACTGACGCTCGCCGTCAGGGCGATGATAAGAGGCGGCTCAGCGTGACCCACAAAGCGTTGCAGAATGCGACGCGTGGCCTCGATGCCACCGATTCTCGGCAAATTGAGATCCATCAGCACGACGTCAAACTGGCTATCCGCGCCTGCTGCCACCGCTTCAATCGCCGCTTCGCCATCGGCCACGCCGACCACCATGTGGCCGAGTTGGCCCAACATGATGGTGAGCAGCTCGCGGTTCACGTCGTTGTCCTCGACCACCATCACGCGTAGTGTTTGTGGCGGCACCTGGGTCTGGGCTGTTTTCGACGACTTCGCTCCATCAGACACCAACAGCGGCTCCGCCAAATCGTCGCGCCCAGTCTGGGCCAAAATCGAAAAGCTCATGCATGTTCCCTTACCCACTTCGCTCTGCATCTCAATTTCGCCGCCGAGCGCGCGCACGAGCAGCACACAGATCACCAGTCCCAGACCGCTGCCGACGCCCTCCTGCCCGTCAGGGCTGCGGCCCTGCTGGAACGGTTGAAACAAACGATACTGCGTCGGCAAATCAACGCCGCTACCGGTGTCTGTCACCTTGAAATCAAGCCGCAGCGGGTCGCCATCGCGCGCGGGGCTCTGCACATGAACATCAACGCGAACCGAACCTTCAATCGTGAATTTGAGCGCGTTCACGAGAAGGTTGATGAGCACCTGACGCAGCATGCCCTCGTCGGTGTGAAGCGTGGGCGGCACATCGCGATCAATCTGCACCGAGAGCGAAACCGCTGACTTGTTCTGCGCTGCGCGGGCCACGCGCACCGCGTCGTCCACGCAGTTGCGCAAGGCGAATGTTTGCAGCACAGGCGTCACCACGCCCGCCTCCAACCGGGAGTACGACAACACACCATCGATCAGCGTGAGTAGCGATTTGCTCGCCGCATCAAGCGTCTCCACCGCATCGGTACGCGTGCGCCCCAGCTCGCCCGCCGCCAGCAGGTGGCTTGCGCCGACGACCGCCTGCAACGGCGTGCGCAGCTCGTGGCTCAAAATCGCCAGAAAGCGCGCCTTGTCTTCACCCGCTTTTTGAGCCGCCTGGGAGGTCGTACGTAAGTCGCGCTCCAGCCGTTGCCGACGAACGATCTCTTCGGTGAGCGTGAGATTTTGCTCGGCCAACTGAACCGTGCGTCGCTCAACGCGATCCTCAAGCGTCGTGTTCAACGCCGCAAATTTCTCGTTCTGCGTGCGGATCGTATCGAGCGATTGGCGCAAGCGCTCCACCATTTCGCCGAAGGCTTTCGCCAGCACGCCGGTTTCCGCCAGTGTCGTCGCCGGAATGTGCGCTGGCAAGCCATCGGCCGAGACTTCACGCGTCACATTGACCAACTGATCGACGTCGCGCGTCACCCGGCGCAGCAACCACAAGCCCAGCAATAACGCCCCCAACAAAGCAGCCAGTATCACGAAGAACATGCTGATCGCGCTCTTCACGATCGGGGCCGTGAAATCGCTGCGTGGAATCGCCACCACGATGTCCCAATCAATGCCATCAATGCCGGTGGCGCGTCGGGCTGCGACATCAACATTTTCGCCGGTCGAGGTGATCATGGCGATCACGGGTGCAGCCGTATTGTTGCGCCCCGGCGTGCGCCACCACTGCGCCGCGGCACGCACCATCTCGTTCGGGCTGTCGCGGGCGGCGACCCGCTTCTGCACGCCGTTTTCGTTGCGAAACGGCTGATCTGGCGTCGACGTTGCGACCAGCATGCCGTCGCGATCCACAATGAAAGCCACACCATTGGCACTGACCGAAACGCTCTTCATGAACGCGCTTAGTTCCGACAGCTCGACGTCGGCCGCGAGCACGCCAAACAGCGAGCCTGAGGCCGTAATCACTGGCTGCGCGACGGTGGTCACCAACGCGCCAGACGCGAAAGACACGTACACCGGCGTCCAGATCAAACGCTGCGCGGTTTTGGCGAGCTTGTACCAGGGCCGTTCGCGCGCGTCATAGACACGCTCCTCCGTCTCCAGCAGATGCGTACGATCGCTCGGATTGCGCGCAGTAAAAATTTGCCGTGACTTGCCACCGGGCTCCTGCAAGCGCACGGTCGCCGCCGCACGAGCGCCTGGTCGCCCGCGATCAACACCAACAAAGCTGCCGTTTTCGCGAGCGAAATACAAGTATCCCGTGGTGCGAGTACCCGCAGTCAATTCGAACAATTTACGTTCGAGTTTTTCGTTATCGGCAAACACATCGAGTGAGGCGTTGTAGCTATCGTCCGCGTTCGGAAATGTCGCCCGCATCGTAACGGCGGCCTCTTCAAGCTGATGGACCGCCATCTGACCGACGCGCGCCGAGATGTCGTCCATCAGCTGCCGCGACAACACGTCAACCGCCTGCAAGCCGGTGTACAGCGAGGTGCCTGCGATGACGAGCGCCGGAATGACGATCAGCAAGACGAACGGAACGGTGAGCAGCGTGCGCAACCGCATTGGGCGACGCACGCTCGTTGCAACCGTGTTTGTCACGTCGCCTGCGGCGATGGTTACGGGTTCAGTCGTGAAGGGTTTGGGCATGGCGCTGGGCAGCTGAGCGGCCAGCGCAGCCGCCCACACACGTGAGAAGCCCGCTGGAAAAGTCAGAAGGAGTGTGGCCCAGTTTTACCACTGGCGGCGAGCAAAGGCGCGCCAGTGGACGATCACGCTATTCCCAGAACTCGCGTAACTTGTCGAAGAAGCCCTTCTGCTTCGGGCTCTGCTTCGACGCGTTTTTCTCACGAATTTCTTCAAATTCGCGCAACAACTCTTTTTGACGCGACGTCAGGCTCACCGGCGTTTCAATCTGAACATGACAGAACAAATCGCCCGTCACGCTGCCACGAACCGGCCTGATGCCCTTGTTCTTCAGGCGAAAGACTTGGCCGGACTGCGTCTCCGACGGGATCTTCAACAAAGCTTTGCCATCAAGCGTCGGGATTTCGAGCTCGCCACCGAGCGCGGCGGTCGAAAACGAGATCGGCATTTCGCAGTGCAGGTCTGCCGCATCGCGCTGGAACACTGCATGGGGCTTGAGTTGCACGACCACATACAGATCGCCCGCCGGACCGCCATTGGTACCCGCTTCGCCTTCGCCTGATAGGCGAATGCGATCATCGGTATCGACACCCGCGGGAATCTTGACTTCCAGCGTTTTCGAGGTTTTCTTGGAGCCTGCACCGTTGCAGGCTTTGCACGGATGCTTGACGATCTTGCCCGTTCCGCGACATTGCGGGCAGGTTTGCTGCACC
>JANXUB010000071.1 GCA_025352105.1 Burkholderiales bacterium | reverse complement strand
CAATGATGATTTGAAGAGCAGCTGGCGCAAGTTTTTGATGGGTTGGGACTGGGTGACACGGCGCGCAGGGCCGCTCGCCATCGGCATCAATCACGGCGGCATGTTCACCAAAGTGCTGCCCGAATCCACCACGCCGGATATTCAATTTCACTTCGCCGCGCTGTCGGCCGAGATGGCAGGTGGCGCGACGCATCCCTGGAGCGGCTGCACTTTCTCGGTGTGTCAGCTCAGGCCCGAATCGCGTGGGCATGTCGCGCTCAAGTCTGCTGATCCGCTCGCCGCACCGCTCATGTTCGCGAACTATTTGTCGCACGAAACCGATGTTCGCTGTGCCGTCAGATCGGTGCGTTTTGCGCGCCAACTTGCGGCGACCAGAGCGATGAGCGAGCTGATCGGCGAGGAGTATCGTCCCAGTGCGAAGGTGCAAACTGATGACGAAATTCTGGAGTTCGCACGCAATTACGGCGCGACGATTTTTCACCCGAGCGGCACTTGCAAGATGGCCCCCAATACCGATCCGATGGGCGTGGTCGACACCCGCTTGCGCGTTCGTGGGGTCACGGGTTTGCGCGTGATCGACTGCTCCATCATGCCGACGCTCATCTCTGGCAACACCAATTCGCCGGTGGTGATGATGGCCGAAAAAGCGGCCGACATGATCAAGACCGATGCGATGCGCGCATGAGCGAATACACGGCAACCGTCGAATGGCAATGCGGCGGAGACGACTTCCTCGGTAATCGCTACAGCCGCAAACACAGCCTTCGTTTCGATGGTGGCGCAGAGCTGTCTGGCTCATCATCACCCAACGTGGTGCCGCTGCCGATGTCGGACGCCAGCGCCGTTGACCCGGAAGAAATGTTTGTGGCGTCGCTCTCCAGCTGTCACATGCTGTGGTTTTGTCGATTGCAGCCGCGTGAAAATTTTGCGTCGATAGCTATGTTGATAACGCGTCTGGAATCATGGCCCGTAACGCCGACGGCAACACCGCAATGACGGTGGTCACGCTCAAACCTCACGTCGTTTTTTCGGGAAGTTTGCTACCGAGCGTCGAGCAAATTCACGCCTTGCATCACAAAGCGCATCAGGAATGCTTCATCGCCAATTCAGTGAAAACTGAGGTTCGCTGCGAGCCGGTTTTTGCCGATGTTTCTTAGCTGGTGCGAGCCGCAATTCCGCTCCGCGCAGTGGAGGCAGCTTTTCGCTGAATCTGCTATTCCGTTGGGGCTAGAGATCATTTGTGGCAAAAGTCGCTTTGTGTCAATATCGGGCAGCAGCCGCGTTAAAACGGCGGTTTTGTGAAAAAGCTGTTGAATAATTGGGTCTGCAATCGGCACGCTCCGTGCCGCTAGATACCCTCGCGTTTCTGGCCGCTATTGCCAGCGGTTTTCTGCATGCGGTGTGGAACGCGTTCGTGAAGCGATCAGCCAATCCTGGTGGGCTGATGATTGCGCAACTCGTCTGCGCGGGCCTCGTGGCGGCGGTGGCCTGCCTCTTCATCGGGTGGCCGAGTTCAAACGTCTGGCACTGGATGCTGATCGGCGCGCTCGGCAATTCCAGCGCCATTCTGCTCTTGTCGGCTGGCTACAAACGGGGTGACTACGCCATCACCTACGGCCTCAGCCGCGCCACCGTGCCGTGGCTATTGACGCCGCTCACCGTGCTCTTTTTGGGAGCGGCACTGCGCGGCACTGACATGGCGGGCATCGCGCTGATTTCGCTCGGCGTGCTGTTCGCCGCGACCAACGGTTCACGACTCAAGACTGAAGCACTGCGCGCCAGTGCCTACGCTGTCGCCTCGGGCATGTGTGTGGCGTTCTCGATTTTTTCCGATTCGCGCGGCGCGGTGCTCGCCGGTGCGCTTGAATATGGCGTCGCGCAGACGGCGTTGAACGCACTTGTTGGTGGGCTCATCTATCGATTCCAGAGCGGAATTTCCATCACTGAAACGCTGAAAAAACACGGTCGCGTTGGCGCGGCAACGGCGATCATTTCGACCACGTCGTACTTGCTGATTTTGTGGGTGTTCACGCGCTTGCCTCCTGTTGTCGGCGCGGCGCTTCGCGATTCGAGTGTGCTGTTTGCGCTCCTCATCGGCGTCGCGCTGTTTGCCGAGCGGCTTGGCCGCGTGCAGTGGCTAGGCTGCGCGCTCATGATCGCGGGCGTCGCATTGTTGCGGATGTAGCGACCGCCAAGTTCCCGTCCGTGATAACTTAAATCCGACCACACTGAGACGAAAAAAGGGAGAAAACCGCATGTACCAATGTTGCCGCTACTACGGACTGGAAGGCTTGCAGGGCCACGAAGGCGATGCTGCCTTCACCGTCGAGGTCAATCACGTCACCTTCGGCCCCGGATGCCTGCGTGAGGCAGGCTCGCATGCGCGCGCGTTGGGCATGAAGCGCATCGGACTGTTCACCGACAAAACGGTGCGTGATTTGCCTTATGTTGCGACCGTCAAGCGCTCGCTGGAAGCGGCAGGTTGCACGGTAGAAATCTATTGGGAATGCGCCGTTGAGCCAACGGGTGATTCCTTCATGGCCGCCGCAAAATTTGCGCAGGGAGGCAAGTTCGACGGCTTCGTGTCGGTCGGTGGCGGGTCGGTGATGGATACCACCAAGGCCGCAAATCTGTACGCCACCTATCCCGACGAATTGCTCGCTTATGTGAACGCACCCATTGGGCGCGGCTTGCCCGTGCCCGGCCCTTTGATGCCGCATATCGCCTGCCCGACCACCTGCGGCACCGGCTCTGAGGTCACTGGCATCGCCATCTGCAACCTGCTCGAACAGCAATTCAAAACCGGCATTCTGTCGCGGCACATGCTGCCGTCGCGCGCGCTGGTGGACCCGGACGTGACGCACACGTTGTCCTCCGCCGTGATCGCCGCCAACGGCTTCGATGCGCTGTCGCATGCGCTGGAGAGCTACACGGCCAGGCCGCACAGCGCGAAACCAAAAATGTACGAAGGGCTCGACGGCGCGAAGCGTCCAATGAATCAGGGCGCGAATTTGTGGAGCGACATGGGCGCACGCGAATCGCTGCGCATCATCGGCCGGAACCTCGTGAAGGCCGTGAATGATCCGACTGATCAACAAGCGAAGGGCGCGATCATGTACTCCGCGCTGATCGCGGGCATGACGTTTAGCAACGCCGGTTGTCATTTGCCGCATGGCATGAGTTACGCGGTTTCCGGCCTCGTGCGGGGCTGCTTGCCGCCGAAGGGCTACCCGCAGGATCAGCCTATGGTGCCGCATGGCATGAGTGTCGTGCTCAATGCGCCGAGTGTGTACCGGTTCACCGGCGAAGCTGCGCCGGAACGCCACCTCGAAGCGGCTCAGTTTCTCGGTGCCGACACGCGCGGTTCGGATCCAAAAGACGCCGGTGAAATGGTTGCCGGCAAACTCATTGAAATGATGCGCGCCGTGAACTTTCCGAATGGCCTCAATGCGGTTGGCTACACCGATGCCGACGCTGAAAGCCTTGCCGAGCGGGCCTTTCCGCAGCAACGCGTGATCAAGAATGCGCCGCGAGACGTGACGAAAGCATCGCTTGCGGAATTGTTCAAAGGGGCGATGAAGTATTGGTAATGTCGTCGCGCCGATTCTATTTTGAGCTGGAGTTGTGACATGATTTGTTCTTCCGGGTTCTGGCGTCGACACATCCGCGTATCCACAATTTGTAGTTTTTCGGCACTGCTCCTGGTGCTGCTCAACAACACGACGTTTGCCGCCGACGTTGACTATGTGGTGCAGCAAGCGAGGTGCGCGGCTAAGCCCTGTCTGCACATAAGCGTTTCGTTCACTAGCAGCGGCGACGGCGAAACTCTCGTTCGCCTGCCCGGTGACTATGCGGGCTCGGTCGGTGCCGAGCTCGGCGTGCGCGAGCTGCGTGCGATTGGGACTGCGTCCATTGTCAGAGCAGGTAGCGGCGACATAAAGGTTGCAGCCAAAACCGGAGACCGGGTGACCCTGCACTATGCACTGACCCCCCCGGAGACAAGAGACGCCAGCAGTATGTTGGCGGGTGTCTATCTGCCGGCGATTGACACGGCGCGAGCGCGACTGCTCGGCTGGACGGCCTTTGTCATTCCGATGCTGTCCCCGAGTACAACGCGTACAGCGTCGATGACTTTTCGCGCGGCAGACGGAGCTGCGCTTACGGCGTACAGCAATTTGGGGGCTTTGGGGTCGGTCGTCGAATTTGCATGGCATCCGATGACTATCGGCACCAGCGTCGTCTTACTGGGAGACTACGTTAGCCATGCACCAAGCTTAGGCGGCGGCACCCGGGACAGCAATCGTGCGACTTTGGTTGTGTCAGGTAACGAGCCAGCGCGACGCGACTTCAAGGCGCTAGCCCAAGACCTCATGGCCGTGCACGGCGCAATTGCGCAGTATTGGGGCAGCGCCAGCACCGATGTGCCATTAGTCTACTTTGGTGAGATTCGAGACTCCTCCAGCTCGCTGAAAGGCTCGGCCTTTGGTGCGGCATTTCTGACCTTCGCCACGGCGGACCGTCCGCGAGATGGGCTGACGTATCTCTGGATGCATGAGTTAAACCACGCGTGGCTACCGAGAAAGATGCTTCGCCAGTATGGTCGTCGTGGGGCCGATTTGTATTGGTTCAGCGAAGGATTTACCGAGTACGTGACCCATTGTCTGCTTGAGGACGGTGGCTTTAGGGCGCCCGGTCATTTGGCTCGCGAATTGCGTGAGGCGCAGAAGCGACTTGCTGCGGTGACCACGCCGCAGCCGTATCTGACCCTTGTGCAGCGTTTCCATAGTGATCAAGCCGCGTACAAACAGGTGTACGACCGCGGCTTTCTCCTTGCTGCCGTTTGGGATGCCGAGATCCGTCGCGGTTCTGCTGGCGTTCGTAGTTTGCGTGACGCGTTGCGCTCACTGGTGAGCGACGGGGCCGAAAATCGCACGGTCCTTGATGCCTCCACACTTGAACCGGTCATGACGCGCGCCGGAGTTGCAAATTTCTCGCAAGACGTACGGCGATACGTCGATCAGGGAAACGTGCCAGATCTGCCCACGACGCTCGCCCATTGAAATGGCAGTCGTTTATGCGAAGTCGACGATGGCGATCATTCGTCGCCGACCCGGGTAAAACAGTGCTTTCGGCGAGAAGCTGACGAATTGCCTGAGCCATCCACGATGCACAACTCCGCCAGCGCGTGACACTCCTCACTTTCTTTTTGGTCGTCCTCGCCGCGCTACTCCACGCCAGCTGGAATCTGCTCGCAAAAAAATCCGGAGGAGGGGCGGCGTTCGTATTGCTTGGCAACGTCGTGGTGATGACGCTGTACACGCCGATGTTTTTGCTGTGGTGGTGGCATTCACCATCGCTCGTCGCTGACATTACCGTGAAGCAATGGCTCTTCATCGCCGTTTCCGCTGCCGTGCATCTGGCCTATTCACTTACGTTGCAACGCGGCTATCAGCTCGCTGACTACGGTGTTGTTTATCCCGTCGCGCGCGGCACCGGGCCGCTGCTTTCGAGCCTCACAGCGATTGTGTTTTTCGGTGAAGCCGTGAATCTTTTTTCCGGGCTGGGCATTTTCGCCATCGTCGCTGGCATCTTTGTGCTCGCAGGCGGATTGCGCTTGCTCAGCGGCTCGACCGATCGCTCGCGCGCAGGCATTCGCTGGGGCGTGGCGACGGGCTTGTTCATCGCGCTGTACACCGCACTCGACGGCTATTCGGTGAAATTTCTGGCGCTCTCGCCGCTGCTGCTTCAGTATTTTTCAAACTGCCTGCGCATGGTGTTCATGTTGCCCATGTTCATTCGCAATTACCGGGAAGTGCGCGATGAATGGAAGAAGAACGGCAAGTACGCACTCGGCATCGGCGCGGTATCCCCGCTCGCCTACATCCTCGTGCTCTACGCCATGCAAACCGCTCCCATCAGCCACGTCGCGCCGCTGCGCGAGATATCGATGCTGTTTGCTGCGGCGTTTGGCGCACGTCTGCTCAAAGAGGAGCAATTGAGAGAGAAGTTGCTTGGCGCGGCGTTGATGGTTTTGGGCGTGGTTGGATTACTTTGGCAATAGTGCCAGTACATGTGCAAACAGAATTAGGCCGGTAGGCTATTGAACGGGCTTTGCACGCTTCGACAAAGCAAGTAGCGCGTCCAACACCTCGACAACCTGTGACGACAAACTTTCAAGAGGAACTGCGTCGGCAAGACCGTGATAGTCGCGCTTAAATGTACTTTGAGGCGTACCCAGGCGCTCGTAGTAGAGCTTGAACAGGGGATCTAGAAAGTCATCAGTGGCCTTGATATCGGGTCCCCACGGATTGGGTCTGCTCGTAAGGCGGAGCGCGTTTTCCAGTTCTTCGACGCAGTTGTCCAATATTTCGACGCGGCGCGCGCGTTCAGCATGTTCAATCAAATCGTCGCTACGAGTGAGATCGGCAAGCACGAATGCACGAAGGCTCTCGCGAGAAATTAAGAGGTTTTCAATTTCACGGCAAGCCCACATGTACTCATTAAAGGCGTTCGTGCCTTGAAGCTCTCGATCTAGGCGATCAAACAAGGCGAAGCCTACTAAATCGGACTTAGCCTCGCGCAGTCCGTAAAAATGTTCACGCGCTTCCTGTGGTTTATTACTGCCCAAATAAAAGACTGGCACAGTGTCATTTAGAAGCGCGTAAGCCGGGTGATCCAATCGTTTGGCAAGCTTGCGTAATATTGCTAAATCGGTGGAACCTTCCAAGTACAGCATCCAACCCTTTTGCTGAGCAAGGTAGTAGTCGGTGATGCGAATACTCTCTAACGCTTTTCGTACCTGCGCGCCGCGAGAGCGAGTGTCGATGCGGTGCGGAGTGCCAACAAATGCCATGACAACATCGCGTTCAGCCGCTTCTTGCAAAACAACCTCGGAATGACTGGCCGCGACGATTTGCGAACCGTTCTCTGCGGCGACCTCAGTAATCAGGTTGTACACGTCACGTTGCCGCAGGATTTCCAGATGCGAATCCGGCTCGTCGAGCAGCAGTACGGAACCCGGGTTCGCCAACAAGAAAGACAATAGCAGCAACACTTGCTGACAACCGCGACCTGACGACGACAAGTCAAGCTCAACGCCACTTGCTTCGCGATAGCTGAGTATCAATTCGCTACGTTCTTTGACATAGCGCGGTTCGTTAAGGCGAATATGAAAGAGCGCTTCGATTCGCTCAACCAGTCTAAGCCAAGCCGTTTTGTTCTCTTTTGAAAACAGTTGCCAACAAAGGTTGCGCAACACTTGTGCCGTCTGGCCTTCACCAATTAATACGCTAATTTCTCCCGCCTCTTTGCGGTACTCGCGCTCTGCAAGACCGGACATGGGCGGAAGGAAAACTACTTTCTGCTGTCGCGCACCCTCCGGAACCTTGCCATCACTGCCTGATCCGGACTTGAGGCGACAGTAGAACGATTCTTCGTTGGCGTAGTAGAACTCTAGCGCGCAAGACCACGGTTGATCACTGTGAACGCCCGATGCTTCAAGCGTCACATATACCTTTTCAGTCTTTTGACCGTCTGCTCCCTTAGACGTATCGTTGACACGAAGATCGTTCCACAAAAGTTTAGCGCTGGGTACGGGTATGGCGTACAGATCCCGGCGATTGATCGTGACCCCAGAGCGCGCTGATGCTGCGCTTTTGTCTCGCTTCTCTGCCCAACGTCGCCACCCAATGTCCCATAGCGCTAATGCTTGCAAAGCGGTCGTTTTGCCCGAATTGTTTGGCCCGATGAATACTGCGGCGCTGCCCAATTCGAGATCGGCATTTTGTAGGCGCTTGAAGTTTCCGATTCGAAAATTTGTG
The DNA here is from genome assembly GCA_025352105.1 of Burkholderiales bacterium. Taxonomy (GTDB): domain Bacteria; phylum Pseudomonadota; class Gammaproteobacteria; order Burkholderiales; family Casimicrobiaceae; genus Casimicrobium. Next base: position 1,730 of record JANXUB010000071.1, on the reverse strand, counting down.
ATCATCCAGTTACTGCTCCGAACGTTTTGCTGCTACCCACAAAAAAAGTTGAATTGCTTGAGTGGCAAGCAATGCGCAGGCAACCAGCAGGCGGCAAAAGTGCGCGAATCGCGACTTGGGGCGTGGGGATTCAGACTGGTTGGCATTTGACGAACGCGTTCGCGGAGGATATGCGCCATTATGGCCCGTGCCGGGTAAGTGGCCACTCTGCAAGGTTGGCGCACACCCGCTGCCTCGAAGCTCCCTGGCCGTCACTGATTGTGTATCCGTCCCGCAATCTCGCCCACCAACGCCCGCGCCAGCGCCAGCTTGTTCATTCGCGGCAACCGCTTTGCGCCCGCTGCGCCGGTCTCATCGATAAGCGTCACTTCGTTCTCGTCGGCCCCGAACGCGCTCTGAGCGTGGTTGGCGATGAGGAGCGGGATGCCCTTGCGGGCGCGCTTTTCAGCGCCGTATTGCTCGACCTTCTCGCTCTCTGCGGCGAAGCCAACGCAGAACGGCGGTGTGCCGGTTTTGCCTGCGCCTTTGCGTGGGTACTTGGCGATTTTGGCGAGGATGTCCACCGTTGGTTCGAGGTTGATTGTCAAGCCGCTGTCGGTCTTTTTGATTTTTTGTTCAGCGCTGTTGGCGGGGCGATAGTCGGCGACGGCGGCGACAGCGATGAAGATGTCGGCTTCGTCGATGTCGGCAACGACTGCGGCGAGCATTTGCTCAGCACTGGTCACGTTCACCCGGTCAACGGCATAGGGCGTGGCGAGGTGCGTGGGGCCAGTGACTAGCGTTACCTGCGCGCCGGCATCGGCGCAGGCCTGCGCGAGCGCGTAGCCCATTTTCCCGCTGGAATGATTGGTGATCACGCGCACCGGGTCGATGGCTTCCTGCGTGGGGCCGGCGGTGATTAGCACGCGCTTGCCCGCGAGCAATTTGGGTTGCGCCCAGGCTTCGAGCGCGGCCATGATTTCGGCGGGTTCGAGCATGCGGCCATCGCCGATTTCGCCGCAGGCCTGATCGCCGTTGCCGGGGCCGATGACGTGAACGCCGTCGGCTTTAAGTGTGGTGACGTTCCGCTGAGTGGCGGGGTTTTGCCACATTTGCAGATTCATCGCGGGCGCTACGATGAGCGGGATGGTGCGCGCGAGGACGGTGGTGGCGAGCAGATCGTCGCTGCGGCCATGCACGAGGCGCGCGAGGAAATCGGCCGAGGCGGGCGCGATGAGCATGATGTCGTTCGTGCGCGTCAGTTCGATGTGCGCCATGCCGTTGTCCGGGCGCGCATCCCACAAATCAATGAATACGGGATGGCCGGAGAGCGCCTGAAAAGTGGCGGGGCCGACGAATTCGCGCGCGGCAGCGGTCATGGCGACGGTGACTTCGCGGCCCGATTTGACGAGCAGGCGCGTCAGTTCGGCGGATTTGTAAGCGGCGATGCCACCGGTGATGCCGAGCAGGACGCGGCGCGTGGGTTTGACGGTGACGGATTGCATGGGGCGAAAGTGTAGCGGTAGGCTGGAAACGGCACTTCGAATTTCCGGGAGCAAGCGTCTTGCTTCAAGTCAGCCCGGAAAACGCAGTAGTGTCTTGCTGATGCCTCTTTAAATCGCGACTTTACTACTTCAGCTTTGTACCGAAAGCCACCATACACTTGGGTTAGACGGTATTTTTCAAAATACTCGACAAAAGCTGATTTATGAGATTTAGCCCCATGCAATAAGGGTTACAGAAAAAAGCTA